>CAYXQB010000281.1:0-4280 GCA_964466435.1 uncultured Flavobacteriaceae bacterium | reverse complement strand
CCAGACCGCGCGACATAAACGCGCCCTGAACCTGATTCGAGTCTGAGCGATCAAAAATGGCACTAGCCACAACAGCAACGGTCCGTCAGTCGTCGCCACGCGCCCTTGGTGCATGGTCGGGGATCACGGCAAGACGGCGTACGGCGATTTGGATAGTGCTCGGGACACTTGCAACCGTGCTTTCGGTTGCTGCCGCGGCGGCTATTCAACTGCGCAAGGATCATGCGATTGCGCTCGAACAAGTCGAGCGGGAGTCCCGATCGTTTGTTGCGGTTTCAGGCGCGCTTGTCGGCGGAGCGTTGGACCGCACTCAGGTGATGCTCGCGCGCTCGTCGCGCACCATCTCGCCGGGCATTGCGGTCGCCACGGATCCAGCTCTGATCAACGTCGTCGCGACCGACGCGCTGGGCAACATCAGTTGGGACAAGAACGGGACGCCGATCGAGCCTCGCCGCCTTAGCGACATGACTCTTCTTCGTAAGCTTGCCGAAACGCCGGAGAGCGTGCGCTACGTCGCCGGTTCGATCTCGGATAACGAATTCGGAAAGACGCCCTTTGCGATCGCGATGCGCAGCGACAGCATCGCGGGCCAGTTCGTCTTCGCACTTGTCGACCCCAAGTACCTGACGAGCCTGCTTGAGGGCATTCAAGGCAGCCGCGGCGTGGGCGTGATCTTGGCGGACGCGCAAACGCGGCGTATCGCTTCAACGACGATCGACGAGACGCTTTATGCGCGCGCAGCCTCAGCCATTCCGGCAAATGTCTCGACGACGCCGTCGCTGCGCTACATCACGGACGGCGGGTCGAACTACCTGACGACGACGCGCTTGATCCCAGGCTACGACTTGAGGCTCGTGACCGTGACGCGCGCGGCCGACGCGTTGTCGGGCTGGTACGAGTCGTTGCCGCTTTACTCGATCATGATTTTCGGTCCGAGCGCGTTGGGCGCGGCCCTTGCCTGGGCGCTGCTGATGCAGATGGAGCGCGCCAACCGCGTCGACAATGTGTTGCGGCGGACGGAAGAGCGGTTCGAACTTGCGGTTAGCGGCGCGAAGTGCGGGATCTGGGATTGGGATATTTCGAACAAGCGGCTATTCTGGTCGGGCGCGATGAATTCACTGCTTGGGCGCGGCAAGCAGCCACGAATCCTTTCGTTCGAAGAGGCGGAAGAGATCCTTCATCCCGAGGACCGGTACGTCCTGAGCGCGATCGAGTCTTCTGTGCGATCGGGCGCCGATTCGTACGACCGCTCTTTCCGCGCCAAGCACGCCGACGGCCATTGGGTGTGGGTGCGCGCCAAGGGGCAGCACTATCGCACACTTCGCGCGGAGGGCGGGCGGCTGTCGGGCATCGTTATCGACATCACCGATCAGAAACGGGCTGATGCGCGCGTGGATGCAGCCGAGCGCGTGCTTGAGGCTGCCTTCGAGAATGCGGCGGAAGCCTTCGTGCTGTGGGACCGCGACGACCAGTTGATCGTCTGCAACAAGCGGTTCGAGGAGTTCTACGGCATAGAGAAGCCGCGGGCGGGGGAAAGCCGCGAGGCGATCTTCAAGCGCGCGGCGACGCCCGGCGAAAGTGCGGACACCTCAACCCAGCCGCTCGAAATGTTCGACACAAGCGGCAATACCGGAACGATCGAGCTTCAGAAGGCAGGCTTGCGGTGGCTGCTGGTCAGCGAGCGCCGGGCACTCGACGGCGGCAAGATTGCGGTAGCGACGGACATCACGGCGCTCAAGGCACACGAGGACGAGCTTGAGGCCTCGCGCAGCCTTCTCGAAACGCAAACGCGCGAGCTGAGCGAGTTGGCGAAGCGACTGGAGTCCGAGAAGGACCGGGCCGAGGAAGGTAGTCGCGAGAAATCTGAGTTCCTGGCGAATGTCAGTCACGAGTTGCGTACGCCCTTGAACGCCATCATCGGCTTTTCGGACGTCATGAGAAACGAGATGTTGGGGCCGTTGCCGCCGCGCTATGCGGAGTACGCGAGCGACATCAACCGCTCGGGCCAACACTTGCTCGACCTCATCAACGATGTTCTGAGCATGGCACGGATCGAGACCGGCAAGATCGAGCTTGAGTTCGTGGCGGCGGACCCGTCGCAGCTTGTTAACGACGCCATCAAGACGATTAAGCCGAAGGCGGACGAGGCGGGCCTGCAGATTCGCGTCAACACACCGGATCTTCCGGCCGTGAGAGCCGACAAGCGCGCGGTCAAGCAAGTGCTGTTGAACCTGCTTTCCAACGCGATCAAGTTCAACAATTCCGATGGCTATATCACGGTCGAGACGCGGCGCGACGACAATGGCGTGGCGATCTGGATTCACGATACGGGGATCGGTATCGACGACAACGACATCCCGCGGGTGATGAAGCCATTCGAAAAAGCAGAAACAGCCGGCCATCAGAACAACGGCGGTATGGGCCTTGGGTTACCGGTGTCGAGCGCACTGATCGAGTTGCATGGCGGAAAGCTCATGATGGAGAGCGAAGTGAGCATCGGCACCAGCGTTTATTTTGTTTTGCCGCTCGCGGCAGAGGCCGAGTTCACGCATACCAGTCATGCTCGTGCGGCGGAATGAAGTTTCGGAAACGCTCGAGCTCTGCACGCTTTGTGGCGCAGTAAAGATCGACGTAGGCCGGTCCTAGATATTCGCGTAGGACCGAGCCGTTCTCGAGCGCGACCAGCGCAGCGTCGATGTTGAACGGGAATGTAGGGTCGACAAACGATGCGACACCACCTTCGGCGGGCTGGCCGGGGTCTATGTTTTGGCTGATGCCGTGGTGCATTCCGGCCAAGACTGCCGCGAGTACGAGATAGGGGTTTGCGTCCGCGGTCGCGATGCGGTGCTCGACGTACAAGGCACCTTCAGGCCCGCTTTCGATCGACAGGTTCGTGGCGGCATTTGCGTAGCCCCAGCGCTTGTTGCGCGGGAGAGCGCCGGCGCCCTGGTGCCGCCGGACAGCGTTGATGTTGGGCGCAAACAGGGCAATCGATTCCGCCATAACGGCTTGTAGGCCGCCAACCGCAAAACGCGCGAGCTGACCGCCTTCGGCGCCGGCGAAAATGCTCTCGCGGGACGGCCGGCGGACGTCGGCGCGGGCGCGCATGCCGCTGCCCGGCGGTGCCAGGAACGGCTTGGCCATGAAAAGCGCATCGAGCTTGCGCTGCCGTGCGACCGCCCGGATGACTTGGCGCAGGAACACGGCGTGATCCGCCGCCAGAATTGGATCGTCGCTCGCCTTCACTTCGATGCGGATTTGCCCGGCCCCACGGCCGTCCGCGATTGTCAGCGGCGGGATGCCCTGGGTCGCGGCCGCAGCTGCGATTTCGCCCTTGATCCCCTCGAGCGTCTCCGCGTCGATTGTGGCGGGGTCGCGCGGCAGGCCTTTTGCGGATTCGACGATGTAGGCGTCGATCGCGATAGCCACCGTTGGCACGGTATCGAAGTCGGCAAACCTGCTCACGACCCTTTTGAGAACGTTGCGTGGTTCGCCGAAGTACGGCTCTCCCTTCG
Organism: uncultured Flavobacteriaceae bacterium; assembly: GCA_964466435.1. Classification (GTDB taxonomy): domain Bacteria; phylum Pseudomonadota; class Alphaproteobacteria; order Micropepsales; family Micropepsaceae; genus SZUA-430. Next base: position 765 of record CAYXQB010000281.1, on the reverse strand, counting down.
CGTCGCGCAGTGCCATAAGCACCTGGCCGTGCGGACGCTGCGACCAGCTGACCCGCGTCAGCGACGCGGCGACGGGCCACGCTGTCCCCGCCACTTGCGCTTCGCGCGGCAGCCCCTCTATGGGCTCGCCGCGCGCGTCGAGGAAATAGATGGAGCCCGGCACCGGAATGCCGCTTTGAAAGATTGCCTGTAGCTCGTCGCTCGCGATTCGCTTGCCGCGCACATTCCCGCATAGATCGACAAAGATGCAGTCGATGTATTGGATGTTTGGATTCTCGGCGAGGAACGGTTCGACCTCCGCGGCACCAAGGCGCGCGGCGCCCGCCTCGTCCGAGAGTGCGCTCCGGTGCACGTTCATCGCTAACCGTCTTGCCCCCTAGATCGCCGCGCCACCCCGCAGCGATCGTGCACCGCAGCATAAGGCGCGGCGAATAGGCTCATCAACCGGCGATTGTTTGAAAGCCTAACGATTCCGCCAGTATCAACCCTCAATTCTGCGTCAGAACGCCCAAGGGTGTGCCGCCGTGCCGCGCTTGTTGCCCGATTGGGAGGTGTTAGTCTTTTACGCAAGTCGTGCGAGAGCGTGCGGTGAGGGACTTGCAAGGACGGCGGCCTCGGCTGCCTTTTTTCTTGCAAAGTAGGCAACGCAACTTCCACGGCGATATCGGGGATTCATGGCCCACCCATGGCGGCCATAAACGGAGAGAAAGAATGAATAGAACTGGTCTGTTTCTCTTTATCGCGGTCGTCATCCTGGCGGTCGCG
>CAYXQB010000280.1:0-4338 GCA_964466435.1 uncultured Flavobacteriaceae bacterium | reverse complement strand
CGCGGCTAACGCTGGCGGCGGGGCAGATACGCGACTTGTTGGCGTAGCTAGGCCAACTTCAGGACAATCGCGCCGAAGGCGACGACGGCCGCGCCGATGAGGCGCCGGGGGCCTGCGGCTTCGCCGAAGAAGACGATGCCGATCAGGGCCGCGAAGACGACCGAGGTTTCGCGGAAGGCGCTGACGCCCGCGATGGACGCGAACGTCATCGCCCATAGAACGAGCCCGTAGGCCACGAACGACAGCGCGCCGCCGACAACCGCGCGGCGCCAGTTCAGCTTGGCGTAGCCTATGATTTTTGCCCCCCGCATGATCCAAGCCATGACGCATGTGGTGACGCCAACGGCGAAAAAGACCCAGCCATTGTAAGCAAGCGCGCTGCCCGAGGCGCGCACGCCGATGCCGTCGGAAATGCTGTAGAGCGCGATCGAAACGGCGACGGCACCGGCGAGCAATGTCCCGTCGCGGTGAGCGCCGGGGCTCATGCCGACAGTCAAGATGCCGAGGCTGATGAACGCGATGCCGGCGACCGCGCCGACGGTCGGAATCTCGCCTAGCGTCAGCGCAGCGAGAGCGGTGATCAGAAGCGGCGGCGTGCCGCGCGCGATCGTGTAGACGTGGCTGAGTTCGCCGAGCTCGTAGGCGCGGGCAAGGAAATAGACGTAAGGCAAGTGGAGGGCTGCTGTGACGCAAACCCAAAGTGCCGCCTCCACGTTCATAGACGGCGCGACGAGTACGGCGACGAGGCCGATCGCGCCGGCGACTGCGAAGAGGAGAGTCGCGTCGAGCAGGCGGTCGTTGCCGGCTTTGAGACCCGCGTTCCAGCCTGCATGCAACACGGCGGCGACGAGCGCGGCCGCGACGGCTTCCCACGGCATGGTCATGGGCGGAGTGTTGAGGAACGACGCACGTGTGCACTGGAGCTTGTACGTCCCGCACGCGTCAAGGCCCTCGCTTGCGCGGCGGTTTCATGCGTAAGGTTGGGGACCGCTATTCAGTCAACGCAGGACTTTCCATGAACGAGACGGCGCCCCCTGCCCGACCAAGCCTTGTCGAGCGTTGGACGACGACGCCGGCCGAGCGCTCAGCCAGCGGCGGGACGAGCGCTTCGCCGCTTGGGCAATGGGCTTGGGCTTGGTTCGAAGGCGCGCGCAACCCGCATGTGCTTTTGATCACGATCTATATCTTCGCACCCTATTTTTACCTGCAGCTTGTCGGCGACCCGGTGAAGGGCCAGGCGCTGTGGGGCGATTTGAATTCGCTCGCGGGACTTATCATCGCGGTCATCGCACCGATGCTGGGTGCCGTCGCCGATGCCGGCGGGCGGCGAAAGCCTTGGCTGGCGGCGTTCTCGATCTCGCTGGCCGTGACGGCGGGCCTTCTTTGGTTCGCAATGCCGAACGAGGCAGGACTTTCGCTTGCCGTCACGTGCGTTCTGCTGGTGGCGACGATCGTGTCATTCGACTTTACGGCCGTGTTTCACAACGCGATGCTGCCCGCGATCGCACCTGACAATCGCGTGGGCCGGCTTTCGGGATTGGCGCTCGCGCTCGGCAATTTGTCGGGTGTGATCTTGTTCGTGTTCATGCTCGTTTGTTTTGTTTGGCCGGGGCAGGAGAGCACGCAATCCTGGCCTTTTGTGCCGGCGGAGCCTTGGTTTGGGATCGACAAAGCCGCGTTCGAGCCGGAGCGTATGGTCGGCCCGTTGTTTGTGATTTGGTTTGTGTTGTTCGGATCGTGGCTTTTCTTCTTCACGCCCGACCAGCCGAAGGTCGCGCTGGGTCCGCCTGCCGCCGTCAAGCGCGGGCTCAGCTCGCTGGTGCGCACGATCAAGAGCCTGCGCAACTATCGCAACGTCGCGTGGTTCTTGCTCTGGCGGATGATCTATAACGACGGCTGCAATGCCGTGCTGATCTTCGGCGGCGGATACGCCGCTGTGACGTTCAGTTGGACGACACAGGACTTGCTGGTTTACGGCGTCATCCTCTCGGTCTTTGCAACGTATGGCGGATTGTTCGGCGGATGGATCGACCACAAGTTCGGTTCGCGCAACGGCCTTCTGATTGCGGTCGGCGGAACGATGGTCGGTCTCGTGCTGTCGCTGTCGATGCGGCCGGATACGATCCTCTTCTTCATTCCCTACGACCCAACGTCGCCGCCGGTGCACGGGCTTCCGTTTTTCGAGTCGTGGCCCGAGATTATCTATGTCGCGATCGTGACCATCATCGCGATCTTCATCACGGCGGCGTATGCAAACAGCCGCACGATGATGGCGCGCATCGCGCCGGCATCGAAGATGGGAGAGTTCTTCGGGCTCTACGCGCTGTCGGGCACCGCGACGGCGTTCCTTGCGCCGTTCGTCGTGGCGCGGTTTACCGAGTGGACGCATAGTAACGCGCTCGGACTTGCCTCGATCCTGATCCTGCTTGGGATCGGGTGGGTGGGCATGCTGTTCGTGAAGACGGAGCGGGCGGCCGCTGTGGGCTGAGCTAAGAAAGTCAAAAAAAAGCGCGGACCAGTTGGTCCGCGCTCCAATAACAGCAACGCTTGCCCTGTTAGTTGCCTAGGGCAAAGGTGAGGTTCACCTGGACTGATTGGTGTTTGACCTCATGGACGTCGGTTACAAGCAAGTTGCCCGTGGCAAGAGCCGGCGATCGTACCAACTCCACCTCACCCGCATCCATGTATCGGTAACCTACGCCCAATGACATTTTCTCGGTGAGCGGGAAGTTCACGCCGGCGCCAAGTTGCCAGGCGAAGTCGCCGCCCGTGCCGTTCATAACCAGCCCGTGTTCGACTTCGTTGCTGGCGTAGCCGATACCGCCGCCGATGTAGGGCGTGAATCCTTCAACCGGCAAGTCGTACCAAACGTTGGCCATGAGGGCGAACGTACGGATGCTGCCGCTTCCGGAGGCGAAGGCGTTGCTCGTCGAGAATGTGTCGCGGAATCCGTAGGTACCTGAACCACCAGGTCCCGTGGCTTGACATGGCGCGGGTGGCGGATTTGTGACGACCAGCGGTGCGAGCGGTGTAATTCCACACGAGTGGTCTATCACAACGGGGGCCGAGAAGAATTGCTGAGCCGTGTCGGTATCGGCTGCCGCCGCGGCGGCCGCGGCAGCACCAAGATTGTTGCGGCGGTACGAAGCCTCGAACTCGCCGCGCAGTCCCGGAATTATTTGCGAAAGGTCACCGCCGACCGCTGCACCGATCACCCAGCCATCTTCAGCTGCCGCTCCGCTATTGAAAAACGTCGAAGGCGCGGTGAAGTTGAACGTGAAGGTGTGTGGGTGGCCACCACCCCCGGTGTCGTGATTGACGGTGGTCGAGAACGACGTCAGTACATCGCCGTTGCTGCCCGCAAGCGATTTGATGTCATCGGTGATGTTCCAGCCGCCGAATATTGTGACGTAGCCGCCTGCTTGAACCGGCGATGCGAGTGCCAATACTGCGGCCGATGCCGCCGAGGCCAACAGGCCCGACTTCAGGTTCATTGTTAGATCTCCCACCAAACCGCGTTGGTCAATTTTTAGACCTAACGCCCCAAGGCCTGACGCTACGCCCAGTCAAAAACGGCGTCACATCACGGTCGCGCGTGCGAGCGCGATTGCTTGCTTGGTGTTGCCAAGACGCATCGAATTCTCGCGCGGAGATTGTGTCGAGCTGTGTCGCAGTCGCGTCTTTGGGACACCAACCGGAGGAAAATTAGTGCCTAAAGTGGCGCATGCCGGTCATGACCATCGCGAGGTTGCGTTCGTCGGCGGCGGCGATGACTTCTTCGTCGCGCATCGAACCGCCAGGTTGGATGACGGCGGTGGCGCCCGCCTCTGCGGCTGCGATGAGGCCGTCGGCGAAGGGGAAAAACGCGTCGGAGGCGACGGCTGAGCCTTTCGCTAGCGACTCGGTGAGGCCCGCCGCCTTCGCTGCTTCTTGCGCTTTCCAGGCGGCGATGCGCGCGCTGTCGATGCGGCTCATCTGCCCGGCGCCGATGCCGACGGTCGCGCCCTCTTTCGCGTAGACGATCGTGTTCGACTTCACGTGCTTGGCCACGCGGAAAGCGAAGATGAGGTCCTTCAGTTCGCGGTCGGGGGGTTTGCGTTTGGTGACGACGCGCAGTTCCTTCTCCGTGATGCGGCCGCTGTCGCGCGACTGCAGCAGGAAGCCGCCGGCGACCGTGCGCAGGTTCATGCCAGGTGTCGCCGGGTCGGGCAGGCCGTGTGCAATGAGAAGACGCAGGTTCTTTTTCGCACTGAGGATCTTGCGCGCTTCTTCGTCGGCGTCGGGTGCAATGATGACTTCGGTGAAGATTTTGGCGAGTTCGGCCGCGGTCGCGCCGTC
>CAYXQB010000279.1:0-4378 GCA_964466435.1 uncultured Flavobacteriaceae bacterium | reverse complement strand
CTATGTGATGTTCCTCTTCTGCGTCGGGCATAAGCGGATGACCGCGCGCGAAGTGCAGCGGCAACTCGCGGTGACGTACAAGACCGCGTGGCGGATCGCGCGAGAGGTCAAGGCGCATTTGGCGATGTAGGCGTGTGCCGGCGGGCTGAAGCGCGTTCGCCGGTGTGGCGGTCAGAATGCGCGCTGTATGAGGATGATCACGGCGCCTGCAAGTATGGTGAACACCAGGCCCCAGTGCAGGCGAAGATCGGTCGTGAAAGAGACGGCGCGGAGATAAAGGTACGTGAAGATCAACTCGTACTTCGTGTTGAGACCGGCCGCGGTCGCGAAGCGCGTGAAGTCGTATAGTAGCGTCCCGGGCGTCGCCATGAATGCTTGTGGATTGAATTTTAGGTCGAAGTGGGCAGCGGGAAGGCTCAAGACGCTGAAAACAAGGATGATGGCGCCCGCGGCATAGAGTCCTGCCACGAGCATCGCTTTTGGTGAGGCGATTTTGCCTGTGTGAATGAATGCGGTCGCCAGTATCCAGATGGACGCCGTCCATTGCGCAACAGCAAGCAACGGCTGGATGGCGATGTCGCCGAGCGCTGCGAGAATGCCCAAGGCCTCGGCGAGCGGGAAGCCTTCGCGTCGAAACGGCTCCGCGTAGTATGAGCTGAACGATTGCGCGTCGTTGCCCCTCAGATGTAGCAGGCTTTGGTCGAGTGCGATCAGCAGCGCAGAGTAAAGCGTGATCGTGACGACGAAGAAAGCGACCGCGTTGAGCACGCTCAAACGAGTGGCCGCACCGATTGCGCCGAAGAATGGCTTCGGCGCAACGATCACGGCATAGATGACGCTGGGAAGAGAAGCGGCGACGCGGAGCAAGCCCATCGGCTCCGCGATGATCTTGTTTGCGGGTGCGTTCGGAGGTGTCTCAGTGTTGGCCATGCGTTGGCGAGTATACCGTATTTGGCTGTGGCTTCGGCGCACTTGCGGGGCGCCGGACTCGGGGCCATAGTTGGAGCAGAGGTCAGAGAGATTCCCTCCGCATGTGTGGTGTTGTTCGCTAGCTGATGTTCAGCTCCTGCTCGTTTGAGCCCGTTCGGGTTCGCGGGCGTTCGCGTGCGCGCCTCCTCATTCCACGGCAGGTTCATGGCTTACTTGGCGAATAGCGCGGTCAATCGCGTCAATGTGCATTATGCGATTCAGGCGTTTGCGTCGGCGGGGGCGGGGACGTTTTTGCTCGTCTACTTCGTGCGGGCCGGGCTTTCGACGGCGGAGTCGTTGCTTGTGCTCGCGTTGATCGTGCTTGGGCGGTTCGTTTCGCGCCCGCTGGTGCTGCCGCTCGCGAAGCGGTTCGGGGTGAAGGCGACGCTCATTATGGGCACGCTTTTGCTCGCGGCGCAGTATCCGGTGTCGGGCTGGATCGACGGGGTGTCGGTGGCGCTTGTCCTGCGCTGCGTGTTTTCGGCGGTGGGCGATGCGTTCTATTGGACGAGCTATCATGCGTACTTCGCGTCGCTCGGCGACAGTGAGCATCGCGGTCATCAGATCAGCGCACGCGAGGCGATCGTCGCGGCGATTGGGATCGTCGCGCCTATCGTGGGGACGTGGGGGCTTCTAACGTTCGGGCCGCTCGTCACCTTTGCCGCGGCGGGGTGCGTGCAGGCACTTGCGGTGCTGCCGCTGCTTACCGTGCCTGCCGTTGCAGTGAAGGCGGAGGCGCCGGGGGCGTTCGTACAGGCGCTTGGCGGTGCGCGCATCTTTGCCGTGCACGGGTGGTTTACCGGGGCGTTCGTTCTGGTGTGGTGGTTTGCGCTCTTCATTGCGCTCGACAAGAGCTATGCGTCGTTCGGCGGGGCGATGACGCTCGCGGCCATTGTGGGGGCCGCCGGCGGGATGCTGCTGGGCAAAGGGATCGACCAGGGCCATGGGGCACGGGCGGTCGTCTTCGTGTTTGCGGGGATGGCGGCGGCGATCCTGTTGCGGGGGACGAGCCTCGACTCGCCCGGCGTGGCTGTGGCTGCGAACACGGCCGGCGTGTTTGCGATGTGCTTCTATGTGCCGACGCTAATGACGGCGGTTTATAATTTGGCGAAGGCGTCACCGTGTCCGCTCCGATTTCACATCGCGACGGAGTCGGGGTGGGATGTCGGCTGCTTCACCGTGTGCGTAATCGCGGCGGGGTTTGCGTATGCCGGCGTTTCGCTTGGGGCGGCGGTGCTGCTGGCACTGCCGGCGATGGCTGCGATGGGGTTCATGTTGCGGCGACACTATGCGGCGGCGGTGTGACGAGATCTCACGCGAAGCCGCGCGCGTTTGAGGGTCTCACGTCGCGTCTTCGCGCCTTCGCGTGCGTTTATTCTTGGTGACGCGTTTGGGGGCGACCGTTGTTGGCGGCGCGGCTTTCGGGGCCATGCTGGCCAGGAGGCGGTCGAAGCGGGCCATGGCGTCCTGCGGGCGGCGGGGGGCGGGTGGTTTCTTCTTCATTTGGGTTCGCTCCACAGCGCGGTTCTCTCGGGACGCAATGTGCTTTAATTGTTCTACGTTGTCGAAGGGGATATTTTTGATGGGCGGTTTCGCGAACTAAAACCGAACTTGAGTCTAAAATCTGTTGTATTTCAATATATTAACTACGCATTGCGGAAAGAGAACGAACGGCGTACATGTCCTCGCGTTGCAGCCGCAGACCTCAAAGTGGAATAAAGGAGCCGAGACCCAATGAGCACCGCACTTCGCGTCGTAGAACAGCAGGACAATATGGACCGTAAGAAAGCCCTGGAAGCGGCCTTGAGCCAAATCGACCGCGCCTTCGGCAAGGGCTCGGTGATGAAGCTCGGCGCGAACCAGAAGGTCGCCGAGATCGAGTCGGTTTCGACCGGGTCGCTGGGCCTTGATATCGCGCTTGGGATCGGCGGTTTGCCGCGCGGCCGAGTGATCGAAATCTACGGACCGGAGTCTTCGGGCAAGACGACCTTGACGCTGCATATCGTTTCCGAGGTGCAGAAGGCGGGCGGGGTTGCCGCGTTCATCGACGCGGAGCATGCGCTCGATATCGGCTATGCGAAGAAGCTGGGCGTCGACATCGGGGAGCTTTTGGTGTCGCAGCCGGACACGGGCGAGCAGGCGCTGGAGATCACCGACACGCTGGTGCGTTCGGGTGCCGTCGATGTCGTGATTATCGACTCGGTCGCGGCTCTGACGCCGAAGGCCGAAATCGAAGGCGAGATGGGCGATTCTCTGCCGGGCCTGCAAGCGCGGTTGATGAGCCAGGCGTTGCGCAAGCTCACCGCGTCGATCTCGCGCTCGAACACGATGGTCATTTTCATCAACCAGATCCGCATGAAGATCGGCGTGATGTTTGGCAATCCGGAAACGACGACTGGCGGCAATGCGCTGAAATTCTACTCGTCGGTGCGTTTGGACATTCGCCGTATCGGCGCGATCAAAGAGAAAGACGACGTCGTCGGCAGCCAGACGCGCGTTAAGGTGGTCAAGAATAAGGTCGCGCCACCGTTCCGGCAGGTCGAGTTCGACATCATGTACGGGTCGGGTATTTCGAAGACGGGTGAGCTGATCGATTTGGGCTCGAAAGCCGGGATCGTCGAGAAGTCGGGGTCGTGGTTCTCCTACGACAACCAGCGGATCGGGCAGGGCCGCGAGAATGCGAAGGCGTTCTTGGCCGAGAACCCGGACATCGCGGCGAAGATCGAGGCTGCCGTGCGCGCAAATGCAGGCATCTTGGGTAACGCGCTGGCCACGACGCCCGAGAAGGACGACGAGGACGACGAATAGGCACCGCTTTGTTCAACAACTGAAATTCTCTCCACCCCCTCAGTGCCCCCCCAAAGTGGAGAGATTAGGCCCGGACCTTTCCCCCAAGGTCCGGGCCGTCCTGTTTTTACATGTCATCCCGGGCGACGAGCGCAGCGAGAAGACCCGGGACCCAGGTGTGACACGCTCAGCCTGGCCTCCTGGGTCCCGGCTCTCGGCTTAAGCCTCGACCGGGATGACACGATGTGGAGTGGACAGAGGCGGAGGTGGGCCATTACACCTGCTCAATCAACGACTTGAGCCGCCGATGACCGCTCTGAACGATATTCGAACGACGTTTCTCGACTACTTCGCACGCCACGGCCACGAGGTCGTGCCGTCGTCGCCGCTCGTGCCGCGCAACGACCCAACGCTCATGTTCACGAATGCGGGCATGGTGCAGTTCAAGAACGTGTTCACGGGGGCGGAGAAGCGGTCCTACACGCGCGCCGTGACCTCGCAGAAATGCGTGCGCGCGGGCGGCAAGCACAACGACCTCGACAATGTCGGCTACACCGCGCGGCACCACACCTTCTTCGAGATGCTCGGCAATTTCTCGTTCGGCGACTACTTCAAGCCGGTC
>CAYXQB010000278.1:0-4389 GCA_964466435.1 uncultured Flavobacteriaceae bacterium | reverse complement strand
CGCAGTGCCTTGGGCTAGAGCCCTGACCTTCGTAGTGAATTGCAGCCTTCATGATGCCGCCGGTGCCGCGCGCCGCAATGTACAGTTCGCTCTTTTTGTTCGGAGCCCAGATCGAGAATGCTCCTGAGCGAGCACCATCTTCCGCAAGCACACCGAACCGAACTACAAACGAACGCGCCACCAGAACTCCTTGAGGTCGCAAGTTGCGCCCGACGTATTTTTGGACTGCGGCGGCGCCCGCTTACAAGTGCGCTATCGAACCCAGTCTAGCGCCACAGAAACAAAAAACTAAGCGGCTGGTAAAAAAATTGGCGGTGATGCAGGAATCGATCTGCTGACTAAGAGTGAGCCGCTCTGGGGGGCGGGATTGGGAGACATGTCATGATCTCATTCGCCTCAAACCGAATACTGCCGCCCCGCATCATCCTGCAGCACCGCCTCCTTCCCGCCATCCGGAAACGCCCTCGCGCCGTCTGGGGCGTATTGGAGGATGTAGGCTTTGCGGGTTGCGGTCGTGAGGTTTGGGCCGGTGCGGTGGGGCGTGAGCGAGGAGAAGACGACGATGTCGCCGGCTTTGGCTTCGACGGGGATGGCGCCTTCGGGGCTCGACAGGCACTGCTGCCCAAGCGGGGTTGCTTCGTGGGCGAGCGTGCCTAAGCGGTGCAGGCCGGGCACGACCCAGGGGCAGCCGTTCTCGACCGTCGCATCGGTGAGCGCGATCCAGCAGGTGAGATATTGTTGCGGCTCGACGTAGGTGTAGCCGTTGTCCTGGTGCCAGGGGAATTCTTCCGGGTTGCCCGGCTTTTTGTAGACCGCTTGGTCCCAATAGAGGCGCGGCTTTGGGCCCAGCGTGTCGCGCGCGATCTGCGCCAGCACGTTGTGGCGGCTGAACGCGTTTAGCGCGGGCGACTTTGCGACCAGGTGGATCGTGAACGTGATCGCGTCGGCCTTGGCGATCAGGAATTTGCCGTCGGGCTGGTTTCTCAGCCAGCGTTCGCCTTCGGTTTCGAACGGGTCGATCGCGGCGATGACGGCCGCGACCTCGTCCGCGTCGAACGCGCGTTCGAACAGGAAGAAGCCGTCGCGGTCGTATTGCGCGGCTTGGGCGAGGGTGAGGATCGCGTGCGGCGCGGCGCTCGGGCGCCAGGCGAAGTCGCGGTTTCGCGGGTGGAGCTTGGGCATGGGGTGGAGGGTAGCACTTCATCTTCCCCTTGCGGGAGAGGACGCGAGGCGAGGCCGAGCGGGTGAGGGGTCCGCCGAGTCGGCCTCGGCACCGGCGGTTGAGGCGGAGACTCAGCGGATCCATCGCCGGTTTTTCGCTCAACGCGAAAACGGCCTCGCCCGCAAGGGGAGAGGGATGTTGTTACGGTCGTCCGCTTGTGGTAGTATAAGATACACTTTGTCTCGTGCCGCCGATCGACTCCTATGCCCGTTTACATCTCCGAAACCTCTGACCGTCCTTTCGCCGCTCGCGTAGCGGTTGTGGGTGTTCGTCCGGCTGAAGGGCGGGTTTCCGCCGCTTCGACGGTTTGTCACAGACGGATGTCTAACGGTTGTCTAACGGATTCCAAACGGATGAAGGCGCGGAAATCCGCCAATCTAACGGATCTAACGGATTCGATTTTGCATCGCATGCGCGCAACTCGTCGTTGCAGAATTCCGCGCGTGGTTTGCGTGTCCTTAACGGAGGTTCTGGCACAGTGTCCCCAAAGCCGTTCGCCAAGGCTTTTAGGGAGACGCAAGATGACGCAGCCGCTTCGGATCGACGAACTCGACCAAAATTTGCGCGCGAAGGGGGCGATCGACGCCGGCCACGCGATGCAGCTTCGCCGCATGATCTATTCGAAGGGGTCGGTCACGAAACACGACGCCGACGTGCTGTTCAAGCTGGACCGCGCGTGCTCGAAGAAGGATTCGGCGTTCGCGGGGCTCTATGTCGAGGCGCTGACGGATTATTTCGTGTGGCAGACGGAGCCCAAAGGCTACGTCACGGACGAGCTGGCGGCCTATCTGATCGAGAACGTTTCGGCGGACGGACATGTGTCGGCGAAGACGGAGCTCGAATTGGTGCTCAATGTCGTGCACTGGGCGCGCCAGGTGCCGGAAGCGGTCGTGATGCTCGTGCTCGACGCGGTGCGTCAGAGCGTGATGCTGTCGCGGCAGAGCGCGTTCGGCGCGAACCGGCCGGAAGCGGCGATCGGGGCGGGGGATGTCGCTATCCTCTCCAAGGCGCTGCATGCGCCGGCGGGCGACGGTTGTCTGATGATTACGCGCCGCGAAGCGGACCTTCTGTTCACGCTGAACGACGCGACGAAGGCCGGGCACAACGATCCGGCGTGGACGGACTTTTTCACGCGCGCGATCGCGAACCACTTGCTGAACCCGATGAATGCGCCGGTCGTGCCGACGCGCGACGAAGCGGCGGCGCGCGAGAAGTGGCTCAACGAGCGCGGCTCGGTCGGTCAGTTGCTCGGCGGGGTTGCGACATCGCTTGCGCGCGGGAACGTGCCGTTTGCGCAGGTGTGGGAAGAGGTCGATCCGTTCGGCGCGACTGAAGCGAAGCGGGAGGCTGCTGCCGAGACCAAGGCTGTGGCCGAGCGCTTGGCTCGCGAGCAGGTCGATGCGGAGGAGGCCAAGTGGGTCGCTTCGCGCATTCTGGCCGACGGCGCGGTGGACGAGAACGAGATGGCGTTGCTGGCGTTCGTGAAGAAGTACGCGCACGCGATCGATCCGGCGCTGGACGCGGTGATGAAGCGCGCGGGGCTCTAAAGCCCCTCGTGTCTCTCATCCCTTAGGCGTGCTAGAAGCCGGGGAACCGGCATCTGAGTGGCGAGAGACATGACGAACTACGACTACGACTTGGTGACGATCGGCGCGGGCTCCGGCGGGGTCCGCGCGACTCGTATCGCGGCGCTCGCGGGCGCGCGCGCGGCGGTCGTCGAGGAGTACCGCACCGGCGGGACCTGCGTCATCCGCGGCTGCGTGCCGAAGAAGCTGATGGTCTATGCGAGCCGGTTTTCGGAGGACTTTGCGGACTCGGCAGGCTTCGGCTGGCACGTGCCGCACGCGACGTTCGACTGGGCCACGCTGATCGCGAACAAGGACCGCGAGATCGCGCGGCTTGAAGGGCTCTACAAGAAGAACCTGGCTAGCGCGGGGGCGACGCTGTTCGAGGACCGCGCGGTGATGCGCGATCCGCATACGGTGCACCTGCTGAAGTCGGACAAGACGATCACGGCCAAGCACGTTCTGATCGCGACGGGCGGGCGGGCTTGGGTGCCGGAGGAGATCGAGGGTGGCGACCTCGCCATCACGTCGAACGAGGCGTTTCATTTGCCGCATCTGCCGAAGGCGGTGATGGTGGTCGGCGGCGGCTACATTGCGATCGAGTTTGCCGGCATCTTCAAGGGGCTTGGGAGCCGCACCCTGCTTGTGCATCACGGCGAGGAGATCCTGCGCGGGTTCGATCACGAGATTCGCGAGCGCATGCGGCACGAGTTGCAGAAGCGCGGGATCGACGTGCATTTGAAGTCGGTTGTGGCCTCGATTAAGGCTGAGGCAGGGCGCAAGCGGGTGCGGCTGAAGGATGGCACGGAGCATGTCGTCGACGAGGTGATGTTCGCGGTTGGACGGCGCCCGAATACGGGGGCGCTTGGGCTCGAACATTGCGGCGTGGAGCTGACGGAACGGCGTGCGGTCAAAGTGGACGCCTATTCGCGCTCGTCGCAGCCGCACATCTACGCGGTCGGCGACGTGACGGACCGCGTGAACTTGACGCCGGTTGCGATCCGCGAAGGGCATGCGTTTGCCGACACGGTGTTCAACGGGCGGCCGACGGCGGTCGATCATGCCGACATCCCGACGGCGGTGTTCGGGACGCCGGAGATCGGCGTCGTGGGGCTCAACGAGGAACAGGCGCGGGCGCAAGTCGGACAAGTCGATATCTATAAGACGGCGTTCCGGCCGATGCGGGCGACGATGTCGGGGCGCGACACGCTGATCTTCATGAAGCTCGTCGTCGATGCGGTGAGCGAGCGGGTGCTCGGCTGCCACGTCATGGGCGAGGCTGCGGCGGAGATGATCCAGTGCGTCGCGATCGCGGTGAAGATGAAGGCGACGAAGCGCGACTTCGACGCGACGGTCGCGCTGCATCCTTCGGCGGCGGAGGAACTCGTGCTCTTGAAGACGAAGTCGTGACGCTATTTGGCCGCGCGCCAGCCCATGATGGCGAGCGCGTTGCCGTCGGGGTCCTTGAAGAAGCGCAGCGCGTGTTCCTTGGTTCCTTCGCGCTGCACGACTTCGGCCTCGCGTTCGAATTTCAAGCCGCGCGCGATCAAGGCCGCTTCGGTCGCGGTCCAGTCGCCGGCGTCGAAGTAGACGTAGGTGTTG
>CAYXQB010000277.1:3357-4442 GCA_964466435.1 uncultured Flavobacteriaceae bacterium | reverse complement strand
GTCGGCGGAAGGCTCGCGCTGGGCGGCGACGGCGATGATCGGATCGAGGGCGCGGCCAACCAGTATGGCGAGGATGGCAACGACCGGCTCATCTTCGGGGATCTGCTCGACGGCGGCGCCGGCGACGATGTGTTGCGCAACGGCAAGGTCATGCAGCCGGGGAGCGGCACCGATCTGATGGTCGGATGGGACGGCGCCAACGTTTTCCGCGTCGGCGCTGGTGACGGCGGTGCCAAACTGATTTTCGACATCGGAATCGACTTTTTCACCGGTGAAGAAGACGAAATTCTTGTGCACGACATCGATGTCGTTGAGCTGCAATCAGCCATATCCTTCGCTTCTCTCAGCGTCTCGCTCTCGGCGCTGGAGCTCGATTCGGAGCTCGGGCAAGAGCTGCAAGACGATTACGACGTGCTCGATCTCTCCTGGGGAACGGACACGGTGGCCCGCATCGTGCTGGCCAACTCCTTTAATGAGCAGGGGACGGGAATAGAGCAGGTCGTTCTGGGCGACGGAACTGTGCTGACGATCGAAGAGCTCGTAGCTCTGGTGCCGGCAAATACGATCACCGGTACGGAAGATGACGAAGACATCCTCGGCACGAGCGTACGCGACTTCATCTTCGGCCTGGGCGGCAGTGATTTTCTCGACGGCGCTCGCGGCGACGACACGCTTGTCGGCGGCTCCGGCGATGATTTTCTCTTCGGCGGTTTCGGCGACGATACTTATCTGTTCGAGGACGGGTTTGGCAGCGACAGCATTCGTGACCGGCACGGATTCAACCGCATCAAGTTCGCCGGTTCGCTGGTTTCCTCGGATATCGTCGTTGCACGTAGGGATACCGATCTCACGTTTACCGCAGGCCAGGATTCGATCTTCATCCGTGACTGGTTCGATTCGAGCGAAAACCGTATCTCGGAGGTCGAGTTCGCGGACGGGGTGGTGTGGGATGCGGACACGGTGGAAGCAAACCGATCGCTGGGAATCCCTTCAGGGGACGACGATTATCTTGAAGGCACGCCTGGCGCGGACGTTATCGACGGCCTGGGCGGCGACGACGATATTTTTGGTTACGCAGGAGACGA
>CAYXQB010000277.1:0-3257 GCA_964466435.1 uncultured Flavobacteriaceae bacterium | reverse complement strand
TTAGCCGATCCTGATTTCGGCGTGGCGGTGCAGCCGATCTCACTGGGTTCGGTCAACCATGCGCCATTGCTCGACCACGCGGTGGGAAACCGCGCCACAACGGAATACCTGCCTTTCAGCTTGAGCGTGGCAGAGGTGTTTTCCGACGCCGATCCTGGCGATTCCCTGGCTTATACGGCGACGCTCTCGAGCGGCGACCCGTTGCCCGCTTGGCTCAATTTCGACCGGACGACACAGACATTCAGCGGTATGCCGGAGGCGGTGAACCTGGGTACTTATCGCATCCGGGTCACCGCGACGGACATTGAGGGATTGAGCGCGTCTACTGCCTTCAGGCTCGTGGTGGCAGCGACGCCGGACCAGACCATCATCGGCACCGATGCCGACGACATTCTGGTTTCGCATTCCGGGAACGATAGGCTCGACGGCGGCTTGGGCGCCGATATGATGACGGGGGGCCGGGGCCACGACACGTACGTGGTCGACAATCGCAATGACCAGGTGATCGAGAACCCCAACGAAGGGATCGACGCGGTCGAAAGCTCTGCCAGCTTTGCGCTCAGCGCCAACGTCGAAAATCTCACCCTGACCGGGGATGCCGACATCGATGGTACGGGCAATTCCTCCCGTAACACGATTGTCGGGAACAGCGGCGCCAACATCATAGACGGAGGCGGCGGCGCCGATACTATGGTCGGCGGATCAGGCGACGATACCTACGTCGTAAACGCCGCAACCGACGTCGTCGTAGAGGACCCCGAGGACGGGATCGACACGGTGCGCAGTTCGATCTCGTACTCGCTCTCGGCGAACGTCGAGAACCTCGTCCTCACGGGGACCGGTGGACTGCGCGGCACGGGCAACGATCTTGCCAATGCGATCACCGGCAATTCGGCCGGCAACACGCTGGACGGAGGTGCGGGCGCCGACACGCTGATCGGCGGGCTCGGCAACGATACCTATGTGATCGACGACGCGGGCGACGCGGCGATCGAGAACGCGGGCGAAGGAACCGACACCGTCAAGACATCGGTCAGCTATGCGCTGGCCGAGAACCTGGAGAATCTCGTCCTGACCGGCACCGTGGGAATCACGGGCACCGGCAACGCGGCGAACAACGTGCTGACCGGAAATGCCGCCCCTAGCACGCTTGCCGGAGGCACGGGCAACGATACCTACATCATCGACTACGCGGGCGTTTCAGTGCTGGAGAACCCAGACGAGGGCACCGACCTGGTCAAGTCTTCGGTCACGTACGCGCTTTCCGATAATGTCGAAAACCTCACCCTCACCGGCACTGACGCAATTGACGGCTCCGGCAATGCGCTGAATAACGTACTCGTCGGCAATATCGCGGCAAACGTTCTTTCGGGCGGAGACGGCAACGACACATTGAATGGCGGCTCGGGGGCCGACATTCTGATCGGCGGCGCGGGCAACGATACCTATGTGATCGACAACGAAAGCGACGTGATTTTCGAAAACCCGAGCGAGGGCACAGATCTCGTGAAAGCGTCTGTGAGCTACGTGCTTGCCGACAATGTCGAGAATCTGACCCTGACCGGCACGGATTCCATTTCCGGCACGGGCAACGCGCTGAATAACGTGCTGACCGGAAACGCGGGAGCCAACGTCCTTTCTGGAGGGGCCGGTGACGATACCTACGTCATTTCGGGCTCGGCCGATACGATCGTAGAGAATGCCGATGAAGGGATCGATCTGGTAAAGAGCGCAGTCGACTACACGCTCGGCGACAACCTCGAGAAGCTCACTCTGACCGGTTCGGCAGATCTCAACGGGTTCGGCAACGCGCTGGATAACGTAATTGCGGGCAATAGCGGCTCGAATCTGCTCGAAGGCATGGCCGGCAACGATACCCTCTCCGGGAACCTTGCGAACGACGTGCTGCAAGGCGGCGCGGGCAACGACAGCCTGCGCGACAACGGCGGCAGCAATCTGCTGGATGGCGGCTCGGGCAACGACGCTCTGGCCGGCAACGCCGGCAACGAGATGTTCGTCGGCGGCAGCGGTAACGATACGGTGAATACCGGAACCGGGGCCGATCTCATCGCATTCAACCGGGGCGATGGCCAGGACACCGTAGCGGCGAGCCAGGGAGCGGACAACACCCTCTCGCTTGGCGGCGGCATCCGCTACGAGGATCTGACCTTCAAGAAGTCGGGCTCTGCGTTGATTCTGCAGGTAGGCGTCAATACGCAGACCGGAATATCAGAGCAGATCACATTCAACGGGTGGTATTCCACGACCGCCGACAATCGCAGCATCGCCCGGCTGCAAGTGATCACCGAAGCCATGGCGAGCTTCGATCCGGCGTCGGGCGATCCGCTGCTTGTCCAGAAGATCCAAACCTTCAGTTTCCTCGATCTCGTAAATGCGTTCGACGCAGCGCGCGCAGTAGATCCGAAGCTCACTGCCTGGGCCCTGGCGAGCGCGCTAAGCCAAAACCGTCTCGCGGGGAGCGACACCGATGCGGCCGGCGGCTACCTCGCGTACACCTACGGAAGGAACGGCACCTTTGCAGGCGTCGGCCTCGAAGCGGCTCGGCAAACCCTGGGCTCGGCAGGATTCGGCGTAGAAACACAAGCGATTACGCAGCTGTTCGAAGGCGGTGAGGGCGATGACAGCTTCCGCGCAGGTTCGTCTAACAGCCTGCTATCCGGCGGCACCGGTGACGATAGCCTCGTGGGGGGCGACGGCAACGACTTCTTCGCGGGAGACGCAGGCGATGACGTGATCGACACCGGCGCGGGCGCGAACGTCATCGCGTTCAACGCCGGCGGCGGCAGCGACATCGTGATGTCGGCATCCGGTGCGGTGAACACGCTTTCCATGGGCGGCGGGATCGACTATGAACATCTTTCCCTCGCAAAGGAGGGCGACGATCTCATCCTCAACGCAGGAGAAAACGACCGCTTACTGTTCAAGGACTGGTACGGCGGGAAAGACAACGTCGCCAACCTGCAAATGATCATCGACGCGACCGCGGCTTTCGATGCCACCTCTTCCGACCCGCTGCGAAATTCGAAGGTTCAGACCTTCGATTTCCGCGGCCTGGTGAGCGCCTTCGACGAAGCACGGACGCAAAGCCCAGGCCTGTCGAGCTGGGCGGTCACCAACGCGCTTCTCCAGTTCCATCTCTCAGGCGCGGATGATGCTGCCCTAGGCGGCGATCTCGCCTATTGGTATGGCAAGAATGGCTCCCTCGATGGCATCAGCTTGCAAGCGGCTCAGCAAAC
>CAYXQB010000276.1:0-4452 GCA_964466435.1 uncultured Flavobacteriaceae bacterium | reverse complement strand
GGCACGGCGAGCCTGAGAAGGCGATGCAGATCGAAGTCGTGCCGACGTGGGGACTCGACAGCCATGACGTGCTCGTCCTCGTGATGGCAGCGGGCGTGAACTACAACGGCGTTTGGGCGGGCCTCGGCACACCGATTTCGCCGATCGACGGGCACAAGAATCCGTATCACATCGCCGGCTCCGACGCGTCGGGCATCGTGTGGGCCGTCGGCTCCAAGGTGAAGCGTTGGAAAGTCGGCGACGAAGTCGTCATCCACTGCAATCAAGACGACGGCGACGACGAAGAGTGCAACGGCGGCGATCCGATGTTCTCGCCGTCGCAACGCATCTGGGGTTACGAGACGCCGGACGGGTCGTTCTCGCAGTTCTGCCGCGTGCAGGACCGCCAGCTGATGGAGCGGCCGAAGCACCTGACGTGGGAAGAGTCGGCTTGCTACACGCTGACGCTTGCCACCACGTATCGGATGTTCTTCGGGCATCGCCCGCACATTCTGCGTCCCGGGCACAACGTGCTCGTGTGGGGCGCATCCGGCGGCTTGGGTTCGTTCGCCGTGCAGCTTTGTGCGGTGTCGGGTGCGAATGCGATCGGCGTGATCTCCGACGATGCGAAACGCGATTTCGTGATGAGCCTTGGCGCTAAGGGTGTCATCAACCGCAAGGATTTCAAATGCTGGGGCGCCATGCCGCAAGTCGGCACGCCCGAGTACGACGCTTGGACGAAGGAAGCGCGCAAATTCGGCAAGGCGATCTGGGACATCACCGGCAAAGGCAACGACGTCGACTTCGTGTTCGAACATCCGGGCGAGGCAACGTTTCCAGTTTCGTGCCTGGTCGTGAAGCGCGGGGGCATGGTTGTCTTCTGCGCGGGCACGACCGGCTACAACATCACGTTCGACGCGCGCTATGTGTGGATGCGCCAGAAGCGCATTCAGGGCTCGCATTTCGCCAACCTGCAGCAGGCCTCCCAGGCGAACCGCCTGGTCGTCGAGCGGCGCATCGATCCGTGCATGTCGGAAGTGTTCTCGTGGAACGACATCCCCAAGGCGCACACCAAGATGTGGAAGAACGAGCACTTGCCCGGCAACATGGCCGTGCTCGTCAACGCCGTGAAGACCGGCATGCGCACGTTTGAGGATGCGGTCGAAGCCGGCAAGCGCTAAGTTTGGGGGGCGATGAGCCTTGCCCCCGACGTCACCATCAAGCGACTTTCCCGCAATACGGAGAGCGAGTTCGCGCGCATTCACTGCGAGGCGACCGGCAACGGCTGGTGCCACTGCGTCGCGTGGTGGGTGCCCATGTGGGACGGCTGGGGCGAGCGGACGGCGGCTCAGAATATCGAACTGCGCGAGAAGCTCTTTCGCGACGGCATCCACGACGGCTATCTCGTTTACTGCGATGGGGCGCTTGCCGGGTGGGTCCAAGCCTGGAAGCGCAACGCGTTCGTCAAGATAGCCGCGCAATTCGGCGTCTCGTCGGAGGAGGACGCCTGGATGATCGGTTGCGTTCTGATTTTGCCCGCGTTTCGCGAACGGGGCGTGGCGCGCGAGGCGCTCGCGCTTGTCGTCGACGATCTGCGGTTGCGCGGCGCGCGGTCGATCGACGCGTTTCCGAAGCGCGGGGTGAACGATCCGGGCGAGTTGTGGAATGGACCGGAATCGACATACGCTCACCTCGGCTTTGCGGTCTTGCGCGACGATGCGAAGCGTCCCCTATTGCGTTTGACCCTTTAGGCCCCCATGAGTTCACCCAATCACCGTTCGACGTCCGAAGCGCTGGTCGAAATCGTGCGTTCATTTCCCAGCGAGGAGATGACGTTGCAGGATTTGATGGACGGGTTGGGCGAGCGGAGCTTCGGCTTTGTGCTTTTGTTATTCGGCGTGTTGAGCGCGATCGCGCTCGTGCCAGGGCTCGCCACCATCACAGCGATCCCGTTGCTCTTCTTCGGGCTGCAGATGTTCGTCGGCTCTCGGACGCCGTGGCTGCCGAAGGGTATCTCTCAGCGCAGCTTCGCGAGGACCGATTTGTTGGCGACGATCCAGCGGGCGGTCCCGGCGATGCGCTGGGTCGAAACGATTTGCAAGCCTCGCCTGTTGTTTCTGACTGGGCGGTTTGCCGAACGGCTTCTCGGGCTGCTCGTGTTTGTGCTGGCGCTCGTGATTGCGTTGCCGGGGCCGGGAACAAATTTCATGCCGGGTGTCGCCATTGCATTCATGGCGATTGCAATTATCGAGCGCGACGGGTTGCTCGTTCTCGTGGGCATGTTGGTATCGGCGTTTGCGCTCTATGTCGGGTATCTGGGATTGCATCTCGTCGTTACGGAAGTGCTGCCTTGGGTGTGGGAACACACACAGGCGCTTTGGAAATCGGTCGCGGGTTGAGCGCACGATAGGCGTTGCAGGAGCTTTGTGATTGCGCTCTTGTTGCGGTGCACAAACTGCTTTGAAGGACGCTATGAAGACGGCCGATTTGCTCAGCTACGTTCGTACCGCCGTTGCCGCCGCCGACACGCTGTACCTGAAAGCGAAAATCGGCGTTCGCTCGATCGTGAAAGACGCGGGTGGCATCGACAACGCGCAGCACGAGGCCCATGGGCTGGCGTGGCTTTGGACTTATGTCGAAGCGCAACGCCAGATGCTCGGTTGGGCGGAACGCCTTCAGGCTGAGGGCAAGTTCGGCGCGTTCGAACAGCTGCTGTTGCGCGCAGGCGTGAGCGAGTACGCGAACCAGATCGTTTTCGGCATCCCGATGAGTCAGGGCGAGATCGTGCGCCCGGTCGACTTCGGCGTCTCCGGCGAGGGTGTCGTCGAGTATATTCGTTCAGTCGGGCCGCTGATGGGCGGGGTCGAGGCCAGCGTGAAGACGCAGATCGCGGCGCAGATCGCCGAGCACCCTCACGCCGTCACGTTCGGCGAGATCGGGCTCGACGACGAGATGACGCTCGTGCGCGATCAGTTTCGCAAGTTCGTCGTCGATCGCGTGGCGCCGCATGCGCACGAGTGGCACCTCAAAGATCAACTGATCCCGCTGCCCATCGTCGAGGAGATGAGCGCGCTTGGCGTATTCGGTCTCACGATTCCCGAAGCGTTCGGCGGCGCGGGCTTGGGTAAGACGGCGATGTGCGTCGTCTCGGAAGAGCTTTCGCGGGGCTATATCGGCGTGGGGTCTCTGGGCACGCGGTCGGAGATCGCGGCCGAACTGATCCTGGGCGGTGGTACAGAGACGCAGAAGAAGCACTGGCTGCCGAAGATCGCGTCCGGCGAGATATTGCCGACGGCGGTTTTTACGGAGCCGAACACGGGATCGGATCTCGGCAGCTTGCGGACGCGCGCGGTGCGCGACGGCGACGTTTGGAAGGTCACCGGCAACAAGACGTGGATCACGCATGCGGCGCGCGCCGATTTGATGACGCTGCTCGTGCGCACGAATCCGAACGCGCCGGGGTACAAGGGCCTCTCGATGCTGCTTGCGCCGAAGCCGCGCGGGACCGACGGCAATCCGTTCCCGGCGAAGGGCATGACCGGCGGCGAGATCGAAGTTCTCGGCTATCGCGGCATGAAGGAGTACGAGATCGGCTTCGACGGCTTCGAGGTGCCGCACGCGAATTTGCTCGGCGGCGAAGAGGGGCAAGGCTTCAAGCAGCTGATGACGACGTTCGAGTCTGCCCGCATTCAGACGGCGGCGCGGGCCATCGGCGTCGCGCAGTCGGCGATGGATCTGGGTTTGCGCTACGCGCTTGAGCGGCAGCAGTTCGGCAAGGCGATCTTCCGGTTTCCGCGGGTCGCGAACAAGATCGTGACGATGGCGGTCGAGATCATGATCGCGCGTCAGCTCACCTACTACGCGGCGCGCGAAAAAGATGCGGGGCGGCGGTGCGATCTCGAAGCGGGCATGGCGAAACTTCTTGCCGCGCGCGTCGCATGGGCGGCGGCCGACAACGCCGTGCAAATTCACGGCGGCAACGGCTTTGCGCTCGAATACCCCGTCAGCCGTGTGCTCTGCGACGCACGCATTCTCAACATCTTCGAAGGCGCTGCGGAAATTCAGGCGCAGGTGATCGCGCGGCGGTTGCTTGAGGACGCGAACTGACGCGCGCGCCAATCACACTTCGCTGAACTGATCGCGCTGTGACGCCATGTTGCGCAGACGCGGCGACGGAACCGCCGAGATGGCGGCTTCCGGTTGGCGTCAGCCAGCCGGGCGGTATCCTGCGGCAACAGGTCAAGAAGACGTTTGTCCTTTGCGCCTTCCTCGCGGGGGGCGCGCCAGAGCGGCTAGCGCGTGGTAAGCGCCGCATCGCGGGCGATTTCTGCGGCGTCATCCTTAATTGCGGTGTTCCTGACAAGCCTGCCCGCGACCGGTAGATTGGCGGTGGGGGATACTGCGATGGCGGGGGACGTGCGTTCGGCCGGGGGCGGCTGGGCGCTTCGCACAATCTGCGTGCTGGGCGCTGCG
>CAYXQB010000275.1:0-4487 GCA_964466435.1 uncultured Flavobacteriaceae bacterium | reverse complement strand
CAAATCGGTGCGCGGATCGGACCCCGACGCGGCCCTCTATTGGCTCGCCCGCATGTTCGCCGGCGGCGAAGACCCGCTCTACATCACCCGCCGCATCGTACGCATGGCCGTCGAAGACATTGGCCTCGCCGACCCGCGCGCACTGACGCTCTCGATCGCGGCCAAGGACGCCTACGACTTCCTAGGCTCGCCTGAGGGTGAGCTGGCGATCGCACAAGCGGTGATCTTCCTCGCTTGCGCCCCGAAGTCGAACGCAGCCTACACGGCGTTCGGCGCGGCGATGCAGGCGGCCCAGCGTACCGGATCGCTAAGCCCGCCGATGCACATCCTGAATGCGCCGACGCGCCTGATGAAGGACCTGGGCTACGGCAAAGGCTACGTCTACGACCCGCAGACGCCCGAAGGGTTCTCGGGCCAGAACTATTTTCCTGACGAGATGCCCCGCGAGGCTTTCTACGCACCCACCGAGTTTGGCTTGGAGAAGGAGATCAAAGCGCGGCTCGACCGTTGGGCCTCGCTGCGGGGCAAGCCGTGAGAGAACGCAACACCGCACGCGCAGTGATGCTCGACCCGCAAGACCGCGTTCTGCTGTTCGAATTTCATTTGCCCGCGGGCTTCATCGGCGATAGCGCGCGCCGCTTCTGGGCCACGCCCGGCGGCGAGATCGAACCGGGCGAAGACGTGCGCGCCGCCCTGGTGCGCGAAGTCCTGGAAGAGACCGGCATCGGCGGATGCACCTACGGTCGCGAACTCTGGTTCGGGTCGAACGTGCTCACGTTCAAAGGCGAGCCCGTCAAAACGCTTGAGCGCTTCTTTCTGGTCTTAAGCCCGACCGCGACGCTGAACACCGCAAACTGGACCGACGGCGAGAAGGAGGTCATGCGCGCGCATCGCTGGTGGAGCGCTGAGGAGCTCATCGCAACGCCGGAAACCATCTTCCCGCCGCGGTTTGGTTACTTGGTTGAGGCGTTCCTGAAGAACGGGTCGCAGGTGCCGCAGGAGATACCGCTTTGAACGCCCGTAAGGCCCATGCGATACCGCGCCCCATGGGAACGGTATTTGCGATTGCTTTGGGCGGCGCGCTGGGCGCGGTCGGCCGCTATGCCTTGTCGAGCCAGATCACGCACTGGATCGGGCCGGGATTCCCGTGGGGAATTCTGCTCGTGAACATGATGGGTTGCTTCGTCATGGGGGTGCTCGCCGAACTCGGCGCATTGACGCTGAATTTGTCGCCGGACATGCGCGCGTTCCTGACGACGGGAATTCTGGGCGGCTTCACGACATTCTCGGCCTTCGCACTCGACAGCGCCGTCATGATCGAACGCGGCGATTGGGCCGCGACGATGATCTATATCGCGGCATCGGTCATAGGATCGATCGGGGCGCTGTTCGTCGGCCTCGCAGTCGCGCGGAGTTTCGCGTCATGAGCGTCGTTCAGCGCAAGATCAAACCTGAGGAAGACGGCCTGCGCCTCGACCGCTGGTTTCAGCGCCACTATCCGCTGCTCACGCACGGGCGGCTGGAGAAACTGCTTCGCACCGGTCAGGTGCGCGTCGACGGCGCACGGGTCAAGGCCAACCATCGCGTCGTGGGCGGCGAGACGGTTCGCGTGCCGCCGCTGCCGAAGACCGAGGCGCCTCTGCTGGAGAAGCCGAAACAGGCATTCCCGGCCAAGGACCGCGCATTCATTCAGAACTTGGTGCTGCACCGCGATCGCGACGTTATTGTGCTGAACAAGCCGGCCGGGCTGGCGGTGCAGGGGGGCACGAAGACGGATCGCCACATCGACGGGCTGCTGCCGGGTTTGGTGGAAGAGGGTGAGGAGCGTCCGCGTCTCGTTCACCGGCTCGACCGCGACACGTCCGGTGTGATGATCGTGGCGTTGAACGCACGCGCCGCGGCCGCGTTGGCACAGGCCTTCCGTCGCCACGACACGCGAAAGACCTACTGGGCGCTGACGACGGGCGTGCCGACGCCCCGGCGCGGCAAGATCGACGGCGCGCTGATCAAGCGCGCGGCGTCGGACGGAAACGAGCGGGTTCGAATCGCGGAAGAAGGTGAAGAGGACGACGCAAAGACCGCGGTCACGTTGTTCGACATGCTGGATCACGTGACGACGATGGCCTGGGTCGCGCTCATGCCGCTGACCGGGCGGACGCACCAGTTGCGCGCGCACATGGCGGCAATCGATACGCCGATCGTCGGCGACCCGAAATACGGAAAAGAGCCCGCGCGTGCACACGGCGAGATCCCCAAGAAGCTGATGCTGCACGCCCGCGCGCTGCGCATTCGCCACCCGAGCGGCACCTATCTCGAGGTCACGGCGCCGCTACCGCCTCATATGGCGAAGGTGTGGGACATGTTCGGCTTCGACAAGAACGACAAGCGCGATCCGTTCGAAAACTTCGAGGCGGACAAAGGCACGCCCGCCGGCGTTGCGGAATACCGCCCGAACGACCGCAAGCGCGACAAGAAGGACACGCAGCACCATGCCCGCCGCGGAAAGGACCGCGTGCGGCGCGGGAAGTGATCCATGCCGAAGCGCCCGCCCTTTATCCGCCACTGGTCGGAAGTCGAACACGCCGAGCCGATGCGCCACTGGCACACCAAAGAGCCGATGGGGCGCCCGGCCTCGTTCTCGACGCCGTTTGAGTTGAAGCGCATCGTCATCCGTCACGACACGCTCATGCCGGGCTGGCGGTCGGCCCCGCCGCATGCGGAGCGCGACGAGGAAGAAATGGTGTTCATCCTCGCTGGCGCACCCGACCTTTGGTCCGACGGCTATCTCTACCGGCTGAAGGCGGGCGATGCCGTGGGCTGGCCAGGGCGAGATGGTCTCGCGCACTGCATCATCAACAACACCGACGAACCCGTTCGTATGCTGACGATCGGGGAGACGTCGCGTTACAACTCGACAGTCAACTTCCCGGTCACGCGCGAAATTGCGGAAGCCGCTCGTAAGAACGGCAACCTGTGGCTCGATGCGCCGAAGCGCAAGCTCGGGCCCCATGACGGAGTGCCCGATGCCGTACGAAAGCGCGCAACGCCTGACACTTGGCGCGTGAGCCGCAAACCAGCCGGCGTCGTCGATTGGCGCAAAACCCTGAAGCCCGGAACGTCCTATCCGGGCGACGACGAGAAGATGGGCGATTGGGCGCATCTATCCGTCACCATGGGCCTGACACGGATCGGTGTCGGTTACGATCTGCTGCCGGCCGGGCGGCGGTCGTCATGGCCGCATGCGGAGTTCGACGAGGAGGAGTTCGTCTACGTCGTCGAGGGCGAACCCGACGCCTGGATCGACGGGCACTTGCATCGCCTGAAGCCTGGCGACGGTGCGGGCTTCCCGGACCACACGGGGATCGCGCACTGCTTCATCAACAACACGGACAAGCCCGTTGGCTTGATCGTCGTGGGCGAGGCATCCCGCAGTCGCTCGAAGTGCGTCTATCCCCTGCACCCAAACCGGAACAAGGAGATCGGCGACTTCCTCTGGAAAGACGCACCGCGGCGCGAACTTGGTCCGCATGACGGCATGTCGGACATGCGGCGCGCCGCTTTGAAAGCAATGCGACGGAAGAAGTAATGAGCAAGAAGGGCATCGCGCGCTTTTATCTCAACGTCGAGCGGACGATGTTTAGCCCGTTCGAGATTCTGCTCGATGGCCGGCCGATAAAGACACCGGGCGGACACAAGCTTTCAATCGAGCGCGCGCGGGCGCTTGCAGATGCGATCGCCGACGAGTGGCGCGCGCAAGGTGAAAAAGTCGTTCCTGAAACGATGCCGCTAACCAAACTAGCGTATACAGCGATCGACCGTGTGCCGGGAAACCGGGACGCAGTGATCGACGATCTAGCGAAGTACGCAAACTCAGACTTGCTCTGCTATCGGGCCGAGGGCCCCGCAGAGCTTGTGCGGCGCCAGGAAGAGGCCTGGGACAAGTGGCTCGGTTGGGCTGCGGAGACCTATTGGGCGAACCTCGAAATTGGATCGGGAATCGCGCACGTGCAACAGTCCGCGGATGCGCTTGACCGGCTCTGGAATGCGATTGCGGAATTCGACAACCATCGCCTCACAGCGCTGCACGTGGGCGTCACGATCACGGGCTCGGCCGTGCTGGGCTTAGCGTTCGCTAAAGGTGAGATGACGGCTGAGGAAGCGCTTGCCGCAGCCGAGGTCGATGCCGCCTATCAGGCCGAGCTTTGGGGCCGCGATGCCGAGGCGGAAAAGGCGCGCGCGAACCGCATGGCGGATCTCAAGGCGGCGGAGGCCTATCTGAAGCTGCTCAGCTGACCGCTGCCGCAGCGTCAAGTTATGCGCAATGAGCGCATGCACGGGGGCTTTGTGCGGTTGCACACCCCCCCAAACTGTGCAGATTTGCGCCAAGACTCGTCCCAGGGGCACGCATGCACGAGAGCATCAAGGAACTTGAGCGCCGCCGCGCGGCCGCACAGATGGGCGGTGGCGAAAAGCGCATCGACGCCCAA
>CAYXQB010000274.1:0-4513 GCA_964466435.1 uncultured Flavobacteriaceae bacterium | reverse complement strand
AGCATCGGCCACATCGAGGATCGCATTTTCCTTCCGCGGCTGCGCAGAATGCCCGCCCGGATTCTTCGCCGTCAGCGTGAAGCTCGCAAACGTCTTCTCCGCTGTCTGGAGCCCGTAGAAAACCGGTGCGCCAGCCTCGCTCAACTGGCCGCCACCGGCATCCGTGTTGAGCGCGAACTCGGCATCGACCAAGTCCCGATGTTCCTTGAGCAAGAACTTCGTCGAATTGCCGGAAGTCTCCTCGTCGCCCGAAAAGACGATGACAAGATCGCGCACCGGCTTGAAGCCCTCCGCCTTGAGCGTGAGGAATGTCGCGGCCAGGAGAGCGATACCGGACTTGTTGTCCTCAGACCCTCGCCCGAAAAAGTAACCGTTCTCTTCGATCAACTTGAACGGATCGCGCTCCCAATCCTCGCGGTGCGCTGGCACAACGTCCATATGCGCGAGCAATAGTATGGGCTTGCCGCCCGACCCGTCGCCGCGATAGCGCACCACGAGCGCCGCCGTCTTCTCATGCGGAACAATGTGAATATCGTCGCGCGGAAACCCACCTTCGCGGAATCGATCCGCCAGATACTTGGCCATCTCGGGCGTCTTGCCGCCTTCGATCGACGTCTCCATCTCGACGACGGTTTTGTAAATGTCGCGCGCCCGCGCCTTCTCTTCCGCACTTGGCGCCGCAGACCCCGGCACGATCAACGCGATCGAAGTCAAACCAGCAAGAACAGCAGTCCGCATGAAGCCCTCAACAACCTAGACGTTCCTTCATGCGATGCTCGCTGCCGTTTGGCAAGCACCGATCAGCCAGCCTATTCGAGGTAGCGTCCTTCTTTCTTGCGCCTGGAAATGACGTAGCTGACGCAGACGAACCACGTCGGTGCCAGATCGACGAACGGTATGAGTTCCAGCGCGAGCGTCGGCAGCAACGCCCAATGGAACCCGATCAATCTTGAAATAATGAGCGCGGTCGCCGCATCGATGGCAAGGTCGATCGCCTCAGCCGGCAACGTACCGATGCCGGTAAGCGACGCGCCTTGCAGCGGCAGCTGGATCGCATCGACCAGCACGGCCAGTGCCAGCGCCAACCGCGCCCGCGACGCCGTCACGCGAACCTCACCGCTCATTCCGATCTCCTAAAGACGCGAGCGCAATCTTAAGCGGAATGAGCCGGCCGATGGCAAGCGCTTAGCGCGCCCGCGTCTCGTGCTTCACGTCGTCGATCCACACCGTTCCGATCAGCCGTTTTTGATGGCTAACCACCGGCAGACGGCGAACCGCATGCTTCTTCATGATGCGAAGCGCTTCCTTCGCATCCTCTTCCGGATAGCAATAGATGATCGCTCGCGACATCGCCTCGCGCGCCGTCTTCGCGCGCTTGTGATGCGCCAAGTCGCGCTTGGTCACCTCTCCGACGAGGCGGTCGTACTGGCTGATCGGCACAACATCTTCGTCGGCAATATGCGCGGCAACTTCCGGCAGCGGCGCATCGGGCCCGATCCAAGTCGCGGCACGATGCATCACGTCTTTGACTTTCATGGGAACTCCTCTCGAGCTCCCCCGCCTGATTTGCAGTGTACGCGCGTTAGCCGAAGCGTTCCACCCGGAACGGTGCCAAATCGACCGAAGGCGCGGCACCGGTCACAAGTGCTTCGACCAACTCCGCCGTAATGGCTGAAAGGGTCATGCCCAAATGCTGGTGCCCGAATGCGTAGAGTACGCGGCGGTGCGCCTGCATCCGCCCGATCGCCGGCAGAAAGTCCGGCAGTGTCGGCCTAGGACCCCGCCAGCGATCCGGCTCATTCGCAAAGGCAATGCCCAGCTCCTGCAACTGCGTTTCAAGCCACGCCCACTTCCGCGGATCGCTCGGCGAGTCCGGATTGCCGAGCTCCAGAAAGCTCGTGGCCCGAAGCCCGCTCGAAAACCGCACGACATAAAGCGACCGCTCCTCGAAAAAGGTCGGCGGCACGCCGTTCGGCCACGCATGCGAAGCACTTTGCACCGAATAGCCGCGCTCGGCGATCAGCGGCGGGTCGATCCCGAGTTGCCGCATCAACCGCCCCGACCAGGCACCGGCGGCCAGCAGTATCTCGTCCGCGTGACGCACGATCCCGTTGTCCAGCGTCACCGCCACACCACCATCATACACGCGAAGCGCGACCGCGCTGCCTTGCACTTCCGCGCCGCCGCGCGCGCGAAAGGCGGCAAGCACCGCATCGCGCGCCGCTTGCGGCTCGCTGAACTGCCCCGAGCCCGTGAAGTGAAGGCCGGCCACAGGCGCCGATCGAAGCGCGCCGCGATAAACGTCGAGTTCGCCGCGCGTCATCTCGCGAAAGCGTGTCGTACCGATGTTCGCCTTCGGCCAGGCGGCAAGCCCGCGCCGCGCCGCCGCCGCCGACATCCAAACGATATTGTGCCCTTCCGCTCTTACGATGTCGGGAGCATCCGCCACCGTCGCGAGCCGCTGCCACGCATCGAGCGCACGCGCCTGCAGCGCACTGAGCTGCGCCGTCCCGTCGCGGAACCGCTTGGCCTTCGCCGCCGCCATCAATCGGATCGACCACGGCAGCCACATCCCGATATCGGACCGCCGGAAGTCGAGCACCCCGCGACCGAAGGCAAACAGCCGGTTCGGAAAACCGAGAATCATGGGCCACGACGCCAGCGGCTCCACCTGCTCTGTCGCGATATGCCCGGCGTTCCCGAACGACGCCCCGCGCCGCTTGTCGCCCGGATCGATGATCGCGACCTCGAATCCGGCGGCCTTGAGGCGCAAGGCCGAGGCCGCGCCCACCATCCCCCCGCCGATCACCAAAATGGATTTGCGCAACGCTTCACCGCCGGAAAATTCGTGTACGATCTCGCAAATTCTAGCGCGCAAGGTCAACCAATGACGGCAACACGCATCCACTGGTCAGGCGTCTTTCCCGCCGCCACCACGCAGTTCAAACCCGATCTGTCGATCGATTATGAAGCGACGCAGCGTGTACAAGACGCCCTCATCAGGGACGGCGTAGACGGCCTCATCATCATGGGCACGGTCGGCGAAGGCAACTCGCTCGACGCCGACGAGAAGCGCCGGATGATCACCGCCACCGTCGAGGCCGCCCGGGGCCGCGTCCCCGTGATCGTCGGTGTATCGGAAATGACCACCCCACGCGCCGCCATGCTTGCCCGCGACGCGGAGAAGCTGGGCGCGAACGGATTAATGGTGCTGCCCGCCATGGTCTACGTGCCCCAGGAAGAGGAACTCATCACCCACTTCCGAACCGTCGCCGAGGCGACCGCGCTCCCGATCATGCTCTACAACAACCCGCCTGCATACCGCGTGAACATCTCGTTCGAGACTTTAAGGCGCCTATCCCCGCTTTCGAACATTGTCTGCATCAAAGAGAGCTCGACCGACACCAGACGCTTCACCGATCTCTTCAACGCCGTCGGCAATCGCTACATCCTCTTTGCAGGCCTCGACGATGTCGCCCTGGAAGGCGCGGTCTTGGGCGCACGCGGGTGGGTCTCCGGCTTGACCAACGCCTTCCCGAAGGAGTCGCTCGCGCTCTGGCAAGCGGCGACCGCTGGAGATCTGGAGACCGCGCGAACCATCTACCGCTGGTTCATGCCGCTCCTGCACCTCGACGCCGAGCATGATTTGGTGCAGTCGATCAAGCTTGCCGAGCAGATCATGGGCCGCGGTAGCGAACGCGTGCGCCCGCCGCGCTATCCACTGACCGGCGCGCGCCGCGCCGCCGTAACCGAAATCGTCGAAGCCGCTGCCGCAACGCGCCCGAAACTGAAAACGTGATGCGCTATACGTTCCACTGCATCGACGGCCACACTGCAGGCAACCCCGTGCGCTTGATCACAAAGGGCGCGCCGGAACTGAACGGCAGCACGATGAGCGAGCGCCGGCAGGACTTCCTTGCCCGCTTCGACTGGATCCGCACCGGCCTGATGTTCGAACCGCGCGGCCACGACATGATGTCGGGCGGCTTCCTCTATCCGCCGACGACGCCCGAAGCCGATGTCGGCATCCTCTTCATCGAAACCAGCGGCTGCCTACCGATGTGCGGCCACGGCACGATCGGTATCGTGACGTTCGGCATCGAACAGGGGCTGATCCGCCCCCGCACGCCCGGACGCTTCATCGCCGACGTCCCCGCCGGTCAAATCGAGCTTACCTATGTGCAAGATGGCACCCGCGTAAGGTCGGTCAAAATCCACAACGTGCCGAGCTACCTCGCCGCCGAAGACGTCAAGGTCGATGTCCCCACACTCGGACCTCTCACGATCGACGTCGCCTACGGCGGCAACTACTACGCCATCGTCGAACCGCAAGGCGCCTACAAGGGTGTCGACGCGCTTGGCGCCGCGCGCATCCTCGAGCTCTCACCGATCGTGCGCAATCTCGTGCGCGAAAAGATCGAACCGGTCCACCCGCTGACCCCCAAAATCAAAGGGGTGAGCCACGTGCTCTGGGCCGACGTGCCGAAGTCGAACGGGGCCGACGGCCGCAATG
>CAYXQB010000273.1:0-4525 GCA_964466435.1 uncultured Flavobacteriaceae bacterium | reverse complement strand
GCGTTCGGCCGGGGGCGGCTGGGCGCTTCGCACAATCTGCGTGCTGGGCGCTGCGGCAATGGCTGCGGCGGGCGTCTACTTGTTCGAACCGGCGCTTGCCGACCTCGGCTTCTATGTTGAGCGTGGGAAGTATGCGCTCGCCGGATACACGCTGATTTATGCGGCGCTGCTCGTCGGGTTTGCCGCCACGGCCGGTGCGCTTCGCACCGGGAACGCGCTCGTCGATTACGCGCTGTCGTTTGCCGTGGGGCCGTTTGCGCTGTTTGCGCTCGGCTTTCTGTTCTCGA
Organism: uncultured Flavobacteriaceae bacterium; assembly: GCA_964466435.1. Lineage (GTDB taxonomy): Bacteria > Pseudomonadota > Alphaproteobacteria > Micropepsales > Micropepsaceae > SZUA-430. The sequence goes on along the minus strand of CAYXQB010000273.1, from coordinate 4,238 downwards.
CGCTTGCCGTGGATGCTTTCGTATATCGCGATCCGGCGAACTACTGGGTCACGCTTCTCGCCATCCCGGCGGCGCTTTGCTTCGTCGCCGCGTCGTTGTCGGAGTTCGCCGGGAGGCAGGCGGAGGCCAGCTGGGCTGCGAGCGGCGGTGCATCACGCGGCGCGCTTGCGGGATTTTTCTTCGTCGCCTTCAGCTTCACTGCCGCACTTGCCTCGGTCGTCATCTATATCAATGCGGGGTACCTGCTGTTCTACTTGCTGCAGGCCAATCTGCTCGACGGCAGCGACATCGATTTGTCCCGCATCGGACCGGCGCTGATCGCCCTACTGGCCCAAATCGCGGTCGAGCGGTGGCAATTCGTTGTCATCATGGGCACGGTTGGTGCGTTGCTCATCTATGGATTTACGATGCTGGCGGGCATCCGCGACCGCGCGTCCCTGCGGAGACGACCCGCACTTTCGTCGACCGATGAAGCGTATGTCGCGCGGTGCGCCGACGCGTTGCGAGCGTACGCCGACGAGCGCGGATATGCGAAGCATGGACGGCGTTGGCTTTGGCTCGTGGCGCTGCCCGCTCTTCTGGCACCAATGATGCTTGCGTCGGTCGTGGGATTCAATTTGCACAATTGGGTGCCGCGGCCCTACGCACCGGAGGATCTGCACGCCCTCGGCTGGCATGTGTATGAACGGACGCTTGGGGCTTCCGCCATCGCGATCATGTTCGCTGGGATTTTTTGGGGCGCTCTTCCAAACGCCATCATCTCCCGCCTCTGGCGCGGCTATTCAGAGATGGCCGGGTGGTCGTGGTTCGCGACGGGCCAAGTCACGCCTGAGCCTTATCTTCGCATGGCTGTCAGTCGCGGTGCATTGTCACCGGATCGGCCGTTCGAGCCGGGGTCTTTTCTGCACCGGCTCAATACCAGGCACGAGCCATACTTCTTGTTTCCAGCGGTGCTGATGAGTCTCGCGGCGGGCATCGCGTGGCATCACGACATGAGCCGCTATCACGTGCTGACCGACACGTACGTCGAGGTGATGAGCTATTGGACGCTCGAGCGGCAACGCTATCCGTACACTGCTGTGCGCGGCGTCGAGCTTGAGTGTCTTATCGATGACGGCAGACCGGTTGCTTCCTACGAGATCATGCTTCCGGACGGATTCTCGGCGGACTTGTTCGAGAAAAAGAGCTTCGCCGATCATGTGAGCGATCTTGTTCGTGTGGACACACTTGTCCCGGCGAGCGTGCCTCGCACGTTTGCGATGCGCGAAGGGGTGAGCGCATTCGATCCCATTTGCGTGGAGGTCCTGGTTGCGGCGTCACCGGAAGAGGACGCCGGCCGCCTACGCGCCATCTTTCGGACAGAAGCGTGGCACCGGGCGCGGTGGCGGGAGCGAATTGGGGTGGCCAAGTGAGAACTTGTGACGGCTGACGCTTGAGGCGCCGCGCCGTGCCGGGCAACGCTTGCGGCCCCATGTTCTATTTCGTTTCGAAAATCGTTTGGTTCTTTCTCACACCGTCGAACGCGCTCGTGACGCTGGCGCTGATCGGGCTTCTGCTCATGCGCACGAAGCGTGCGGTGCTGGGCGGGCGGCTCGCGGCGGCCGGTTCGGGTGGGTTGTTGATCGCCGGGCTGTCGCCACTCGGGAACGCTTTGATACTGCCGCTTGAAGACCGGTTTCCGGCTTATCGCGACGACGGTGCGCCGGTTACGGGGATCGTGGTGCTGGGCGGCTCGTACGACACCGAAGCGACGAACGCGCGCGGGCAGATGGCCTTGAACGAAACCGGCGAGCGGTTGATTGCGCTTGGCGAGCTGGCGCGACGGTATCCGGAGGCGAAGCTGATTTATGCCGGCGGCGGTAGCGAGTTCACACCTGACACAACACCGGAGGCGACGCTCGTCGAGAAGACGGCGCATCAGCTCGGCGTCGCGCCGGGGCGAATCCTCTATGACCGCAAGTCACTCAACACGTATCAAAACGCCATCTACGCGAAGAAGATTGCGCGGCCTCAGCCAGGCGAGCGGTGGCTTGTCGTGACATCGGCATTCCACATGCCGCGGACGATGGGCGTGTTCCGAGCGGTTGAATTTGAGGTTGTGCCCTACCCCGTAGACTATCGCACGGCTGGCACCGTGTCTCTTCTGCGGCCGTTTGCTTTCGTTGGCGAAGGGTTGCGACGCACCGACATTGCCACCAAGGAGTGGATCGGCTTGATCACGTATCGCCTCTCCGGCAGAACGGAGCATGTCTTCCCCGGTCCTTGATTCTCAGCCGAAGGTGCCCAAGCCGAAGTTCAGTCTCTTCCGCGTGCGGGAGAAGGACAATACCGAGTTTTGGGTTTCTCATCTGATCGTGCTCGTCTCGACCGTGCTCGGCGTCTATCTCGCGGCAAGCGCGGGCTACGACGCGGCCCTCGCGTTCGAGTCCCTGCGTAGCGACAAGCAGGGCTACTACATGCGGCGCGCACTCAGCGACGAACTCGACGACAATCTCAAAGACGCGCACAAGTGGACGACCTATTTCATCGAGGGCGACGCGTGGCGTTTCGAGGGGCGGGTCGAAGACTATCCGCTGCAGACCTATGTCTGGGACTCGATGAAGACGGCGAGCGACGTGTCGTTCGAGCTTCCGCCCAAGGTGCTGACGGACATCCGCCGCTACTATCGCAACACGCAGCTGCATGTGCGCGATATGGTCAGCCGCACCGGCGCGTCGCGCTCCGCTGCCGAAGCGTTGCGCAAGGAGACGGCGCGCATGCGCAAGGAAATCCTGCCGCTTCTCACCAAGGATATGAAGGCATTCAAGGCGCGGCTCGACGCGCGGGGTGCCAAGGTCGATTGAAGGACGCCGGCATCCGCGCTAGAGTCGGCGCATGCTTGAGGGAAAGATCCTGGTCGGCATTGCGACCGTGGCCGTGGCGCTGGTGCTCGTCGCCGGCCTTTACAGCCTTTATCGCGGCGGCGATTTCGCGCGCAGCTATTCGAACAAGATCATGCGACTGCGGATTGCCGCGCAGTTCATCGCGATCGTCGTGATCATGGGCGTGCTCTATTTCTGGGGTCGCGGCCCGGGAGGGCCTTAGCGCCATGGTCGTTCTGAACCGCATCTATACGCGTACCGGCGACAAGGGCGACACGGCGCTTGGGTCCGGCAAGCGGGTGCCAAAGTACGACCTCAGGATCGAGGCCTACGGCACCGTGGACGAAACGAATGCTTGCGTGGGCGTCGCGCGGCTTTCCACGACGGGCGACTTCGATCAGATGCTCGCGCGGGTGCAGAACGATTTGTTCGACCTTGGCGCAGATCTTTGCGTGCCGGACGACGGCAGCGAAATCGCGGTCAAAGCACTCAGGATCAGCGAACCGCAAGTCGAACGGCTGGAGCGCGAGATCGACGCGATGAACGAGAAGTTGCAGCCGCTGCGCTCGTTTGTTCTTCCGGGCGGCACGCCGGCTGCGGCAAATCTTCACGTCGCGCGCACGGTTTGCCGACGCGCGGAACGGCTCATCGTGAAGCTTTCGGAAAGCGAAACGGTGAGTTCTTCTGCGATCAAATATACGAATCGTTTGTCAGACTTCCTGTTTGTCGCAGCGCGTTTCGCCAATTTGAGCACGGGCGACGTGCTGTGGGTTCCCGGCGCGAACCGGGGCTAAACAATACGTCAGTTGAATTCGTGTCTTTGGCGGCTACATTCCGCCCCCTTCAAACTCAGTGGAGACGAACGATGCGCAGTTTCTTGAGCGCCGCTCTTCTTTTGGTGACCGCCGTTGCGGCGTATGCGGCCGCGCCCGGCGCGCCGGTTGCCGTGTTTCAGACGGGCATCACGCGTGTCGAGTTGATCGCAGTGCTGTCGTCGCACGGGCTTACCGTCAGCGACGCGACGATCAAGGACAGCGACCCTTGGCTTACAGCGAAGACGCCGAAGGGGACCGAGTTCTATGTCAACATGTACGACTGCGTGGGTGACGGTGCGAACGGCCGGCGCTGCAACAATCTGCAGTTCTTGGCGCAGTGGGAGTTGACGAAGAACGCCAGCATCGACTCGGCGAACTCCTATAATCAGAAGTTCGTGTTCGGCCGCGCCTATCTGAACAAGGACGGCAAGATGTTCATGTTCGACTACTCCATCAACATCAAGGATGGCGTCACAGCCGGCAACCTGAAGCGGCACGTCGACAACTGGCTTCGCGTGCTGGACGACGTCCGGGCGCTATTGAAAGTCTAAGGTTTCAAGCC
>CAYXQB010000272.1:0-4565 GCA_964466435.1 uncultured Flavobacteriaceae bacterium | reverse complement strand
ACTTCTCCCAACTCTTCGAAACGCCCTCATACCCCTGCCGCGCGATCGCGCCCGCCTCGCGCGCGGCAGTGACAAGCAAATCGCGGTCGGCGATCACGCCGCTAACTTCCGGCAATCGTCATCCCCTCGATCCTGAGCGTCGGGGCGTTCGTGCCGTACTTGAAGATGAGGTCGTTGGCCGGGCGAACCTGCGCGAACATGTCGTTCAAGTTTCCGGCGATCGTGATCTCGCTCACCGGATAGGTGATCTTGCCGTTCTCGATCCAGAACCCGGCCGCGCCGCGGCTGTAGTCGCCGGTCACACCGTTGACGCCCATGCCGATCAGCTCCGTCACATAGAAGCCGTCAACAATGTCGGCGATCAGTTGCTCCGGCGTTTCCTTGCCCGGCACCAGATAGAGGTTCGATGTGGACGGCGAGGGCGGCCCGCCTGTGCCGCGCGCCGCGTGTCCTGTAGAGGTCAACTTCAACTGCCGCGCCGTCGCGCTGTCGAGAAGCCAGGTCTTCAACACGCCGTCCTCGACAAGGTTCATCGCCCTGTTCGCGACCCCTTCGCCGTCGAACGGCTTCGAGCGCACGCCGCGCACGAGATGCGGATCGTCCACGATGCGCGTGCCTTCCGGGAAAATCCGCTGGCCCATCTTCGCCTTCAGGAACGACGTGCCCCGCGCGATCGACACGCCGTTGATCGCGCCAGCCAAGTGCCCGACAATGCTGTTCGACACGCGCGGATCGAAAACGACGGGTACGGCCTGCGACTTCACCTTGCGCGCATTGAGCCTCTTCAGCGTGCGCTCGGCCGCGCTGCGCCCCACCTTCTGGGCGTCGGCGAGATCGGCCAAATGATGCGCCGACGAAAAGTCGTAGTCGCGCTCCATGCCCGTGCCTTCGCCGGCAAGAACGCTCACCGAAACCGACACGCTTGTCGATGCATAGCTGCCCGCAAAACCTTCGCTCGTCGCCAGTGCCACTGCGCCGCGCCCCCAGCCCGCGCTCGCGCCTTCGCTGTTGGTGATGCCCTCGACCTCGCGAGCCGCGCCTTCGCAATTGCGCGCGAGCTCGACGAGCCGCTGCGACGGCGGTTCCGCGCGGTCTTCGAGATCGAGTTCCGGCCAGGTCTTCGCCAACAATTCGCGCGGCGCGAGACCGCAATAGGGATCTTCCGGCGTGGTCCGTGCCATCGCGACCGCGCGCTCAGCCAGCTGATCGAGTGCGCCCGGCGACAAATCCGTCGACGCCACGGCCGCCTGCTGCTTGCCGATGAAAACGCGCAAGCCCAGATCGCTCGCCTCGGAGCGTTCCACCTCTTCGAGTTTCCCGAGCCGGTACGAAACGCTCGACGAGACCGAATCGAACACGACCGCATCCGCCGCCTCGGCGCCAAGCCGCTTGGCCTTCGCAATCAGGTCGGTGAGCAAGTTCAACCGGTCGGTCATCGAAGCATCCTTCTGTTGGCGGCGAATGAACCCTCGGGGGTGTCGCCCGTCAAGGCGGGATGCCTTGCGCGTTTCCGCCAAAACTGATCCCTTCAACGCCGTAACTTGGGACGAAACCGGCGTGGCGCAAGGCTTCGCACTCTTCGAAACGGCCATCGGCACCTGCGCCATCGCCTGGGGCCCGAACGGCATCGTAGGCACGAGCCTGCCGTCGAAGAGCGCCGCAGTGAGCCGCGCGTTTCTGACCAAGCGCTTTCCAGACGCCGTCGAGGCGCCGCCGCCGCCCGCCGTGAAAGCCGTCATCGACGACATTATCGCGTTGATGCAAGGCGAGAAACGCGACCTGAAAAGCGCCGAACTCGACCTCACGGGCATCGCCGACTTCCACCGCCGCGCCTTCGACCTTGCACGCAACATTCCGCCCGGCGAAGTTCTGACCTACGGCGACGTCGCCAAGCGACTGGGCGACGCCGGCGCGGCTCGCGCCGTCGGCCAAGCGATGGGCGCAAACCCGTTCCCCATCATTGTCCCCTGCCACCGAGTCCTTGCCTCCGGCGGCAAAACCGGCGGCTTCTCCGCGCCCTTGGGGCTCGAGACGAAAATGCAAATGCTCACGATCGAACGTGCGAAACTCGACGACAAGCCATCTCTCTTCGATGACCTCCCGCTCGCCGCAAAGCCGCGCCAGAAGCGTTAGCTACGTCACCCGCCAGACCTTTGTCCGCCGCACTTCGCGGTCTTCGAGTTCGCGCGTCGTTTGCACGTCGTAGACCGCAAGCTCCCGCATGCTCTCGCGCGGCAGGTAGTTCCGCCCCGGATCGCCGACCAGCACCAGAGCACCGCGCCGCGCGAGCGCCTTGAGCCAATCGAACACACGCGCCGACATCTCGCGCTCGTAGCAAACGTCGCCGGCGAGCACCGTGTCCCATCCGTCGTCGCGCCCGATCAGGTCCTCGTGCGCACACGCTATGCGGACGTCGTTGGCCTTCGCGTTCAACGTTGCGGCGGCGATTGCAAATGCGTCGATCTCGTTCGCCACGACGTCGGCCGCACCCGCCTTCATCGCGGCGATCGCCGAAAGACCCGACCCTGTCGCGAAATCGAGCACGCGTCTTCCGTTGACCGTTTCCGGATTGTCGAGCACCCAGCGCGCAAGCGCTTGCCCGCCAGCCCACGCGAACGCCCAGAACGGCGGCGGGACGCCTTCGGCGGCCAGTTCCTCTTCCGTCTTACGCCAGATCGGCACGATCTCGGTGGCGAGGTGCAACACGATCGCCGGCACCAAGGGCGGGCGAAGGAGTTCGGTGTTCGCACGAATGAAGGATGCTGGATCCTTCACGCTTAGCTGCCTGCGCGCGGCGTGATGTTGAATGCGATGGCGTCGCCACCGTCTTCCGCGCTGCCGCCCTGGTGGCTCGTCGGGCCGCCGACCTTCGACGTCGCAAGCTTCAGCACGGTGATGTAGTCCGGCTGCAGCTCCATCTTCGGCCCAAAGCCCTTCTCAAGCAGAAGCGCGTGGAACTTCGGCAAGTTATAGCAAGGCACCCACATCAAGAGATGATGCTCGACGTGGTAGTTCACCCAATAGGGCGCCACGAGCGCGCGCCAAGCCAAGTTCGCCTTCGTCGTGCGCGCATTGCGGAAAGGATCGTCGTTGTCCGGTACGACCGCATGTTCCGCGATATTACGAACGCGCGTGATCAGCGGAAACCACACGAAGAACGGCGCCACCCAAAGCAGGACGAACACGTACCAATACCCGGCCGCCGTCAGCGCGACGAGCAGCGCGAGGTTCACCGCAATCGGCCCGCCGAGTCGGTTGAGCCCCTTTTTCACGCCGTCGAGGAATGTGCCGCCCTTGACCGTGAACGCGTTGCGGAACTGCGCCAACCGCTGCTTGAACACGGTCTGCCCCGTGAGGTCGCGCACCGCCTTGCGCCGAAAGCTCTCGCGCGTGATCGGAAACGGTGCCGACAAGACAAGGTCCGGATCGTTCGCCTGCTGCGTATGCCGGTGATGCTTCAGATGATAGGTGCGGTAGTTGTAAAGGTCGCTGATCACCGGCCACGCCAGGAACCACTGCCCGAGCGCCTCGTTCAGCGCCTTGTTGTTCGTCAGCACGCCGTGCGCCGCGTCGTGCATCAGGATCGCCAAGCCCAGCTGCCGCGCCCCGACGACGACGATGCCGATCGCCAGCGTCAACGGATTGGGCCACCAGATGAAGAGCGCCCACGCAGCGGCGATCACGCCCCACGCATGCGCGACACACCAAACGCCGCGCAGGTCCGATCGCTTGCGGATCTCCGCAAGCTCGTCAGGCGTCAGAAACTGCGCGGCGGCGAGCGTCATAGGCTCAAGCCTACCACGGCAACGGCAGACCCGCAGCCTTCAGAATGACCGCGGCTATCGCGAGCATCGCGAGCACCTGCACGAGGTAGCAAATGAACCGTAACGTCACGGCCGCCCGTGAACCCGAAGCGATATGGATCAAAGACTGCGCGATGCGGGCGTAAAGGACGAGGCTCGGCAAGACCTCGAACGTGACACCCTGCAACTGCATGTAAAGCCCCGCGAGCACCAGCACGCCGAAGAACGGCAGGTTCTCAATGACGTTCAAATGCGCGCGGTTGAGGCGCCAATAGGCGGGGCTCCCATGCGGCGTGCCCGCGGGAAAATCGCCGGGCCCTTTGCCCTGCGTGATCACCTGCGCGACGCGCGTCAAGCCGATCGCAATGACGAGCAGAAGCCCCCACACCGCAAACAACACCAACGCCACCAGCGGCGGCAAGATCGGCATTCCACTCATGACATAGGGTCCTTAAGTCGTGATGATTCCAGCGAGGATAGCGCCGAGCATGATCAATCCCAAATCGCGGTTTGATTTGAACGTCGCAAGGCAGTTCGCCCCGTCGCTGGTGTCGAGCCGTATGATCTGCCAGGCCAGATGCGCCGCCACGAGCGTCAAGCCGATGACATAGCCGACGCCCAATCCCGCCACCACGCCTGCCGCCCAAAACAGCAGCCACGCGAGGAAATAAAACCCCGCCAACCACGGCTTCGTTTGCGCATCGAGCAATCGCGCAGTCGAGCGCACGCCGATCACCGCGTCGTCTTCCTTGTCCTGATGCG
>CAYXQB010000271.1:0-4592 GCA_964466435.1 uncultured Flavobacteriaceae bacterium | reverse complement strand
AACGTTCTTCGACGTGTGCCATCACTGGATTGCTCAGATCCTCTCCGGCGGCAAAGCCCGCCCCGCCGGCTGTTGCTGCGTGATGCAATGGATGCCCCCGCCGCCCTCGACGATGTCGAGCGAGGGCACCTGCACGATGCGCCGGTCGGGAAACGCCTTTTCCATCACCGCGAGCGCCGCCGCATCCATCGGATCCTCGAACGACGGCATCACGATCCCGTAGTTCGCGAAATAGAAGTTGATGTAACTCATGTCGAGCCTTCGCCCGTCGTGTCGTTCGCGCCGAGCGGGCTCCGGCAATTCGATCACTTCAAGCGGGCGCCCCCTGGCATCGCGGGCCGCCTTTAGCCGTGCGACGTTGTCCCGCATCACGCGTTCGTTCAGCCCGCCCTTTGCAGGCGGGCCATAGACGAGCACTCGCCCCGGCCCCGCAAAGCAGGCGATGTTATCGACGTGCCCATCGGTTTCGTCGTCCTCGAGCCCCTCGCCCAACCAGATGACCTTCGTGACGCCGCAGTAGAGCGCGAGCCTTTCCTCGATCTGCTGCCGGTCCAAATTCGGATTCCGGTTCTCATTGAGCAAACACTGTTCCGTCGTGATCAGCGTGCCCTGCCCGTCCACGCAGATCGACCCACCCTCGAGCACCATCGGCCCCTCATAGCGGCGCATATCCAGCGCCTCGATCACGCGCCGCCCGAACGCCGCATCTTCGTCGAAGCCGTTGTACTTGTTGCCCCACGCATTGAAGCGCCAATGTACGCCCGCCACGCCGTCGTTCCCATCGCTCACGAAAATCGGCCCACTATCGCGCGCCCAAGAATCGTCGATCGGCACCTCGAGGATCTCGATCCCGCGCCCCATCATCAGCCGCGCTTCGTCAACGTCGCGCGGATGTACGGCCATCGTCACCTTCTCGAAACCGGAAATGGCGCGCGCCACGGCCGCGTGTCCAAGCCGCGCGCGCAGCATCCCGTCCGGCGAGCCCCACGGCTCCAACCGGCATGGCCAAGCCATCCAGGTCCGCCCGTGTGGCTCCCATTCCGCGGGCATGAAAAGCCCGTCGCGCAAGGGACAGCGGTCGTCGGCATCAAGGCGTTTTGACATGGATTTCGCGTCTTCCGGCGTTGCGCAAGGGCGCCCGATTTGCGAGCTTCCCGTTCTCGCATGGACAAGCGCCTTTCGCAAAGGGACCGCCAATGACCGGACGCGTCGAAGCTCGCCTGAAAGAACTTGACATCACGCTGCCCAAAGCCGTCGCACCGGTCGCGAACTACGTTCCATTTGTGATCACCGGGAACTTGGTCTTCATCTCGGGCCAGGTGACTCTGGGCCCGAACGGCCTCGAATATGTCGGCCAAGTGGGCAAGGATTTCACCGTAGAACAAGGCCAAGCCGCAGCCCGCCTTTGCGCCATCAACATCGTGGCGCAACTCCGCGAAGCCTGTGGCGGCAATCTCGACCGCGTTAAGCGTTGCGTGAAAGTAACGGGCTTCGTCAACGCCATCGCCGGCTTCGCGCAGCATCCGGAAGTGATCAACGGCGCGTCCGACACGATCGTGCAGATATTCGGGGATCTGGGAAAGCACGCGCGCGCTGCGGTCGGCGCCGGCTCGCTACCGCGCAACGTAGCAGTCGAAGTCGAAGCAACCTTCGAGATCGCATGACGGCGAACCGGACGGCATCGGCAAAGTCGGCGCCGTCCGCCCGCCTCTTGGACGGCATGAACGCTGTTGCGGCCCCTGTCTGGGACGCCCTTGCGAACCCACCAGGCCAGCCGTTCAACCCATTCGTCGCGCACGCGTTCCTCGCCGCCCTCGAAGAGAGCGGCTCAGCCGCCGCCCCGACGGGTTGGCAACCGGCCCACATCGTTGTCGAACAAGCAGGCAGCCCGATCGCCGCAGCGCCGATGTACGTAAAGAACCACTCCTACGGCGAGTACGTCTTCGATCACGGCTGGGCCCAAGCGTTCGAACGAGCAGGCGGCGAGTACTATCCAAAGCTTCAGATCGCAGTGCCCTTCACCCCCGCGACCGGTCCGCGGCTGCTAACCGGCGGTAACACGGCTGCGCGCGAACCGCTCTGCAACGCCCTGATGGCGGTTGCGCAGAAACTGCGGGTTTCGTCTCTCCACATTACGTTCGCACCGCAAGACGACGTTGAGGCGCTGACCTCGCTTGGTTTCCTGCCGCGTCATGATCAGCAGTTCCATTGGCGTAACGAAGCGTACGGCTGCTTCGACGACTTCTTGGGCGCTCTCTCCTCGATCAAGCGCAAAAATCTCCGCCGCGAGCGCGCAGAAGCGCTCAAGCCCGGCATCACTGTCGAGTGGCTGACCGGCAGCGAGCTCACGGAAGCGCACTGGGACGCCTTCTTCGCGTTCTATATGGACACCGGTTCGCGCAAGTGGGGCTCGCCATACCTCACGCGGGAGTTTTTTAGCATTGTCGGCCAGACTATGGCCGATCGGATCCTGCTAATCATGGCCAAGCGCAATGGCCGCTACATTGCGGGAGCACTGAACTTCATCGGCTCGGACACGATCTACGGCCGTAACTGGGGCGCGATCGAGCACCACCCATTTCTGCATTTCGAACTCTGCTACTACCAAGCGATCGACTACGCGATCGCCAAGCGCCTCCGCATTGTCGAAGCCGGCGCGCAGGGCGCGCACAAACTCGCTCGCGGCTACGTGCCCGTCCGCACGCATTCGGCGCACTGGATTGCGCATGCAGGCCTGCGAGATGCGGTAGCGCGCTATCTGGGCGAAGAACGCCGCGCGGTCGGCGAGGAAATGAAAGCCTTGGCCGAGCATGCGCCCTTCAAGAAGGACACAGCCAATGACCTATGACCCAAACAATATTTTCGCCAAGATCGTCCGCGGCGAAGCGCCCTGCTTCAAAGTCTACGAAGACGCCCACACCCTCGCCTTCATGGACATCATGCCCCAGGCCGAAGGTCACACGCTGGTGATCCCAAAGGAAGGCGCGGAGTCGATCTTGGACCTCAGCCCCGAGGGGGCCGCCGCACTTATCAAAACCACAAAGAAAATCGCAGCCGCGGTGAAGGAGGTCACGAACGCGCCCGGCATTCTAGTCGCCCAACTCAACGGGGCAGCTGCTGGTCAAACCGTCTTCCACATCCACTTCCACGTGATCCCACGATCATCGGGCCTCGACCTCAAGCTACACGCACGCGAAACGGCGAACTTCGAGCATCTGAAAGCGCTTGCGGTGAAGATCGCAGCGGCGATTCCCTAGACTCAGTCGGCAAGCGCGACCCCGATCCGCGTCTTCGCACGTTCAGGCGCGAACATCACGGCAAACTTGCGCGTGATCTCGCAGGCGCTGGCCGACCACACCTCGGTCCAAGGCTTACCGGGCAGGCGCGCCTTGGTCACAACCGAGTCCACCAGGAACGCCGGATCCTCGCAATTTCCACGCATCGCGATCCCGTTCGCTTCGCGCAGCACAAGCCCGATCGCCTCCGCTTGAAGGCGTGGTCCGGCGACCGTCCGTCCCGGCACGCCGAGCCGTAGGCCCGCAGGCACGCCCACGCGCGGGTATAGGAAGATGTTGTGCGACCGAGGCGACCAGCAGCCCTTGCCTGTGACCGCGATCCGCCAAACGCCTTTCCGGCTAGGCTCGATACGTTTCGTCAGATCGCTCTCGTCATAGTAGTCGGCGCCCGCAAACTCGAACACACGCTTCATCCTGCACGGCGGCGCGATGAAGCGATCGAGATTGATCAATACGGCAGCCATCCGATTCGCCATCTCCACGACTGTCTCGCCGCGCGCGAGGATCTGCGGAAACTGCCCGCGGATGATGACGTCTTCCTCCGCGCGCGCCGTCGAGGCGAGGCTGAGCAAGACAATCAGAGCAATCAGAACGCGCTTCATTTCACCAATTCGGGTTCGTGCGGCTCGGTTTCTTCATCACCGTCGAGGTCGTCGCCATTCGCCCCGACCTTCGCGGGCAATTGTGGCGCTTCGATGATTTCGAAAGCGAGACCAGACCTGTCGGGTTTGACGGTCATCTTGACCGTACCACCGCGTGCAAGGCGCCCGAACAAGATGTCGTCGGCAAGCGGCTTCTTGATCGTATCTTGGATCAAGCGCGCCAACGGCCGCGCTCCGAACGACTCGTCATAGCCGTTCTCCGCAAGCCACCGCGTAGCCTCCGGCGAAAGCTCGAACGTCACGTTGCGATCCGAAAGCTGCGCCTCCAGTTGCAGCACGAACTTCTCGACAACCCGCTCGATGATAACGGGCGATAGCGGCGCGAAGCCGATGACCGCGTCGAGACGGTTACGAAACTCCGGCGTGAACAGTTTCTTGATCGCCTCGGTATCTTCACCCTCGCGCTTGCCGCGTCCGAAGCCGATCGAATCCTTCGCAGCATCGGATGCGCCAGCGTTTGTCGTCATAATGAGCACGACATTGCGGAAGTCGATCTTCTTGCCGTTGTGGTCGGTCAGCTTCCCGTGATCCATCACCTGCAGCAGAATGTTGAATAGGTCCGGGTGCGCTTTCTCGATCTCGTCGAGTAGCAGTACGCAATGCGGATGCTGATCCACACCGTCGGTGAGCAAGC
>CAYXQB010000270.1:0-4597 GCA_964466435.1 uncultured Flavobacteriaceae bacterium | reverse complement strand
TGAAGGTATACACGCGTTCCAGGCGTGCGCCTTAAACCACTCGGCCATCTGTCCTTGCTGAGCCCCGGCGGGCGTCCCCCACCGCTCCTTGCGGAGCTTCGGGCGATCAAGAGCGCGGGACTATAGTCGGGGGAAACGCGGCTGCAAGCCCCCAAACAACCGCGGATTTCGGCGGGTTCTCTTGGCTTGAATTGCCGCTGCAATGGGCGTTTTCTTCCGCTCATCGGTTTCGATGCGGAGCGCCATCATGATGAGACCTGCTCTTGTTGCGGCTGTGTTGGTTTGCGGGTCGCTGTCGGCGGCCGTCGCTCTCGCGGAGGGCGAAGCACCGCCGCCTGCCGCGACGGCAGGCGAACCCGCGCCGGATACGCCCGCGTGTTTGCCCGCGAACCGGATTCGGTCCTGGTCGGAGATCGACGACCGGCACATTTATCTGACCATGCAGGACAAGCGGCGGCGGTTTCTTGTGACGTTTTTGGGTCCGTGCCGCGAGGCGAAGTGGGCGACGCTCGTGCAGCTTGCGCGCGGTAGCGTGGGGAAGTGTTTGTGGGCGGGCGATCAGCTCATCTTCCGGCGTATGCCGATGGACCCAGGCCAAGCGTGCTGGATCGAAAAGATCGAACCCGCTCCGCCCGTGGAGCCGACCGAACCGCCCGTGCGCAAACCCGAACCGGAACGGCCGATGACGTTTTGATCCTGCGCCGACGTCGAGGACACTGGACGCTCCGCGACGGACAGAGAAAATTGCAGAACGCTGTGTCCCCAATTCACAGAAAACTCAGCGAACCCTGAAGCAGAATTGCAACGGGGGCCGCCAAGTATGGCACCCCCATGCTTTCGTCGCGGATGACTGAGCCCGACACGAACTAGCCTTCGTCATAGGCAATGATTCGTTAACGCCGCGCGTCGATGGTCGAAGGCGAAGCGCGAATCCATGCCGGACACCGCGATCAAGGCCTTGAGGGGAACTGCACATATGAAGAAGTCACTTTTGTCAGGCGTGAGCCTGATCGCGGCGCTCGCCGCAACGGGACCGGCCGTTGCTGCCGGACAGTGGGAGGGATCGTATCTCGGTCTTTCGCTCGGCTATGGCGCCAGCGAAGCGCGCATCGAAGACCAAAATCAGGATTGGTTTTACTCGTCCCACACTTACCATCAGGACGGGGTGGTCTACGGTGTTCAAGCAGGCCACAACTGGCAGGACAACAACACGGTCTGGGGCATCGAGCTGGATTTCTCCGGCACATCGATCGACAGGACGCAGATGTTCGCGTTCGACAACATTGTTCCGAATGAGGTCAACTGGCTCGCGACCCTGCGTCCGCGCGGCGGTTTGGCTTTCGGCGATACATATATCTACCAAACCGTCGGGCTCGCAGTCGGCGACTTCGACCGCTCTTGGACGGAATTCGCCGACGTTTCGGACAGCTGGCCCGACCTTGGCGCCACGAAATTCGGCGTGGCCGCCGGCTTCGGCGTGGAGCGCATGATCGGCGGAAACTGGTCCGTAAAGACCGAAGTTCAGGCGCTTCGCTTCTTCCAAAACTCGTCGATCAATCCCGACGGGTACATCTACAATATCGACGATACCGTCTATACGCTGAAGGCTGGCGTGAACTACGCGTTCGGCGCGCGGCGCGGCGGCACCGCGGCCACGCAGGGCCAGCCCTTCGACTTCTCGGGCGCTTTCATCGGCTTGGATGTGGGCGGACACGCAGCAACCGTGCAGCTCTCCGACCTCGACTATGACGACTTCGGCGGCACCTACGACATGCTTTCGCAGGGCCTCGTCGGCGGTCTCCACGCCGGCCACAACTGGCAAGCCAACGGCTTCTTGTATGGCGTCGAGGCGGCGTTCAACCTCTACGGGGGCGATGAAACGACCCTTGTGTTCGGAGGCACGCCCAGCAACTTCAGCAGCGTCAACTGGGGTGGCGACGTGAAGTTCAAGGCGGGCGCAACCTCAGACAACACGTTGATGTACCTGACCGCCGGCTATGCGTTCAGAGACTACGATCTGATGCGCGATAGCGGCGACCTTTGGGACTTGAGCGGCACCCACTCGGGCTTTATTGCAGGTACCGGCATCGAGCATGCGCTCACGCCGAACCTGTCGGCGCGGTTCGAGGCTTCGTACACGGGCATCGGGGGCGATACGAAGGCGTCGCCGACCAGCGCCGAGCCCTATCGCGGTGCGCTGCAGGACGTCACGCTCCTCGCCGGCGTGAATTACTATCTCGGCGAACGCACAATGGGCACCGGCGCCTTGGCTCCGGCCAATTGGGCCGGCGCGAATGTCGGCGTCGACGGCTTGTTTGCCTACCACCATTCCACGATCTTCGACATCGACCGCGACGATCACGGTGGCAACTACGTGGTGCCAAGCTTCGGCGCCGGTGCGGGCGTTCACGCCGGTTACGACTGGCAGAACGATGCGTTCGTGTACGGCGTGCTTGGCGACTTCGCGTTGTTCACCAACGATGAGTCCGACGTGGCCCCCGGGTACCGGTCGATCGAGTCGTCGCTCAACTGGATGGGCACCGTTCGCGGACGCGCGGGCGTTGCAACCGGCCAGGCCTTGTTCTACGCCACGGCCGGCGTCGCCTTCGCCGACGCCGATCTTGCGTATCGCTATCTGCCGAACCCCAATCCCGACAGCTTCATCTTCGACACGGCGCGCATCGGTTGGACGGCAGGCTTGGGTATCGAGCGGCAAATCTCGAGCTCGTCCAGCCTGAAGCTGGAAACGCTCTACACGTCGTTCGGCGAGGAGAGCACGTTCAGCGTCGTTCCGGGCGGCAATACCTGCAGCAACGGCTTCGGCTCCGGACCCTGCAATATGCTCGGCTACGACGACACCATCACGATGAAGGTCGGCTACTCGTTCCGCTTCAGCGGCATGTAGTCGAAGCGCGAACACCCGCATGCGAAAATCCCCCTCGATGAGGGGGATTTTTGTTTGTGCGGTCAGCTGCGGAGCGTGGCGCCGGTTGCCTTGGCGACCGCGCCGACGATCTTGCTCGAGGCCGTTTCGATATCCGCTTCGGTCAACGTGCGGTCTTTGGGCTGCAGCCGCACGGCGATGGCCAGCGATTTCTTGCCGGGATCGACGCCCTTGCCTTCGTAGACGTCGAAGACGGTGACGCTTTCGATGAGGGCGCGCTCGGCGCCGGCGGCAGCCTTGACGATGTCGGCGGCGGCGACTTTGGCGTCCACCAGGAAAGCGAAGTCGCGTTCGACCGCTTGGAACTCGGAGAGGTCGAGGCGCGGTTTCGTTTTCGTGGGCTTTGCCTTTTGCGCGGGGAGCGTCTCGAGCATGACTTCGAACGCGGCGACGGGACCGGTGAGGTCGAACGCTGCGAGGATGCGCGGGTGCAGTTCGCCGAAGTAGGCGAGCACGTTCTTCGGGCCCAAACGCAGCGCGCCGGAGCGGCCTGGGTGGAACCAGGCGGGGGCGTCCGCGGTCACTTGCGCGGCGTCACCGGCGAAGCCGCAGGCGTCGAGGATCGCGAGGACGTCGGCCTTCGCTTGGAAGGCGTCGGCGTTCCAGGGTTGCTTGCCCCAATTGCGCGGGCCTGCGCCCACGCGAATGCCGGAGGCGGCGGTCAACTGTTCGCCGGGTTCGGGGCCTAAGAATTGCGGTCCAACTTCGAAGAGGCCGAGGTCTTTCTGTCCGCGCGCGGCGTTGCGTTGGGCGGCGGCGAGCAGGCCGGGCAGAACGCTCGGGCGCATGGCATCGAGGTCGGCCGAGATTGGGTTGGCAAGCAACAAGGCTTCCGGCACGCCGCCGAAGAGGGCGGCCTGCGCCTTCGAGACGAACGACCAGGTCATCGCTTCGGTGAGGCCGCGGCTGGCCAATGTGCGCTTGGCGGCGCGCACGCGCTTTTGCATCGGTGTCAACACCGGTAGCGGCACGCTGGATGGGCGCGGGAGCGGCGTTGAAGGGATTTTATCGAAGCCGGCGATCCGCACGACTTCTTCCACGAGATCGGCGGGGCCGTGCACGTCCGGACGCCAGGACGGGACGGCGACACGGGTGCCGACGACGGCGCGGAAACCCAGGCGGTCGAGGATTGTCATCGCCTCGCCCGCGTGGATTTTCATGCCGCAGAGCTTTTCGACCAGTGCGGGGTCGAACGTGATGTCGCGCTTCGTGTCCGGGGCGCGGCCGGCCACCGTGACGTCGGAGGCTTCGCCGCCGCAAAGATCAAGCACGAGTTTGGTCGCGAGGTCGAGGCCGGGCGTCACATACTCCGGATCGACGCCGCGTTCGAAGCGGTAGCGGGCGTCGGAGTTGATGCCGAGTTCGCGGCCCGTGCGCGCGGTGCGGACGGGATCGAAGTAGGCGCTTTCGATGAAGACGTTCGTCGTCGTCTCGCTCACGCCCGTGGTTTCGCCGCCCATGACGCCGCCCAAGCCCAGGACTCCGTTGTCGTCGGCGATGACGCACATCTCCGTGTCGAGTTCGTAGGTCTTGCAGTCGAGCGCGAGGCCGCTCTCGCCCTTTTTCGCGAGGCGCGCGTGGATTTCGACCTTGAGCTTGTCGGCATCGTAGACGTGAAGAGGACGCGCACGGTCGAGCGACATCAGGTTCGTG
>CAYXQB010000269.1:0-4613 GCA_964466435.1 uncultured Flavobacteriaceae bacterium | reverse complement strand
GCCTATTCGCATCGGTATGGGCGACTTCGCCATCCTCGACGGTCGAGCCGGCGCCAAAGAAATCGCGCAGTTCGTGCACATCTGCAGCGCCCGCTACCGTTCACCCTCTTCAGAGCTTTTCGACGGCCGCAACTTTGTGCAAACCTAGCCCCGGACGTTTGGGGGCAAGGATGGATCTGGAAAACGCACTGCGACGCGACCGGCTCGAGTCGTTCGTTCGCCTGAAAGGCGGCTACACGTTCCCGCTCGCCGGCGCAATCTACTGGGGCGCGCTCGCTTATCTCGGCACGATGGATCTGCCGTTGAAGACCTACCTCACCATCGCCTTCATCGGCAGCGGCGCTATCTTTCCGCTGGCTTGGGGGCTCTCCACCCTCGCCGGCGTCAACTTCATGGGCGACAAGTCGGCAGCTGGCAGCATCATCGGACCGGCTATGTTCGGCATGCTGCTCTTCTGGCCGATGGCAGCACTCGCCTTCTGGACCGCACCAGATCTCGCACTGCCGATCCTCGCGATCGGCATGTCCATGCACTGGCCGGTCATCGGCTGGAGCTACGGCCGTACCGCACTCTACACCGCCCACGCGATCGCTCGCGCGCTGATCGTAGCGGCGCTCTTCATGCTCGAACCGGATCACCGGCTCGTGCTCATCCCGGCATCCGTCGCGTTCGTGTACCTCGCGACCGTACTCGGCATCTTGATAGACGTCCCGGCAGTCGCGCGCTCACTCCGAACGTAAGCGCGCCACCGCGTTCGTTTAAGCCGCCTGCTTCCGGGCCAACTTGTCCTTGCGAACGGCCCAAGCCTGATTGACGGGGCTCTCTGGCTTGCCGACCAACCGTTCGGCCACGAACGCATCCGCCAGCGCACGGTCGCCCGCCCGGATGGCCGCTTCGGTGAGCGTCCACGAGAACATGTCGCGCTGCGCGTGGCTGCCGCCGTAACGGTTCGCCTTGCCGCGCACCGGCAACAGCAGGTCGATCGCCTTCGCGTACTCGCCCCGCCCGAAGGCCGCAAAGCCCTCGCATGCGGGCAGGCCCACTTCGCGCGACATCATCGCGTTCGTGCCCTTGCCGTCGGTCGCCCGCTTCACCGCAGCGATCAGGCGATTCTGCGCTGCCACATTGCCGGTCGCCGCAAAC
Source organism: uncultured Flavobacteriaceae bacterium (assembly GCA_964466435.1). Lineage (GTDB taxonomy): Bacteria > Pseudomonadota > Alphaproteobacteria > Micropepsales > Micropepsaceae > SZUA-430. The sequence continues at coordinate 3,470 of CAYXQB010000269.1, read as the reverse complement.
ACCATCATCGCGTTCACGTCGTTGAACACGTAGTAGCCATGATCGATGCGCGCTTCCCACTTCTGAGCCAGATCGTCCCACCGGTTGCCGACATCGTGACCGAGTAAGTGCAGCCGCCACAGCAAGGCCGAACCGTCGAGCAGCTCCAACGCCTGGCCGAAGCCGCCGGCCGACACCTTTTCGTCGTAAAGCTTGAGAACCGACTTCACGTCGTTCGTGTCGAGATGGAACAGCGCTTTGTGCCACCACAGGTGATAGGCAAAGCCGCTGCCCGGCTCCCAGCCGGCCGCCGTTGCCGCGAGATACTCCACGCCTTCCTTCGCGCGGCCCTGCATCTCCATGACGTGCGCGACCGCATGGGCCGCCCAGCCGTCTTCCTTGTTGATCGCGACAGCCTCGCGGCCGTGCCGTTCGGCGGCGGCATACTCGCCGGACTCCTCAAGCCCGAACGAATACATGCCATGCACGAAGCCGTACCCCGGAACGTCGCGGCTCCACTTCGGCAACACCCGCGCAACGCGGTCGCGCAGCATATGCGAGTAGCCGAGGAAAAAATCGCCCGCATGCGCGAACTGCAACGCCGTCAGGTCGTGCGGGTGAAGCATCGAAGCCCTACCCCACAATTCCACACCGGCACCGAGATCTCCGCCAAGCCAGGCCCGGCTCGCCGCAATATGCAGCTGTTCGCGCTCGTTCGCGCGCGCCGCCAATGCCTCCGCCGCCTTCTGGCTCTTCAGCGCCTCGTCCTCGAACGCCTTGTCCGTCGCTGTCGCCAGCGCACCAGCCCGCATGGCATGCGCCAACGCGAAGTCCGGATGCTCTGCAATGACCTCGTCGATCGCACCGAGCGTGTCCGCCTTGAAAGCGGCCAGCATGTCCGCCGCCCGGTCGAGCTTGTCGATCGCGGCCTGCGAACCATAGGAAACGGGGTTACCCCTCTTATCGTACTTCTTCACGTCTTCACTCCTTCAAAGGCGCCGCATCGGACGACACCGCCCAACGCTGATGGGCGAGTAACTATGCATGAGCATGCTCGGACTCTAGCCGACCCTTGGTACGGCCCCATCACGAAATGGAAAGTAATTGAAAATCAGTGGGATAGGTGTTTTTCGCAACGGCACGGCGTGACGCTGGTCACGCCGCCAAACACCCCAGACTGCACCTATGGTACAGTTGGCCATGACCGTCGCCGCCAAGCAAAAGCCCGTGTCCAACCGGGAACGCCTGCTCGAACTCGCCGAGCAGCTTGTCCTGCAGAAAGGCTTCGCCTCGACATCGATCGAGGAACTGATCGCTGGCGTCGGCATCACGAAGAGCGGCTTCTTCTACCACTTCAAGGACAAGAACGATCTGGCCCGAGAGCTCATGCAGCGTTATCTCGACGAGAATGCGCGCCAGCTCGACGACATCTTCAACCGTGCCGCCGAGTTGCACGACGATCCGCTGGCCAGCTTCCTGATCGGCCTCAAACTGTTTGCGGAGCTGATGGACAATGTGCACGACGTCCACCCCGGCTGCATCGCCGCTGCGGTCGTCTATCAAGACCAGCTGTTCGATGCCGAAGTGCGCGCGCTCAGCGCCGAGGGCTTCCTCGCCTGGCGCAAGCGGTTTCGCACACACCTGGACCGCATCGCCGAACGATACCCGCCAAAGCTTGCGGTCGATCTGGACTCACTAGCAGACGCCCTCAGCGCCCTCGTCGACGGCGGCATCATCCTCTCGAAGGCGCTGCACGAACGCACGGCACTCCCCGCACAGATCATGCACTACCGCAACTACATCAAGCTGCTGTTCGAGCCGTAGGGCCTACTCCAGCCGCTTCAGCGCCTCGCCGAGCTTCGCCTTCTGCGCCTCGTACTCGGCACGCTTTTCGCGCAACTCCTCGACCACTTCTTCCGGCGCACGGGTCACGAAATCCTTGTTGCCGAGCTTCTGGTCGATGCGCCCGATCTCGCCCTCGACCTTCTGCATGTCTTTCGACAGACGCGCCTTTTCCTTCGCGAAATCGATGAAGCCCTCGAGCGCAAGTCCCGCCGTGCCGTCGCCAACGACGATCTGCGCCGAGCCCTTTGCAAGCTCGCCGCCCTTGGCTGACTCCAACCGCGCCATGCGCAGGATCAGATCGTTGTGCCGCTCCAGCCACTCGATCTCGGTGCCATTGCCGGTCTTGAGCGTGAGCGGCAGCTTCACCGACGGCTGCACGTTCATCTCCGCGCGCACCGAGCGCACTTCGCTGATCAGCGCCTTCACCCAGTTCATTTCCGCAGCCGCTTCCTTGTCGTGCGGAATGGCCTCGTAGTGCGGCCAGTCCGCTGAGATCAGCATCGTCGCGCGCTTCGGTCCATGCTCGCCCGTCACGCGCCACAATTCTTCCGTAATGAACGGCACAAACGGATGCATGAGTTTCAACACCTCATCCATCACCCAAGCCGCGGTCGCGCGCGTCTCGGCCTTCTGCGTGCTGTCGTGGCCGGCCAGGATCGGCTTGATGAACTCGAGATACCAATCGCAATAGACGTTCCAGACGAACTCATAGAGCGCGCCGGCGGCATCGTTGAAGCGGAACGCCTCGATCGACTGCGTCAGGTTGTTCCGCATATGCACGAGTTCGCCGACGATCCAGCGGTTCGCCGTCGACGCCAGAGTCGCCGGATCGAAATGCTCCGGGCGCTTGCACTCGTTCATCTCGCAGAAGCGCGCCGCGTTCCAAATCTTCGTACAGAAATTGCGGTAGATCTCGACGCGGCTTCGGCCCATGCGCAGGTCTTTGCCCGGCGCCGCCGCGATCGCGAGCGCAAAACGCAGCGCGTCCGCGCCGAACTCGTCGATCAGCACGAGCGGGTCCATCACGTTCCCGCGCGTCTTCGACATCTTCTGCCCCTTCTCGTCGACGACGCGGGCATGGATGTAGACGGTGTGGAACGGCACGTCGTCCGTGAAGTGGATACCGAACATCATCATCCGGGCGACCCAAAAGAAGATGATGTCGAACATCGTGACCAGAACGTCGGTCTTGTAGTAGCGGCGATACTCCGCCGTGTCCTCTGGCCAGCCCAAAGTCGAAAACGGCCACAAGCCGGATGAGAACCACGTGTCGAGCACGTCCGGATCGCGCGTCAGCGTCACCTCACGCCCGTGCTTCGCCTTCGCGGCGGCATAGGCTTCGGCCTCCGTCTCTTCGACGAACACGTTGCCTTGATCGTCGTACCAGGCCGGAATCTGGTGTCCCCACCAAAGCTGGCGCGACACGCACCACGGCTGAATGTTCTCAAGCCAGCGGTAGTAGGTGTCGGCAAACCGCTCCGGCACGAACACCGTCCGCCCTTCGCGCACGGCCGCAAGCGCCTTCTCGGCCAAGGGCTTCACGTTCAGGTACCACTGCTCGGTCAGCATAGGCTCGATCACGACGGTCTGCGTCTGTTCATCGTGCGGCACGGCGTGCGTGACCGTCTCGATCGTCGCGAGCAGAC
>CAYXQB010000268.1:0-4669 GCA_964466435.1 uncultured Flavobacteriaceae bacterium | reverse complement strand
GCGGGGGACCCTGCGTGAGCGGCCCGCAAACCGACGAAGCGCGCGAATGCATCGAAGCGCGCGCCATTCAGCTCGGCATACCGCTCTCGATTTGGGGGCAGGATTTCATGGCCCACGAAGAGCACCGCCGCATGGTGTTCCAGGACGAAAACGGTCTGATCGACCTGCCGATGCCGCGTCTGCCCGGTGCGCACCAGATCGTCAACGCCGCCGTCGCCATTGCAGCGCTTCGCAAAGCGACGGGTTTCACGATCGAAGACCGTGCGCTCGAAGACGGCCTGATGTCTGTCGATTGGCCCGCCCGCATGCAGCGCCTGACACGAGGCCCTCTGGTCAACGCGGCGCCGAAGGACGCCGAGATCTGGCTCGATGGCGCCCACAATCCGCACGGCGGCCGCGCGCTGGCCCACGCAATCGCCGACCTCGAAGAGACGCACCCGCGCCCGCTCTATTTGGTGTGCGGCATGCTACAGACGAAGGACCCGCGCGGCTTCTTTGCGGCCTTCCGCGACCTGGCGAAACACGTCACGACAGTCGAAATCCCGGGCGAAACCGCAAGCTTAGGCGCCGGCCAACTCTACGACGCCGCGCGCGCCGAAGGGCTCGACGCCCACCCCGCCCCCTCGATCGAAGACGCGATGCTGCAAATCGAAGCCCGCGCCCAACTTGCCAAATCGAAAACGCCGCCGCGCATCGTTCTCTGCGGCTCGCTGCGCCTTGCGGGCGCGGTCTTGCGCGAAAACGCCTAACCGTCCAACCGGTGCACCTGCACGCCGATAGCGAACGCGCGAAAGCGCGCCCCGTCGCGCACGATCCTTATCTTGTTGACCGCCTGGCCCATCTGCACCGGCGCCCACGTCGCTCCGCCATCGCGCGTCTCGAAGCCTGAAATCGTGGTCCCAACCCAACCCCAACGCTCATCCACGAAACCGACGCCGAACTCACGCACGCGCGCATCGTCGACAAGCGGCAGCTCGCTCCACGTCTTGCCGCCGTCCGTCGTCTTCACGATGACCCGCTTTGTCGCGCCTTCCTGGTAGTTCTGCACAGTCGCATAGCCGATATCGCGCGACGGAAAACTCATCTTCCAGCAGTTTTCGAACGCACGCCCACCTTGATAAGCCCGCGTCCAGGTTTGCCCGCCATCGATCGTCCGCAAGATGAGTGCGTTCGCCTTCTCGATGTCGGCCGACGTCGCCGCGCACACGAGTCCGTTGTCGGCATCGAAGAACTTCACGTCGAGGATCATTCCAGCGTGCGGCCTGAGATCAATCACGCGCCACGACGTGCCGCCGTCGGTCGAGCGCAACATCGCTGCCGTCCCGCCGACGCGCCCGGCAGCATGCACGATCGCCGTTGTCCGCAGTTCGCCCTGATAGACACGTCTCTGCGTCAGAATGTCGATCCCGCAGATGCCTTTGACGATCTCGAGCCCGGGCACATCGATCGGCTGCCACGTCGCGCCGCCATCACGCGTACGATAAAGCGGCTTCGTGTCGGTCACGCCTGGATAGTAGTCCGTGCCGACATTGCCCAAAAACCCATCGCGCTCATCGACAAAGCCAAGGGCGCGGATGAACGTCCCCGGCTGCTCCCAGATTTTCTCGAAGCTCTCGCCGCCATTCAGGGTGCGGAAGAGCTTCCCAGCGCCGTTGCCGTACCAACCCACATCGCGCGAGACGAAGGAGATATCGTCCTGCTTGCCCTTGTAGGGCTCGGTGGACAACACTTTCCAGCTCGCCACAGGCTGCGCCCGCGCAACAGCCAACGACCCGAGCGAGCCAGCGCCCGCGACGAATGCACGCCGATCTAGGCTGAACAAGGAACGCTCACGCATACATACCGTCGATCACCGAAAAACCCGACGCGTCCCAACTGTTGGGCACGCAGTCCTTCTCCCAAGCCAGAAAGTCCGCATCGGCAAACACCGCATCGCAATAGGACTGCGCCTGCGTCGAGAGCCTAACCCCATACGTACGCATGCGGGTTGCAATAGGCGCGTAGAATGCGTCGGCGATCGTTCGTGCTCCAAAGAGCCACGGCCCCGCATCGCCAAACCGCGCTCTCAAGCCTCCCAGCAATGCATCGATCCGCGACAGCTCAGTAGCCGTTTCCGCGGGCCATTCCTTCACTTGCGCCCGCCTGCGTATGTTCATCGACAGGTCACGCCGCACGGCTGGAAATCCCGAATGCATCTCGGCAACGATGGCGCGCGCCTCAGCGCGTAGCCGCCGGTCGCGCGGCCACAGACACGCCTCAGGCGCCTCTTCCGCAGCCCACTCCGCGATCGCAAGCGAGTCCCAGATCACCAGACCGTCTGCGTTCAGCGAAGGCACCCGCCCGTTCGGCGCGACAGCCAGCACCTCGGCGATCGCCTGCTTGCCGTACCCCGGTTGATCGAGCCGGATCAGGCGCTCCTCAAACGGGATCTTCGCCCAACGCAGACAGAGCCATGGCCGCAGCGACCACGACGAGTAGTTCTTGTTGCCGACATAGAGAGTATTCGTCATCACCTTCAGCCGCCTCCACGCGCAATCCAACGCCCGATCTTATCCTCCAGCACATGCATCGGAATCGAGCCCGTGTTGAGCACTTGTTCGTGAAATGCACGCAGATCGAAACGGCTGCCCAGTGCCTTCTCCGCCTGTGCCCGCAACTTGCGGATGACGATTTCACCGACCTTGTAACTTGTCGCTTGTCCCGGCGTCACGATGTAACGGTCGATCTCAAGCACGATCGCGTCGCGATCAAGCGACGTACGCGTTGCCATGTATTCGATCGCAGCCTCGCGGCCCCACGCCTTCGCGTGCAGCCCGGTATCGACGACAAGCCGCACCGCGCGAAACATCTCCAAGTCAAGCATGCCGAAATACTGATAGGGATCGTCATAGACACCCATCTCTATCCCCAGCCGCTCGCAATAGAGTGCCCACCCTTCGACGTATCCCGAGTTCCACAGGAAGCGCAAAAACGCTGGCAGCGCCTCGTCCTGCATGGCCCGCGCGGATTGAAAGTGATGCCCGGGCTGCGCCTCGTGTAGGAACAAGGCCGTCATAATCGGCGAGGTCCGCGTCGGCAGGTTCGACGTGTTTGCGTAGAAGACACCGGGCCGCGATCCGTCCGGCGTACCTGGAATGTAGTACGCACCACCTGCCGTTCCCTCGATCTCGGCTGGCACCGGTCTGATCTCGAACGGCAATGTGGGAACTTTTGCGAAATACTGCGGCAGCAGCGGCCGGACGCGCTTCCAGATATCCTGAAAGCGCTGGAGATAGGCTTCGCGCGTGGCGAACTTGAATTTCGGCTCGCTCTTCAAGTGCGCAAAGAACGCTGCGAGCGAGCCCTCGAAACCCACGCGTGCCTTCACCCGCTCCATCTCCGCCGTAACGCGCGCGACCTCGGCAAGCCCAACGGCGTGAATCTCGTCGGCGCTCAGACGCGTCGTCGTGAAGAGCTCGAGGAAATACGCATAGAGCGCCGCCCCCTTCGGCAGCGCCGCGAGGCCCGGCACACCCGTACGTGTCGCGGGCAGATACTCGCCCTCCAGGAATGCCAGCAGTTCACGAAACGCCGGGAGCACGCGCGCCTCGATCGACTGGCGGAAGGCGGCGGTCAACCTTGCACGATCCGCGACGCCCACAGGAGCCAGAAAGTTTGCGGTAGGTGTAAGCAACGGACTCCCGTCGACACCGGCAGCCAGCGCTTCGCGCAATTGCCCGATCATGCGCTCCGCTACGATTCGCAGATGCACGTTTCCACGGCGGATTCCGCGCGCCATGTACGAGCGCGCTCTATCGAGGAAGAGCACGAAGCCCTCATGCATCTTCAGCGCGTTCTCGTAGTCGCCAACCGAGCGATAGGGATATCCGCCTTGCGCAGACATGAACTGCGGAAACACGACATGTTGACCGCTCAAGTGATCCAGCGCGAAGTCTTGCGTATTCGTCTGCGCAGCACCCGTTTCGTACCCGCGAATCGCAAACTCTGTCTGGTACTTGAACACATCGTATTGGAGTTGCCCGACCGGCGGGAGCTTCGCCCGGTCGATGGATGCGATCCGCGCGAGATCGCGCCGTGCATATGCCTCGAACGCACGTTGAAAGTCGTCGCTGATCAGATCGCCGAACTGGTCGGCATAGCGATAGTCGCCCCGCCCAGTCGCCGCTTGCGGCGTCAGCCGCAGCTGATCCTCGTCGCTATCTTGAAAGACCTTCGCAAGGCGCGCGCTTTCGCCCTCGGCGCTAAGCGCCGCCACACCGAGCGGCAGTGCAGCCGCCCCGCCGAGCAGCGTAATCGCCGCCCGCCGGGTAAACACCGAATGTCCTGACATCGTTACCCCGTCTGCTGACGGGCAAGAAGTAACCGCCAAAACCTGACACCAAGCGTCAGGATTAGCGGTTCACAAAGCCGTCAGATGCTCTGCTCGATCCACTCGCGGATCTTGGCCTTCGGCATCGCGCCGCTGCGTGAGGCGGCGACTTCGCCGCCCTTGAAGATCAGCATCGTCGGAAAGCCGCGCACGCCGAACTTGTTCGTAATGGTCGGACTTTCCTCTGCGTTCACTTTCACGATCGTGATCTTGTCGCCGATCTCCGTCGATAGTTCGTCGAGCAGCGCGGCGAGCGGTTTGCAGGGCGCGCACCATTCCGTGAAAAAATCGACCAGAACG
>CAYXQB010000267.1:0-4670 GCA_964466435.1 uncultured Flavobacteriaceae bacterium | reverse complement strand
CGTGGCATGGGGTCACGACAGCCGTCATGGGCAACTGCGGCGTCGGATTCGCGCCGTGCCGCGCGAACGACCACGACATGCTGATCCGCCTGATGGAAGGCGTGGAAGACATCCCCGGGGTGGTCCTGACCGAAGGCCTGAAATGGAATTGGGAAACGTTCCCCGAGTTCCTAAACGCGCTCGAAGCCCGCCCGCACGATATCGACTTCGCGACCCAAGTCCCGCATGGCGCCCTGCGCGTCTATGTGATGGGCGAGCGCGGCGCCGACCGCGAACCGGCAACAGCCGAAGAAATTGCCGCCATGGGCCGCATCGCGCGCGGCGCGGTTGAAGCGGGCGCGCTGGGCTTCTCGACCTCGCGCACACTGAACCATCGCACCAGCGACGGAAAGCCGACGCCGACCCTCACCGCTGCCGAAGACGAACTGCTCGGGATCGCAATGGGCCTCAAAGCCGCGAACCGCGGCGTGCTGCAGGTCGTCTCCGACTTCCTGAACCCGGCCGCTGAGCTTTCGATGCTCCGGCGCCTTGTGGCCGAATCGGGCCGCCCGCTCTCCTTCTCGCTCGCCCAAAGCGACCGAGGGCCGGATGCGTGGAAGATGCTGCTGCAGTTCCTCGACCAATGCGCCGCGGACAAGCTGCCGGTGAAAGCGCAAGTCTGTGGCCGCCCCGTCGGCCTCCTGCTCGGCCTCTCGCTGACGCTGAATCCGTTTTCGGCGCACGAAAGCTACAAGAGGATCGCAGACCTGCCGTTCGCGGACCGCCTTGCCGCCATGCGCACGACCGAGATGCGTAGCGCCCTGCTGTCGGAAGAGCCCGCAACCGACAACCCCTTCGTCAAAGCAGTGCTGCGAAACTTCGCAAAAATGTTCCCGCTCGCCGATCCGCCGGACTACGAGCCCACGCCCGACATGAGCCTGGGTGCGCAAGCAGCGCGCCGGAACAGACGCCCTGAAGAACTCGCGTACGATTGGCTGCTCGCCGACGACGGCAAGGGGCTGATCCTGTTTCCATTTCTAAACTACGCAAACGACAGCCTGGAGCCTTCACTCGCCATGATGCGCCACGCCGGAACGATCTTGGGCCTTGGCGACGGCGGCGCGCATGTCGGGATGATCTGCGACGGCAGCTTCCCGACCTCGATGCTCACGCACTGGACGCGCGATCGCGTTCGCGGCGAAAAACTGCCGCTCGAATGGGTGATCAAAGCCCAATGCCGCGACACGGCCGAAGCGGTCGGCCTGCTCGACCGTGGCCTCCTGAAGCCCGGCTACAAAGCCGACCTTAACGTGATCGACCACGCGCGCCTGACGCTCCACCGCCCGGCGGTCGCCTACGACCTACCCGCCGGCGGCCGCCGATTGGTACAGCACGCCGACGGCTACGACGCGACGATCGTCTCCGGCCAAATCACATACAGAAACGGCAAACCGACAAGCGCCCTGCCCGGCAAACTCATCCGCGGCGCGCAGACAATCTAGACCAACTAGAAGCCCTTGTTGTGCTTGGCCAGGATGGTGCGCCCTGTAGATGCGCTCCGCACACCGGGGAACCGAGGGTCGTGTTGGTCTCAAGCTCCCAGCAGCAGTGCACGCCGAAAATATCCTCAGGCGACATGTCTGGGGTGCAGTCCTCAAACATTGCGAACGTGATCGACCCGACCAAGCCTATGCCAACCGTCTCTTCTCGCTCGCCTCGCTTGTCGTACTCATACTTCAGTAGCCACATAACGCGCCGATCGTTGGTCGGTGGCCAGAACAGTTCTCGTGAATCGAACATAGAGATCCTATCGGGTGGTTCACCGAACTCCATCGGATGACCCAGCCAATCGCACATCTCCGCCTGCGCAAGAAAGTCGGGAGTCCTCGACGACACAGGTATAGCTTCGATCAGCCCGAGCTCTTCGAGATACATCATCGCTCTTTGGGCATACCTCGGATCGAGGCAAAACGCAGTCAACAAAGCACGGCCGGCCAGATCGCCAGCCCGTTCCCGAGCCCACGCCGATTCGACCCGAACCAATGGATCGTTGTGATGATCGGCGGCCGTGAAGAGCGCTTCACGCGCATACGGCATCAGGAACGGCGCCGCCGCAATAGCCGACACAGCGTGACTTGAGTGCTCTGGCTTAGTGTCCCCAATCATTTCCTTGAGCCGAGCAGTTCCTTCGTCGGAGTTGAAGGGGTGAACGCCAATCTTGCCATCTCGCGCGAGAGCGTTCGCGAGATCGAGGTACGCGACGCCCAAGAAGCCTCGCGGGATCGGATCACAAAGCTTGTCGCAAAGAGTCGTCGCAAGGGACTCATCGGCGAGCGCCGTTCGAAAAACAACCTCCCAGAGGTACTCGTCCCGCACCACCGGTAGCCGCGCCAGCTCAGCAATGAGCGCTACATCTTCCTTCTCACCATACAACGCAAGAATCTTCGCAAGAAACATATAGTCGCTGGCTGCCAGCGGCGTTCGTTCCTCCGTCGACTTCGAGGAGACCGTCTCCATCCAACTCTGCAAGATGCGGCGCAGCTGCGGCAACCCCGAACGGCGTAGAGTCTGGATTGATGCTCCTTCCGCATCCTGAAACAGGCCGACAAGGCGATGAAGCGGAGACAGAATCAAATCGCCCCCATCACTCCGGGGGTCGTACGCACCCAAGGCGTCGCAAACTGCAACAGCCTCCGCGGCGGTTGTCACGCGCGCATCCCGAGGAAATTCAAGCTCACCCGAGCCGCCAGACTGCGCCCACTTGAGAAGTGAATCCGCGAGCGACATAGCCTTAGGGTCGCTTGCGCTTCGGCAGGGCCTGCACGCCGCCGAGGAACAGCGCGGTCGCGAACTTGGCGGCCTCCTCAACGCTAAGGTCTTCGCGCGCGACCAAATGATTGGCGACCTCGAACGCGACGCCGACGATGGAGGCCATCAACAGATCGGGGTCGGTGTCGGGCATCACGCCGCTCGCGATCCCACGCTCCAAGTCGGTGCGCAGTTCGTCGAATCCGGCGATGACCTCCGGCGTATCGATGCGCACGCGCTGCATCTCCGGATTGCGCCGCATGGTGGCGAAGGTCGAGTGATCGTTCTTCACGAAGTCGAAGAACGTCCGGAACGACCCCGCGATGAACTCTTCGAAATTGCGTGCCCGGATGCGCTCGGCGCGCAACCGCGGACGCACGCGCAACGCCGTCTCGTCCTGAAGCGCCTGGAACACCTCTTCCTTCGACTTGAAGTAGTTGTAGAACGTGCCCGACGCGAGATCGGTGGCGCGTATGATGTCGCGCACGGTCGTGGCGCCATACCCCAACTCCGCAAACACACGCCGCGCCGCGTCGATGATCGCCTGGCGATTGCTCGCCTTCGTTTCTTCGCGCTTACCACGTGCCTTTGCGTCGGCGTCGAGGCTCATGCTGCCACTGTTTCCTTGGGCGAGGGCCGGATCACCCGGGGCTCGATGGGCAGCATATACCCGTGGGCAGCCGCGCGCCTCTTGCCCTTGGCGAGCTCCCGCCGCAAATCGGTGGTGTATTCCCCGCAATTGATCTGAATCGTGTGGCGCGGCGACGACACGTAACCCCGCTTGACACGTTCGTGCATCTCAATCCGCTCCGCGCTCATCATCTCGACCGGCGGAATCGCATAGTGCCCGGTGAGGTAGTGCGCAAGGAACTTCGCCTGTTCTTCCGCAATCGGCATCATCGCACACAGCGGCTGCACAAGCCCGACGAAGGACAGGTTCAGGAACCTTGGGTCGATCATGCGCTTCCACAGAGCAATGTCGTTCCCCGGCGCCGAAATCAGCCCCTCGTCGAAGAACGGGAACGAAATCTTGTAGCCCGTGCACCAGATGATGATGTCCACATCCTCGATGCTGCCATCCGCGAACGCGACCTGCTTGCCGCGGAGTTCGCGGACATCGGGCTTTGGGGTGATATCGCCGGAACCGATACGCCCATAGAGTTCCTGGCTGACCGCCGGATGCGTCGTCAAGAAACCATGGTCGGCGGCCATCAGCCCAAATTGCTCGGGCCGCCCCGCTGTGGACTCAAGCTGCTTCTCGGCGAGCCAACGCAAGAGTGGCGCCGGCAGATAGCGCTGCGTCCACGATGGATCCTTGCTCGGATGCGCGATCTGCACGTCCAGCACTTCGCCCGCCGTGTACTTCGGTATCACCCAATAGCCGCGCCGCTGCGAGAGAAACACCTTCTTCGCGACGCCCTTGTGCCCAAGCTCGCACGCGATATCGAGCGCCGAATTGCCGAACCCGACAACGAGCACGTTACGTTCGCGGCAAAGCAGCGGATCGCGCGGGTCGATATAGGCATGGCTGTGAATTTGCTTACCGTCGAACGTGCCGGGATAACCGGGCTCCGGCATTCGCGGGTCCCAATGGTGGCCGTTCGCGACGACCAGCGCATCGTAGAGCCGTTGCTCCCCGCTCTCGAGCGTAATCCACCACAGCCCGTCGCCGGTCGGCTCCGCCCGCTTCACCCCGCACCCGAAGGCGATGCGGTCGCGAAGGCCGAAATGATCGACATAGGAATCGAAATAGGCCGCAATCTGCTCGTGATGCGGATAGTCCGGAAAGCTGGCCGGCATCGGAAAGTCCGAATAGGCCATCTTGTCCCGCGACGTATTGATGTGCAGCGAGCGGTAGGCCGACGACATGCCGTTCGGGTTCT
>CAYXQB010000266.1:0-4702 GCA_964466435.1 uncultured Flavobacteriaceae bacterium | reverse complement strand
TCGCTTCGGCTTGGCCGCGTTCTTCGGCGCTGACCCCCGGATAGGCGCCCGACGTGTCGACGAGCGTGATGACCGGCATGTTGAAGCGCTCGGCCATCGACATCAGGCGGATCGCCTTGCGGTAACCGTCGGGCATTGCCATGCCGAAGTTGTGCCGGAGCCGCGTCTTCGTGTCGTTGCCCTTCTCGTGACCGATCACCATGACGGTGCGGCCGCGGAAGTTGCCCATGCCGCCCAAGATCGCCTTGTCGTCGGCGTAGGCGCGGTCACCTGCGAGCGGCGTGAAGTCCTGAATCAGTGCGTGCACGTAGTCGAGGAAGTGCGGGCGCTCCGGGTGGCGGGCGACCATTGTCTTCTGCCACGGCGTGAGCTTCGCGTAGGTCTCGGCGAGGAGTTGGCGCGCCTTGTCTTCAAGGCGCGAAACTTCTTCGTCGATCGAGACAGGGTGTTCGCCTTGCGCGGCGACGCGCTTCAGCTCTTCGACTTTGCCGGCGAGGTCGGCGATCGGCTTTTCGAAATCGAGGTACGTAGCGGTCATGCTGCACTGCCCACGTCGCTACGCCCGCAAATTCGCGAAGGCGAGCCAATGGGTTAGCCCTTGTTGCGTCGTTCTGTCGCGAGTGGTGCCCGATCCCGGGCCGGGTTGTCAACATTCGGGCCCTGTCACACTGGCAGGGCTTGGCGCGTCATATCGGGCAAGGAGGCCTAACCCTGATGAAAATATTGGCATTCGTCTTGGCGGCGCTGATGGCCGCGAACGGGGTTTACATGTTCGTCGATCCGCCCGGTTGGTATGCGGCGGTACCCGGCGTGCCCGACACCGGACCACTTAACCATCACTTCGTGCGCGATATCGGCATCGCCTACTTCACAGCGGGCGTCGCGCTCGCGTGGAGTGCGCATAGCGCCGGGTGGCGGGCGAGTGCGCTGGCTGCGCTGTTCATCGGCGGGCACGCCCTGCTGCACGCGGGCGAGACCTTCATGGGACACCATCACGACGTGCTCGCGAATGAGCTTCTCGCCGTGCACTTGCCGGCGGTGCTCGCGATTGTCGTCAGCTTCTTTCAATGGCGGAGCGCACCATGAACCGTTGGCTGCTTACAAAACTGCTTGCGTGGGGGCGGACGCAGATCGGCGACGTCAACATGGACTACGCGTATCACCTTCGCGACGTCGCGCCGTCGCGGCTGTGGCGCTTTTCCATGATCAAAGTCATTGAGGGCAACCGCAAACACACGCCTGCAGACGCCTATCACGCGGCGGGCATGGCGGCGGCGATGGTCGAGGACTGCGGGCCGTGTGTGCAGATTCACGTCAATCTGGCGCTGAAGGACCGGGTCGACGCCGATGTGTTGCGTTCGCTGGCGGCGCGCAAGCTCGACGGCGTTCCGCCGCACGTTGCGTTGGCGTTCAAGTACGGCGAGGCTGTCGGGCAAGGCGTCATGGCGGACGAAATGCGCGACCAGATTCGAAAGCTGTGGGGTGAGCAAGGCTTGATCGAGCTTGCGTTCACAATCGCCGCGGCGCGGTTCTATCCCGGCTTGAAGCGCGGGCTGGGGTACGCGCACACGTGCGAGCGTGTGGTCGTGAACGACCAAGTGACATTAACAGCGAAGGCGGCATGAACCAGGTCGCACCCTTCGAAGCGGAGCGCAAGAGGCTGACGCATGTCGCCTACCGGATGCTTGGGCGATGGAGTGAGGCCGAGGACACGGTGCAGGACGCCTATCTGCGCTGGCAGGCGGCCGATCATGCCTCGATCGAGACGCCGGCGGCGTGGCTGACGACCGTTGTCGTGCGCCTGTGCTTGGACAGAACGCGGCGCGCGAAGGCGGCGCGCGAAGTTTACGTGGGTCCGTGGCTGCCGGAGCCCATTCTCACGATGGAAGGCGGCGAGCGGCGCGAGGCGGAATTGGAGTCGTTCGCCGACGATTTGTCGTTGGGATTGATGGTCGTGCTGGAGCGGTTGGGGCCGGAAGAGCGCGCGGCGTTCATTCTGCGCGAGGCGTTCGATAGCTCGTATGCCGAGATTGCGGCAGCCTTGGGTAAGAACGAGCCGGCCGTGCGTCAGCTGATCTCTCGCGCCCGCGAGCGGGTGCGCGCGGAGCGGCCGCGCTTTCGTGCGGAGCCCTCAACGCATCAACGGCTGATGAGCGCGTTCCTGTCGGCGGTCGCTGCGAACGACACGGCGCGGCTGGTCGCGATGATGAAAAGTGACGTGAAGTTCGTCAGCGACGGCGGCGGCAAGGCACCCGCAGCACTGCGTGTCGTGAGCACGCCCGAGGAGGTCGCGCAGCTGATCCTGCATCTGGCCGGCGCCAAGGGTGGCGCACGCGAGATGACGTTCGTTACGGCGAACGGCGTGCCCTCTGTGTGGTTCCGCGACGGACAGGGCTTCGAGACGCTCGCGCAGCTCGACGTCGACGAGGACAAGATCGGCGCGATCTACCTCGTGCGCAATCCGGAGAAGCTTGCGCACGTGAAGGTGCATTGAGCCGCTATTCGCCCGGAGCGGGCTTTGCGTTTCTGGGCGCTTCGTCGACCGGTTTATCCAAACGGCCGAGGAGCGGCGAGAGGATTAGGATCGCCACGCCTATTCCTGCACCCCAGTAAGCGACCGTTGTGAAGACGCCGATGTAAGTCTGAAGCGATGCGGCGGGGTCGAGCACTTGGCCGGCGAACGTTTTGGAGGCGGTCAGGCTGGCGATGAGGCCTCCCAGGTAACCGGCCCACGCGCTGCCCAAGAACCACGTCGCCATCATCGTGGCTACGGTCGCTTTTGGGGACAGTCTCGTCATCTGAGAGAGGCCGACCGGCGAGAGGAAGAGTTCGCCGGTCGTATGCAGCAAGTACATCGCGACGATGAAGATCATCGGCACGCGGTACTCGGCGTTGACGAAGTTCTCGGCACCCCAGACGAGTACGGCGAAGCCGGCTGCGATTTGGATCATCGCGAGGCCGAACTTGGCGGGCGCGTTCGGATCCAGATGGCGCGGTTCGAGGTAGGCCCAAATGCCGGCGAAGATCGGCGCCAGGATCAGTATGAAACCCGAGTTGAAGGACTGCGTCTGGGCCGGCGTCATCGCGAAGCCAAACAGGTTGAGTTCGGTGTTGCGCTGGGCAAATTGGTTCAGCGAAGAACCGGCTTGGTTGAACAGCGTGAAGTACGCGACGGAAAACAGGATCAGCGTCAAGGCCAAGATCATGCGTTGAGCTTCGGCGCGCGTACACTGCGTCATCATGAAGTAGATCAGGTAGGCGAGCACCGCGACCGACCCTGCGAGTAACGCGTAGCCGACGAGGTCGGAGCGCTGCATCAGCAGCCATACGGCGCCGAGCGGAAGCAACGTTCCAAGGTAGATCCACCACTCGAGCTTCACACCACCGATAGGTTTCGCGAGCTTGGCAGGATCCGGCGGCTCACCCTTGCCCTCAAGATGCGGCTTACCGAGGACGAAGACGACATAACCCGCGAGCATGCCGACGCTCGCCAAGCCGAAGCCTGCCCACCAGCCGACCTCTTGGCCGAGCCAGCCGCAGATGATCGCAGCCCAGAACGAACCCAGGTTGATGCCGTAGTAGAACAGCGTGAAGCCGGAGTCGCGGCGCGGGTCGGCTTGCGGGTAGAGCTGACCGACAAGCGAGGAGATGTTCGGCTTCAGAAAGCCGACGCCCATCACGATCAGCGAGAGCGCGAGATAGAAGATGCCGACGTAAAACGGATCGCGGTTCTTCACTGAAAGCTCGAACGAGTCCTTCGGCAGGATGTTCGGCAGTGCGCCTCCCGCGGGCAGGTCCTTGATCTCAAGGTCGCCGCCGTTCGCGGGCGCGATAGCGTAGGACTTGCCGTCGACCAGAAGGTGGACTTGACGGGTGTTACCGCGCCCATCGACGCTGAAGTCGTATTCCTGACCTTGATAAGTCAGGACCTGCTTTGCGGGCTCACCTTCGATCGCCATCGTCGCGTGACCGGCGACCAGCAGCAGCGCGCCGAAAGCCACCGCCTTGCGGGTGCCGAGGTAGTGGTCGGCGAGGAACCCACCGAGCAACGGCAGCAAATAGACGAGTGCGCCGTAGGTTCCGTATTGGCCGTTCGCGAAGGCATCGTCGAACAGGAAGTGCTGCGTCAGGTAGAAGATCAAAAGGCCGCGCATGCCGTAGAACGAGAAGCGCTCCCACATCTCGGCGAAGAACAGGATGAACAGACCCTTCGGGTGGCGGCGGATCTGCAGCAAGACGGGGATCGCCGTAACGATCGTTATGAAGATGCCGGCGACGGCGATCATGTTCATGAGCGAATCCCCTTAATGATGCAGACTACAAAGTGGCAGGCGGGGCGAAGCACCCCGCTAGCTTGCTCTGAGCACACGCCCGGGCGTGGCGCCGGTCGGTTTGTCGTGTTCGAGGATCGTCTCGCCTGCGACGATGGTCGCGAGGTAGCCCCTCGCCTCCTGCACCAAACGTTTGCCGCCCGCGGGCAGGTCGTAGGCCATGCGCGGCGCGCGGAGGTGCAAGTTCTTCCAGTCGATCACGTTCAAATCGCCGACATTGCCGACGGCGATGCGGCCGCGATCTTTGAGGCCTATGAACGTCGCGTGGTCGGAGGTGATCTTCTTCACCGCCTCTTCGACGCCCAGGCGGCCGCGAGCGCGGTCGCGCGCCCAGTGATGCAGGAAGAACGTCGTCCAGGCGGCGTCGGCGA
>CAYXQB010000265.1:0-4719 GCA_964466435.1 uncultured Flavobacteriaceae bacterium | reverse complement strand
TTGGGGCCAGCCCAATTGGCAGCTTTCCAAACTTCTCGAACGGACTGCCCATTCTCTGTGCACAAACTTCTATTGCTCAATTTCCGGTCAACTTAGGGTAGCTCGGGGGACAGGGCAAGAAGATTTCGCACCTGCAGCATTCGCGACGCTTGACGACTCAAGGGCGCAAAAGCCCATGGTCCGGCATGACCACGACTGCGTTGATCGTTGCTGCCGGTCACGGTGTGCGCGCCGGTGAGGGCCTCCCGAAACAGTATCGGTCGTTGGCCGGTATCCCGGTCTTGCGTCGCTCGATCCAGGCCTTCTTGAGCCACCCTACGATTGACACCGTTCAAGTCGTGATCAGCGAGGAACACCGCGCGCTTTACGATCAGGCCAGCGAAGGCCTCGCCCTGCCCTGCCCCATTGTCGGCGGCGGCTCGCGACAAGAGTCCGTGTGGCGCGGGCTCGAAGGGATGACCGGCAAGCCCCCCTCACGCGTTCTTATTCACGACGCGGCGCGCCCTCTAATCGCCGGCGACACGATCGCAGCAATCGTCGCGGCCTTGCAGACGCACGAGGGCGCCCTTCCGGTGGTCGCTGCTTCCGACACGCTGAAGCGGTTACGCGAGAGCACGATCGAGGCGACTGTGCCGCGTGAGGGATTGGGTCTGGCCCAAACACCGCAGGGATTCCACTTCGCGAAGATTCTTGCGGCTCACCGCGCCGTGCGTGCTACCAGCTTCACCGACGACGCCGCGATCGCCGAGCATGCCGGCATGAAAGTCGCAGCGGTGACAGGGTCGCGCCTGAACATGAAATTGACGACGCCGGAGGACTTTGTGATCGCCGAGGCTTTGCTCAACGCCGGCAGCGTGCGCACGGGGCAAGGCTTCGACGTGCATCGCTTCGGTCCTGGCGATCACGTGTGGCTGTGCGGTGTGCGCGTCGAACACACGCATGGCCTCATCGGTCATTCGGATGCCGACGTAGGTCTACACGCGCTGACCGACGCCCTGCTTGGTGCCGGGGCACTCGGCGACATCGGGCTGCATTTTCCGCCCAGTGACGAGAGGTGGCGCGGCGCCGCATCGCACATTTTCCTAACCCACGCGGCAAGACTGATTGCCGAACGCGGCGGCCGTATCGAACACGTGGACGTCACGGTGATCTGCGAGCGGCCCAAGGTGGCGCCGCACCGTGAAACGATGGCCGCTCGGATCGCGGAATTACTGTCGCTCGATCGCGCGCGCGTCAGCGTGAAGGCGACGACGACTGAAGGCCTTGGCTTCACCGGCCGCGGTGAAGGCATCGCCGCTCAAGCGATCGCCACGGTGCGCTTGCCATGATGACCGAGATGAAGATCGCCAGCCTCCCCGAAGGCCGGAGCCTGAGCGAACCGATGACGGCGCTCGTGACCGTCTTTGGCGTCGGTTTGCTTCCGCTTGCGCCGGGCAGTTGGGGTTCGCTGGTTGCAATGCCGTTTGGCTGGCTCCTCATGCAGGCGGGTGGCTGGGGGTTGCTGCTGGCAGCGGCGATCGCCGTTGCCGCAGCCGGCTGGATTGCGTCGGATTGGTACGTGAAGGTGACGGGCCGCGAAGACCCACCCGAGATCGTGATCGACGAAGTCGCCGCACAATGGCTCGCGCTGACCGTCGTGCCGCTGACGCTCCAGGCCTACGTCGTCGCGTACTTCGTGTTCCGCTTGTTTGATACCTTCAAGCCGTGGCCCGCGAGTTGGGCCGACGGCGAAGTCGAAGGCGGCGCGGGCGTTATGCTCGACGACCTTTTCGCAGGTGCCTATGCGCTGCTGACACTTGTTACTCTCTGGTACGCGGGTCTGATCTAGAGGTCGCCCCAATACGGTGCGATGAACGGAAACGTTTCGACGCGGCCATGTTGTTCAATCGCTGCTCGTATGTCGGGCCGCGCTATCACGGCTTGGTACCGTTCCATCAGCGTCTTGCGCAAAGGCGTCACGAAGGGCGGGTAGTTGTATTTCTGGACGGCTGTGAGCACGCCTTGACGTGCGTCCGGTTCTGCCAACCGTTTCTTTACGAGAGCGGCCATGTCGTCAGATTTTTCAAGACAGAGCAGCGCCTGAGATACGGCTGCGTAGTTTTCTTTCTCCATCTTGCGCATCGCCGCTAGCGTCTGCTCGGCTGCGGCCCTATCGGTCGTAGCGTTCGCGCACACTTCGATACCTTGAATGAACATTTTGCCGAAGTCCGACGACTGGCTCCGAGCGCGCTTCGACATATCGACACCCTCGCGGGTCCGGCCAAGTTCCAGGAGAATTTCACCGAAATTGATCAGCTGATTCACGATGTTGGAATCCTTCGCCGGATCAACCAGCAGGATAGTCGCCATTTCGGTCAGCATCTCGTCGATCTTGCCGACATCCTTCAGCGCGTAGACCAATTCGTTTCGTAGCCACAGTTCGTCTCCCTCGTCCTTCTCCGATTCCAGAGCTGACGGATCGGCGAGCGCCTTGCGCGCGGTTGCGATCGCTTTCTCGTGCTCACCGGCCTGCCGGAGCGCCATCACATAGCGCGTGATCACCTTCGCGGCGGTTGGGTGGAGACGGTGACGCGTTTCCCAAAAGGCCAGCTCCCGCTTGGCGATTTCGGCGGGGTTGGTTGCTTGATCGAACGCTTGCAACGGCCAGAGTGCCGCGTATCGCCGGTCGATGCGCGTCGCGATAAGCGTGCTGGCATCGGTGATCTTGGCCAGCTCTGCAATCGCTTCGTTGGTTTGGCCGCCCTGTACAAGTAGGCGCACGTACATGCCCATGAGCCCGTCCATGGTGTGCCCCGGGCTCTTGGGTGTGTATCCGATCGCTTTAATCGTGCGCAGCAAGGCGAGCGCCGTCTGATCGTCACCTTCGAGCCGCCACGCCAGGCGCGCCACGACATCAAAGTCGAGGTTCTTGGCGTCCGCCGGCCGTTCCTTCGCGAGGAGGATGAAGTCGGACGCCGCCTCGCGCCAACGCTTGAGGCCCATCAAGACGCGAATGCGATTCTCGATAATGTCCGGCCACAGCCTGTTGCCCGGCGGGATCAGGCGCGCGGCCGCATTGAAGTCTTCGAGCACATGTTCACGCCGCGCCTCGTCCCATCGTGCGAGCCCACGCAGGTAGTGGGCAAGGCCGAGACGCTCACCTTTCAGGTCGCCGGACTTGATCGCGGCGTCGGCGCGGCGTTCTGCGGTTGGATAGTCCTTCGCGACGAGTGCGTCGATGGCGGCGTTCAGATCGTCCTCGCCTGCGGCATACGCGGGAGCGGCCACCGGAAATGCTAACGCGAACAACAAGATCAGCAAGGCCCAACGCATGACCGTCCCCCCAGATTGTTTCCGGTTATACCAGATTTCCCCGCTTCCGCCGCCGCTGGCGGCGAGGCTACGATATGGTGAAACATCGCGTCGAAAGAGGATTGTGTGGGCATGCATCCAACAGAAGTTCGCGCGAGAGCTGAACCTACGCGCGCGAACAATCGCGCGAGGCGATCCTGATCATGGTTGGATACAACCTCTTCAAGCTCGCTGAGACGATTTTGGCCGACGCACGTGCGAAGAGCCTCAAGATCGTGACTGCCGAAAGCTGCACGGGCGGGCTCGTTGCGGGTGCGCTGACGGATGTCGCTGGCTCGTCGGATGTTTTCGAGCGGGGCTTTGTTGTCTACTCCAATCTGGCAAAGCGCGACTGCCTTGGCGTTTCGCAACAGACGCTCGATCAATTCGGCGCGGTGAGTGCCGAGACGGTGCGCGCCATGGCGGAAGGTGCGCTCGCGCGGGCGCCAGGGCAGCTCTCGGTCGCCGTCACGGGTATCGCCGGGCCTGGTGGCGGGACGCCCACGAAGCCTGTCGGGCTCGTTTATTTTGCTGCAGCGCGCTCCGGCTGCGAGACACTGGTGGAGGAACACCGCTTCGGTGACATCGGCCGCGCAGGCATCCGCACCAAGAGTGTCGAAACGGCACTGCGCTTACTCGCCCGGCGCGTCGCCTAGATTCACTCGGTACAGTTCGTCGGCGCGCGCGATGAAGGCGCCAGTCATTTTCTCGATCGCACGCGTGAAGAGACCCGAGATCAGCGTCTCCAGCGTGCGGCTGCGAAAGCGGAAGTCGATGTCGAACGCCACCTCGCAGCCGGTCTCAGTGGGCACGAACACCCAACGGTTCATGAGATGCTCGAACGGCCCTTCGATGTACTCGATGGTAATCGTGCGCGCGGAATGATCGAGCATCACGCGGCTCGTGAATCGCTCGCGAAGCGCGCCGAACGCGGCGATCAGGTCGGCCGTGAACGTCGCCTCCTCGCGCGAGCGGATGCGCACGGCAGCGCACCACGGCAGGAACTCCGGATAACGCTCAACGTCCGCGACAAGCGCGAACATCTGCTCGTCCGTGTAGGGAACAACGCGCTTTTCGCTGTGACGGGGCAAGCGGCCGTTACGCTCCCGCGAGCTGCGCACGCCGCGCGGTGCGCAGGCGTTCGAAATCGTCGCCCGCAAGATAGGACGAGCGCGTCAGCGGCGATGCCGACACCATCAGGAATCCTTTCGCCCGCGCGATCTCGGCCAGATTGGCGAACTCGTCCGGGTGCCAGAACCGGTCGATCGCGGCGTGACGCGGTGACGGCTGCAGGTACTGCCCGATGGTGATGAAGTCGACGCCGGCTGCCCGCAGATCGTCCATCACCTGCATGATCTCTTCGCGCGTCTCGCCGAGGCCGACCATCAT
>CAYXQB010000264.1:0-4730 GCA_964466435.1 uncultured Flavobacteriaceae bacterium | reverse complement strand
TACATTTGCCGCGGCGCACGCGATGTCCGCGCGCGCACGGTCAACGACGAGAGGAAGATCGCCGCCGCCAACGCACTTGCCGACCTCGCGCGCCAAGACGTCCCCGACGAAGTCGCCGCCGCCTATCACACCTCGCGCCCCAAGTTCGGTCCGGATTACATTATTCCAGTTCCCTTCGACCCGCGTTTGATCTCGACTGTCCCCGTTGCGGTCGCCAAGGCCGCGATGGCCTCTGGCGTCGCGCGCAAACCGATCGCCGATCTCGACGGCTACAAGAACCATCTCGCCTCGCGCCTCGACCCCGTTGCGTCGATCGTCCAACGCGTCACCGCTCGCGTACGCATGCAACCCAAACGAATGGTTTTCGCGGAAGGCGAAGAAGAAGCCGTCATTCGCGCAGCCATCGCCTATCAGAACGCAGGATTGGGCAAGGCGATCCTGATCGGCGACCCCGAGCGTATCCGCGAAACGGTGCGCAACGCGGGTCTCGAAGGCGCCGGCGATCTCGAGATTCAGTTTCCGCGCAAAAGCCCCCGCCTGCAGCAGTATGCCGACGCGCTCTACAAGCGCTGGCAACGCCGCGGCTCGCTCTACCGCGATTGCGTGCGCCAGGTCACGTACGACCGCAACATCTACGGCGCCTCTGTTGTTGCGGCGGGTCACGCCGACGCCATGGTCACCGGCGTTACGCGCCATTATTCCGTGGCCCTGGCAGACATCCGCCACGTTCTAGATCCGAAGCCGGGAGAACGCTTGATCGGCGTCTCCGTCATCCTCGACAAAGGCCGCACCGTCTTTGTCGCCGACACGAACGTGCACGAGATGCCAGAACCTGACGTGCTCGTGGATATCACTGTCCAAGCGGCCGCTGTCGCGCGCCGCTTTGGCTACGAACCGCGTGTGGCTCTTCTCGCGTACTCCACGTTCGGTCAGCCCTGGGGTGAGCGTTCGCAGCGCGTGCGCGAAGCCGTCGAACTGCTCGACAAGCGCGGCGCCGACTTCGAATACGACGGCGAGATGAACGCCGACGTCGCGCTCGATCCCGAACGAATGGCGCTCTATCCGCACTGCCGGTTGAAGGGGCCTGCCAACGTGCTCATCATGCCGGCGATCCATTCGGCATCGATCTCCACAACGATGCTGGAAGTGATCGGCGGCGCCACCGTGATCGGCCCGTTGCTTGTCGGCCTCGAAAAGCCCGTTCAGATCGCCCCTCTTGGCGCCACCATGAATGATATCGTCAACATGGCCGCACTCGCCGCCTACAACATCTCGAGTTGACGCAAATGCTGAACATCCACCTCGTACCCTGCCTCAGCGACAACTACGCGTATCTCGTCCACGAACCGGCGACGAACAAGGTTGCCGTCGTGGATCCGTCGGAAGCCGCACCGGTCTTTGCCGCACTGAAAGCGCACAGGCTCACGCTCACGCACATCCTCAATACGCACCATCACCTCGACCACACCGGCGGCAACCTGGAACTGAAGGAAACGACCGGCGCCCGCGTCATCGGCCCGCGCGCCGACCGCGAGCGCATTCCCGGCATCGACGAGGAGGTCGGCGAAGGCGACGTGTGGAACCTCGGCCAGGCGAAGGCGAACATTTTCGACATTCCCGCGCATACGAAGGGGCACATCGCGTTCTGGTTCGAAGCGGACAAGGCCGTTTTCACTGGCGACACAATGTTCGCGATGGGTTGCGGCCGCTTGTTCGAAGGCACGCCGGCGCAAATGTGGTCGAGCCTCTCGAAGCTCGCGGCACTTCCCGCTGACACGCGCGTCTACTGCGGCCACGAATATACACTGTCAAATGGTCGCTTCGCCGTCTCGCTTGAGCCGAACAACGCCGCGCTGAGAAATCGCATGGTCGAAGTCGAGCGCCTACGCGCCGAAGGAAAGCCAACAATTCCATCGACGATCGGTCTTGAGCGCGAGACGAACCCATTTCTGCGTCCTGCAAGCGCGGAATTGCGTAAGTCGCTCGCGCTCGCATCCGCGGACATGGTCGAGGTCTTTGCCGAAACACGCCGTCGCAAAGACGTCTTCAGATGACGGCGGACGACATCGTCCGCTTGCTCGACCTCAGTCCCCATCCGGAAGGCGGCCACTTTCGCGAAACATATCGCGACGACGGCCGTCCGCGCGGAGCCTCTACCGCCATCTACTATCTGCTGAAAGCGGGTGAACTCTCGCATTGGCATCGCGTCGATGCGACCGAAGTCTGGCACTGGTACGCTGGCGACCCGCTCGAACTGTCAATCGCCCAAGCGGGCACCAGCAAAGCCCACACCTTAGGTCCCGACCTCACAGCAGGCGAACGCCCGCAAATCGTCGTACCGAAACACGCTTGGCAGAGCGCACGTACGCTCGGCCGTTACACGCTCGTGGGCTGCACCGTCGCACCGGCGTTCACATTCGAAGGATTCGAAATGGCACCGCCCGGTTGGCGCCCCGGCTAACGGAATATCTGCCGAAGCTGCCGTAGGATCGCGAACGACGACGGCCGCCCTGCAAGCCCCTGCTCGACGCTATAGTTCACGATCAACATGTCGCCCTGCATGACGATTCCGGGATACCTCGAGTGGACAAAGCGCACCCGCTTCAAATAGCTGGTGAGCGCAACACGGCCTGGCCCCGACCGCACCACATCGAACAGCGCCGTTCCCGCATTGCGGATGGCATCGAACAGTATGCCGCGCGCGCCCGGATCGTTGGCAACCGCATTCCAGTTCGCCTCAATGAGGATTTCTCGCCCCGTCTCCGCGCGCAGCTGCATCATGATGCGCCCCGCAATATCGCGCACCAGCGATATAGGCGGGGGAGCGGGCAAGAGCGGTGGCGCTTGCCGGTCGGGCGCCACCGGCGTCCCGCCGCGCAGCGCCGGCGTGAAGAGCGTCATCCCGCCGAGGCCTGATATCCGCAACACGACTTCGCCGTCGTCTCGCACAAGTAGACGATCGCCGCCCGCGGCCGGCTGCCAGCGCAGTACGAGAATCTCTTCCGAGCCGTCGAACTTGAGCTTCGGCAACTCGCCCGTACGGTCGAGAACGAACCCGACGCGCGCAAACTCCGAGATGTAATGGGCGACGCGCGGCGGTTCGCGCTCATAGGCGCGCGTGATCATAGCGCCTGCGCTGGTCAGCAGGGCCGCAAAGATGATCAAAACGCGTGCGATCGACTGCAACACCACACTCCACGAACGCTGAGGGGCCGGCTCGGCCGCGTGGCCGCCCGCTGAGCCTTTCCCCGCTTGTGTCCTGGAGTGGTATTGCCTGTGATGATGGCAACAATGTGGTTCGACTAACGCAATCGTCCCTTGCGTTAATCACAGGTTACGACCGCCAAAGCCCGAATCGCATCTGTGTTTTGTTCATCTAAGAAGTGAGGCATTCTTGCACCAACGCCCCGAGACGATAGCGATCAGGCGTCAACCTTTCCCGTAAAATTGCCGAACCGCTCGATGAACACGCCGTTCCAGCCGTTGTCGTAGCTGTTACGCGTTTCCTGCGCCTGTTCGCCGGACATGCGCTCCCAATTGCGATGCTCAAGCGTGACGCGCGTGCGATTGCCTCCAAGTGCCGCGAATTGCACCTCGACCTCCGACGCATGATCGGGATCGGTGGACACGTGCCACGAATGCACCAGGCGTTGCCCCTTCTCCCACACGCTGATCGTGCCCCACAGCTTCTCCGTTCCATCCTTCCAGCGTTCGAAGATGCGCCCGCCAATGCGCGGCTCAATCAAGACGTTGGCGACTTCAGCCCGTCCGATGGAGTGCGTGCCGGTCGGCCACCACTTTCCGATATCGCGCGTGTAAAGCTCGAACGCGTCGTCGGCACCGAGTGCCACGACAATCGACTTCACCACCGGCGGCAGTTTGAGTTGCGTGTTCGTCATCTTTTGCCCCTTCGCCGAGCAACGCGCTTCGGCTGATCCTTCTCCGCATATGCCTTGAACGCTTGCAGCGCCTCGCCCCAGAAGCCGTCGAGATAGGCGCGGATGGCGTTCAGGCCTTGCGTGTCGATCGCATAGAACTGACGCCGGCCATCGCGATAGACCGTAACGAGCCGCGCCTCCTTCAACACCTTCAAATGCTGCGATACCGCAGGCCGGGAAACGTCAAGCCCCGCCGCAACATCACCGACGGCTTTGGGCCCTTGCCGCAACCGCTCGAACACCGAGCGGCGCGTGGGATCGGCCAGAGCAACAAGCGCAGTTCCGTAAGTCATGACTTACCGGTATCGCACCGAGGACCGTAAGTCAAGACTTACCAATTAAACCAAAGAAAAGGCGGGCGACGCGGCCCGCCTCGTTCGGTCAGTACATATGCTGCCCGCCATTGATCGACATCGTCGACCCGGTGACGAAGCCTGCGTCGTCCGCGACCAGGAACAGCACGCCGCGCGCGATTTCTTCGGCCTTGCCGAGCCGCCCGACAGGAAGCTTCGCCACGATCTTCTCAAGAACGTTTGGCGGAACGGCGGCCACCATGTCGGTGTCGATGTAGCCGGGCGCGATCGCGTTCACGGTAATCCCCTTCGGCGCCCCTTCTTGGGCGAGCGCTTTCGTGAACCCGTGGATGCCAGACTTCGCCGCCGCGTAGTTTACCTGCCCATACTGGCCAGCTTGCCCGTTGATCGAGCCGATATTGACGATGCGTCCGAACCCGCGGTCCAGCATGCCGTCCCACACCGCGTTCGACGTCGCCAGAGCCGCCGTGTGCGAGAG
>CAYXQB010000263.1:0-4731 GCA_964466435.1 uncultured Flavobacteriaceae bacterium | reverse complement strand
TTCGACCTGATCGGCCTGCCGTGGCAGGTGATCGTGGGCCCGAGGGGCCTCACGAACAATCAGGTCGAAATCAAGAACCGCAAGACCGGCGAACGCCAGAACCTTGCGCCTGAGGCTGCGTTGAATTTGTTCACCCGAAGGACTTGATGAACCGCGTCGTCGACGTTCCGCAGCAACCACGCACCGCGCGCGAGCGCGGCCGGCGCACCGGCACGGCGCCGTTTTCATATTTCGAGTGGATGCTTGCCGGCCGTTACTTGCGGGCACGGCGCAAGGAAGGCTGGATCTCCGTCATCGCGGGCTTTTCTCTTGCGGGTATCGCGCTGGGCGTCGCCACGCTCATCATCGTGATGTCGGTTATGAACGGCTTTCGCGAAGAGCTGATGGGCAAAATCCTCGGCTTCAACGGCCACTTCACGATTTACGGGATCAGCTCCACGCTGCACAAATGGGACGAGTTCGCGACGAAGATCCGGCGCGTGCCGGGGGTCGTGCGCGTCACGCCGCTCGTGCAGGGCCAAGCTCTCGCGACGGCGGCCGGCGCTTCGCCCGGCGTTTTGGTGCGGGGGGTGCGGGCGTCGGACGTCATGAACATGAAGCTCGTCGCGGATTCGCTTAGCGACGGCGCCATCCAGCGGTATCAGAACAACAGCGCGAGCGTGCTGATCGGCGAACGCCTCGCCGACCAGATGGGTCTCATGCCCGGCATGCAGATCACGTTAACGGCCGCCCGCGGCAACGTAACGCCGTTCGGTACGACGCCGCGCCAGAAGCAATATGTCGTGGCGGGTACATTCAAAGTCGGCATGTCGCAGTTCGATGAGTCTGTCATCTTCATGCCGCTCGCCGAGGCGCAGGCCTATTTCAACAAAGGCACCGGTGTCAGCGGCATCGAAGTGATGGTGTCGAACCCCGACAAGATCGATGAGGTGCGCCCCACGCTGACCGCAATCATCGGTGAGGCCGCGCGCGTCGTGGACTGGCGGCAGGAGAACAAGACGCTGTTCGGTGCGCTTCAGGTTGAGCGCACTGTGATGTTCATGATCCTGACGCTCATCATCATCGTGGCTGCGTTCAACATCATCTCGGGCATGATCATGATGGTGAAGGACAAGACGCGCGACATCGCGATCCTGCGCACGATGGGTGCGACGTCGGGAACGATACTGCGGGTGTTCCTAATTTCGGGTTCGGCCATCGGCATTGTGGGGACGTTGTCCGGATTTCTTCTGGGTGTCCTGTTCTGCGCTTACATCGAAGAGATCCGGCAGGGCTTGATGTGGATTTCGGGCGCGGAGCTGTTTCCGGAAACGCTCTACTTCTTGAGCCGCTTGCCCGCGAAGATAGAGACCAACGAAGTGATCATGGTCGTGGTCACGTCGCTGACGGTGTCGATCCTGGCGACCGTGTACCCGGCGTGGCGCGCGGCGAAACTCGATCCGGTGGATGCGCTGCGCTATGAGTGATCACACCGTTTATACGGATGAGGCTGCGCCACGTTCAGGCGCGCAGACGATGCCGACGCTCTACTTGCACGGGGTGACGCGCGCGTTCGGCGAGGGCGAGGAGCGGCTTGAGATCTTCCGCAATGTCAACGCGCAGATCATGCCGGGGGAGATTGTGGCACTTGTCGGACCTTCGGGGTCGGGAAAGTCGTCGCTATTGCACATATGCGGGCTGCTTGAGCCGCCGACGAGCGGCTCGGTTTTCATCAACGGGCGCGATTGCTCGAAGCTCAACGACGAAGAGCGCACCGCAATCCGCCGCACACAGCTCGGCTATGTGTACCAATTCCACCACCTTCTGCCGGAGTTCAACGCGGTCGAAAACGTGGCGATGCCGCAGATGATCGGCGGGCGGCGCAGCCGCGAGGCCGAGGTTGTTGCGACCCGTCTGCTTACGATGGTGGGGCTACAGCACCGCCTGACCCACCGTCCGGGTAAGCTCTCGGGCGGCGAGCAACAGCGTGTCGCAATCGCGCGTGCTCTTGCGAACCAACCGCGCCTGATCCTCGCCGACGAGCCGACTGGCAATCTCGATCCGCGGACCGCCGATATGGTGTTCGCTGTACTTGTCGATATTTGCCGCGCCCGCGGCGTATCGGCGTTGATTGCGACGCACAATCTGCAAATGGCGGTGAAGATGGACCGCACTTGGTTGCTGCACGACGGCAAGCTGATCGACGCCGGCAAATTGAAACCCTGATCTATGGATGTGCGGCAAGAACCAAAGCCGCTTCTATCCGGCGGGGCTGCGGACGCGCTTCGCGTGTTGTGCCATGGCCTGCACATGGCATTGGTGCTCTATGCACTGTTGGGGTGGTTGGTGCCGAGCAAGTCGTGGCTTGTGGTGCACATGATCTTTATTCCCGGCCTTGTTGTCGTGTGGCTCGCGAACAAGGGCGTATGCCCGCTGAACAACATCGAGAGCTGGATGACGACCCGCCGTTGGCGCAATCCGGGTAACGCGGAGGAGGGGAGTTTTATCGTTGGGGTCGTTGAGCGGTACCTAAAACTCCACCCGACGCAGCGCCAAATGGACGTCATCACCTACGCGCTCATGGCGCTGGTGTGGGGGCTGTCTTGGCTGCATTTTGGCACTTTGCAGACTTAAGCAGAGGGTTTCCCCAGCGCACAGGCGAGCCTGGCGTTGCGCCTGAATGGCTGGCGGGCCTTACATGGGGCTAGGTATCTAAAGAGGCGTCATGTCCGGTCACGCGAACTTCGTTCATTTGCGGGTGCATTCCGCGTTTTCACTGCTCGAAGGCGCGATACAGCCGAGTGACCTCGCGAAGCTCTGCGAGAAGCATCGGATGCCGGCCGTTGCGGTGACCGACACGAACAACCTGTTCGGTCTCTACGACATTATGGAGGCCCTGACGAAGGTGGGCGTGCAACCGATCGTTGGTTGCCAGCTTGCGCTCCACGTCGACGGGGACGGTCCGAAACGCAACGGCGTTCAGGCCCACACGGGGCACGACGGTGTCGTTGCCGTGCTTGTGCAGTCGGATATTGGTTACGCAAATCTGATGAAGCTCGCGAGCAAGGCGCATCTCGACGTGTCGGCGGGCGAGCCGCCGCACATCACCTGGGCGATGCTGGAGCGGTACAACGAAGGGTTGATTCTGCTCACCGGTGGGCCGAAGGGGTTGATCAATAAGCTCATCGTTGACGGACAGATGGAGGCGGCAAAAGCATGGACGGAACGCCTCGCCAAGGCGTTCGACGGACGCTTGTATGTCGAGCTTCAGCGTCACGGCGTTTCGGCCGAGGCCATCGCAGAGCCGCATCTCGTCCAGCTCGCTTATACACTTGACCTGCCGTTGGTGGCGACCAATGAGCCGTTCTTCGCCAAGAAGGACATGTTTGAAGCCCACGATGCGTTGCTTTGCATCGCCGAGAGCTCGTACGTCAGTCAAGACGAGCGGCGGAAAGAGAGTCGAGAGCATTATTTCAAGTCTGCCGAAGAGATGGCGGCACTGTTTCGTGATGCGCCGGATGCCATTGCGAATACGATCGAGATCGCAAGGCGTTGTGCCTTCATTCCGAAGAAGCGTAGCCCTATTCTGCCCGACTTCGTTCCCGCGTCCGGGCTGTCACCGGAGCAGGAACTGAAGGTTCAGGCGGAGGCCGGCCTGAAGGCGCGCTTGGCCGCTAACGGCCTCTTCGCGCCCGAGACAGCATACTGGGATCGACTGAAGTTCGAGCTCGACGTCATCATTCGGATGAAGTTCCCGGGTTACTTCTTGATCGTTTCCGATTTCATGAAGTGGACTCGGGCACAAGGGATTCCCGTTGGCGTACGCGGTTCGGGCGCGGGGTCGGTTGTCGCCTGGGCGCTGCAGATCACGGCGCTAGATCCCTTGCGTTTCGGTTTGGTCTTTGAGCGCTTCTTAAATCCCGAGCGCGTGTCGATGCCGGATTTCGATATCGACTTTTGTCAGGACAGGCGCGGCGAAGTCATCCGCTACGTGCAGGACAAATACGGCCACGACCGCGTCGCGCAGATCATCACGCTCGGAACGCTGCAAGCGCGCGCTGCGCTCCGCGACGTCGGACGCGTCATCCAGATGCCGCAGGGCCAGGTCGATCGTATTGCGAAGATGATCAAGGTTCAGCCTGGGCAGTCCATCACGTTGCGCCAGGCGATCGAACAAGAGCCTCGGCTGCAGCAGATGGAGAACGAAGAAGAGTCCGTCGCTCGTCTGTTCAAGATCGCGGGTCAGCTTGAGGGGCTTTACCGTCACGCCTCCACCCACGCCGCGGGCGTTGTGATCGGCGACCGGCCGCTCGACGAGTTGGTGCCGCTTTACCGCGATCCAAGCTCCGACATGCCGGTCACCCAGCTCGACTACGAACAGGACGAAAAGGCGGGCCTGGTAAAATTCGATTTTTTGGGATTGAAGACGCTGACCGTCATCGCCGAAACGGAGAAGATGATCGCGGCCCGTCACAATGTGCGGGTGAAGGCGGAAGAGGTTGCGTTCGACGACAAGAAAGCGTTCGAAGCTCTCGGGAAAGGCGCGTCGACGGGTATTTTTCAGCTGGAATCGACGGGTATGCGCGACCTGCTGCGCAAAATGAAGCCCGACCGGGTGGAGGATCTGATCGCGCTCGTGGCGCTTTATCGCCCGGGCCCAATGGACCAGATCCCGGTTTATATCGCCGTCAAGCACGGCCGCGAGAAGCCGTTCTATCTGCATCCGGCGCTGGAGCCGATCTTGTCGGACAC
>CAYXQB010000262.1:0-4735 GCA_964466435.1 uncultured Flavobacteriaceae bacterium | reverse complement strand
GCTTCGGCGTCGTCGATCAGAATGCGCGTCGTGTCGTCGTCGACGCCGTCGCGTAGCGTGCGCTCCACCGGGTCGAGGTCGGCGTAGATCGTGGCCGGGACCTTCGCCATATTGCGTTTTGCCTGGATCGCGCGCCATTCGTCGCCGAGGCGCGCGATGTCGGAGGCGATGTCTTCGCGCGACGCCGATAGCGCCGCCGTGCGCACGATGTACCCGGCACCGGCCGCCGCGCGCGGATCGTTTGCAGCGATGTCGTTCAGAAGCTCGGTCAGGCGTGCACGTTCGGCTTCGTCTTCGATGCGGCGCGAGAGCGCCACGCCCGATTGGTTCGGCACGAGCACGACAAGGCGGCCGGGGATCGTGACGTTTGCTGAGAGACGCGCGCCCTTGTCGCTGATCGGATCCTTGATGACCTGCACGACGACGGCTTCGCCTTCGCGCACGCATTTCGTGATGCAGGGCTGATCCATGAAGCTCGGCAGGTCGGAGAGGCAACGCGCCTCGCGCGCGGCGAGGAAACCCGCCTTCTCAAGACCGAGATCGACGAACGCCGCCTGCATGCCGGGCAGCACGCGCTGCACGCGGCCCAGCATGATGTTGCCGAGCAGACGATGACCGCTGCGCCCGGCGCGCACGGCGTCGCCCGGTTGCATCGTTCGTTCGATGAAGAGTTCGCGCAAACGCGCTTCTTCGACGATCGCGACCCGCGTTTCCGACGGGGCGATGTTGATCAGGACTTCGGACGCCATGCAGGCTCAACCAATGCGATAGTTGCGATTGGTATGCAGTCTAGCAGGTTCACGCCGCGCCGCACGACCTTAGCAATTGAAAGGTCTCGGTCAGCGGCAGTCCGACAACATTCGAATACGAGCCTGAGAGAAAACGCACAAAGACCGCCGCCCTGCCTTGAATGGCATAGCCGCCTGCTTTGCCGCGGCCTTCGCCCAAGCGCACATAGTCGGCGATTTCATTCGTATCGAGGCGGCGAAACGCAACTTTCGTTTCGATCGTCCGAGTGCGGAGTTTTCCATCCCCGTTCACGACCGCGATTGCGGTGATCACCGTGTGACGGCGGCCAGAGAGCAGTTGCAGGCACTTCGTGACGGTCGCGTCATCTTCGGCCTTGGGGAGAATTCGCCGACCGCACGCGACGACCGTGTCCGCGGCGAGAATCACGGCGCGTTCGTTTGCGCCAATGCGCGTGCGCACGGCTTGCGCTTTCTCCTTTGCGATGCGTTCGGCATGCGCGCGCGGCAGTTCCTTTGCGCGGACGCTTTCGTCGATATCGGCGGGCGCGACACGTGTGGGGGTGATACCAATTTGATCGAGCAGCGCGAGACGTCGCGGACTGGCGCTGGCGAGGATGAGAGGCGGCTTCACCCGTCGATGCTACTTGCTGCGATAGACGATGCGGCCCTTGGAGAGATCGTAGGGCGTCATTTCGACGGTGACTTTGTCGCCGGCCAGCACGCGGATGCGGTTCTTGCGCATCTTACCCGCGGTATGCGCGATCACGATGTGCTC
Organism: uncultured Flavobacteriaceae bacterium; assembly: GCA_964466435.1. Taxonomy (GTDB): domain Bacteria; phylum Pseudomonadota; class Alphaproteobacteria; order Micropepsales; family Micropepsaceae; genus SZUA-430. The sequence continues at coordinate 3,211 of CAYXQB010000262.1, read as the reverse complement.
GTTGTCGAGCTTTACGCGGAAGGTCGCGTTCGGGAGAAGCTCCACGACGGTGCCTTCGAAACTGAGTAGTTCTTCTTTCGCCATTCTTATCTTTCTCAATCGAAATCGCGGCGGAGAATGGTGACGCCACCACCCAAAAGCAAGCGAATTAGGGCTCCGGCGCGGGGCGCGCGGCAAAGCGCTCCTTCAAAAACCTGAGAATTGTGTCGCGGGCCTCGCGGTAGGCGGCCAGGCGCTGCTCGCGCGTGCCTTCGTAGGCGCTCGGGTCCGGTACCTTCCAGTATTCGACTTCGACGGCTTGGGCCTGCGTAATAGCGAGCGCTTTGTGCCGCGCTTGCGGGCTCAGCGTGATGATGAGATCGAACGAGGTATCGGCCAACGTTTCGAAGGTCTTCGGGTGGAGGTGCGAGAGATCGATGCCGATTTCGTCCATCACTTCAACGGCGAGCGGATCGAGCACGCCCTCGCGGACGCCGCACGATTCCACATAAACGTGCCGCCCGAACAGATGCTTCATCATTGCTGCGGCCATGGGCGAGCGGATTGCGTTCATGGAGCAGGAAAACAGCACGGCATCCGGCAGGTCTTCGCCGTTCGGCCCCTTCACCATCGGCTACACCTTGACGTGCAGCGCGCAGATAAGCGTGAACAAACGCCGCGCGGTGTCGTGGTCGACCGTGATTTTGCCCATGAGGCGGTCGCGTAGGAGCTGCGAGCCTTCGTCGTGCAAGCCGCGCCGTCCCATGTCGATCGCCTCGATCTGCGAGGGGGCAGCGGAACGGATCGCCTGATAGTAAGTGTCGCAAACGACGAAATAATCTCGGATCACACGCTTCAGAGGCGTGAGCGATAGTACGTGAGTTGCGTGCGCCTCGCCGGTTTCGTGGGCGATCTGAAAGACGAGGCGGTTTTCCTGCACGCCGAGCTTCAGCACGAACGGACCGCCTTCGGCACCTTCCGGGGCGAAGTGGTTTTGTTCGAGCAGGTCGAAAATCGCTATGCGGCGCTCGTGCTCGACGTCGGGGCCGCGCGAGGCGATGGACGCCTCGTCCAATTGCACATCCACGAGGCGGGTCGGTGGCTTTTCGTCAGTCATCGGTTCAAGCGGATGCGAATGGAATGCGCGTGCGCTTGGAGGCCTTCAGCGTCGGCGAGCGTGGCGGCGCTGGGACCGATCTGCGCCAGCGCGTCGGCGGTGCAACCGATGAGCGTCGTGCGCTTCATGAAGTCGAGCACGGAGAGGCCGGAGGAAAAGCGCGCGGCGCGGGCGGTGGGCAACACGTGGTTGGGGCCGCCGACATAGTCGCCGATCGCTTCGGGTGTGTGCGCCCCTAAGAAGATAGCGCCGGCGTGACGGATGCGTTGCGCAAGGGCTTGCGGGTTCGCCACGCAGAGCTGCACGTGTTCGGCGGCGATCCGGTCGGCGAGTGCCGGGGCTTCGTCGAGTGATTTTACCAGGATGATCGCGCCGTGCCTTTGCCAGCTTGAGCGCGCAATTTTTTCGCGGGGGAGCTGCGCCAATTGGCGATCGACTTCGGTGGTTACGGCGAGCGCCAAGGCTTCGTCGTTCGTGATCAGAATGCTCTGCGCGGCTTCGTCGTGTTCGGCTTGCGCGAGCAAGTCCGCCGCGAGCCAGGCCGGGTCGTTCGCTTTGTCGGCGATGATCAAGACTTCGGACGGGCCCGCGATGGAGTCAATTCCCACCTGACCGAAGACCTGGCGCTTTGCAGCCGCGACGTAGGCGTTACCTGGACCAACGATCTTGTCCACCGGGGCGATGGTCTTGGTGCCGTACGCCAGCGCGGCGACGGCTTGGGCGCCGCCGATGCGATAAATTTCGGTGACACCGGCGAGCTCCAGCGCGGCGAGCACAGCTGGGTTCAATCTGCCGTCGGGTGCAGGCGTCGCAGCGACGAGGCGTTTCACGCCCGCGAGTTTTGCGGGGATCGCGTTCATCAATACGCTGGACGGATAGGCCGCGAGGCCCCCGGGAATGTAGAGGCCCGCCGCGTCAACCGGCGTCCAACGGGCGCCGAGCGTTACGCCCTGGGCGTCCGTGTAGCGGTCGTCGGCCGGTTTGTGACGGACATGGAAGGCTTCGATGCGCGCGGCTGCGTGTTTCAGGGCGTCGAGCGTCATCGCCGGCACCGCCGCCTTCGCCAGAGCGAGGTCGGCAGCGGTGATGCGCAGGTTCGTTGCGTTGAGATCGAAGCGATCGAAGCGCTTCGTGAGATCGAACAACGCTGTGTCACCGCGCGCTTGGACGTCGGCGATGATGGCGGCGACGGCAGCGGAGAGATCGGCTGCCGTCTCGCGCTTCTCGGTGATGAGGTTCGCGAAAGCTCCGGCGAAGTCCGGGTGCGCGGTGTTGAGGCTACGCATGACTGGTCTTGGAGCGACGGCTCATTCCGTCACCTCTTCGAGGTCGTGGCCCGGCTTGTTCTTCGTGGCCCACGGCGCGGAGATGTCGGTGAGCCAGGCGTCGAGGCACTCAACTTCGAGCCTGATCGCGCCGCCGCCGGCGAAGGTGAGCGTAACCGTGCCGGAAAGATCGGCCTTCGGATCGAAGGCAAGCGTTAGCAGTTCTGCCAGCGCTTCGGCGTTCGCAAGGCGTAGGCCCATCGTCTGCACGCGCTTGACCGTGTCGAAGTGCAGCGCCGAACGAACACGGCGGTAGGGTGCAGCTTTGTCGGCCTTGGCGCCCTTGCCTTTCTCGGTTTCCAGGTCTTCCCACATGAAGCGGTTGAAGATGAGGGCGAAGCGGCGTGTCGATTTGTCGAAGCCGAGGTCGGTCATCTTCACCAGCGCATCCTGCAAATGCGCTGCAATGACGCTCAAGTCCAACGTGTCGATGGCGCGGAGGCGGAGGGCGGTGGTCATCGGAAATCAGATATCAGATATCAGGGATCAGAAGGCAAGCGGCCCGCCAACGGGACCAGAGTACGGAACGGGGATCAGAAAGCAGGAACCCGCTCCGATCCCTGTTTTCCGTCTTCCGTATTCCGGCTCAGCCCTTTACCCGCTTGATATCCGCGCCGAGCGCGGAGAGTTTTTCTTCGATGCGCTCGAAGCCGCGGTCGAGATGGTAGACGCGGTTGATGGTCGTCTCGCCATCGGCCATCAGGCCGGCGATGACGAGGCTGGCGGCGGCCCGCAAATCGGTGGCCATGACTTGCGCACCCTTGAGGCCCTTGACGCCGCGGATGGTGGC
>CAYXQB010000261.1:0-4754 GCA_964466435.1 uncultured Flavobacteriaceae bacterium | reverse complement strand
GGTCACGGCCGCGCGCATCTATCAGGGCGAGAAAGCCGGCCGCGACGGCGTCTCGAACAAGCTGGTCTTCGAGACCCTGCCCTACGCCGCGTTCTCGCGTACCTATTCGCACGACGCCTCGGTGACCGATTCCGCCCCCTCCGCCGCCGCGATGACGACCGGCATCAAGTCGCGCAACGGCACGCTGAACGTGAACGCGACGGTCGCCGAAAACGACTGCGCCGCGGGCCTGGCCAACCCGGCGACCAGCATCGCCGAACTCGCCGAACGCATCGGCATGTCCACCGGCGCGGTCACGACGACGCGCGTCACCCACGCGACGCCGGCCGCTGTCTATTCCCACGCGGCGGGCCGCGACTGGGAAGGCGACGGCGACATGAAGCCCGAGGACATCGCCAAGGGTTGCGTGGACATCGCCCGCCAACTCGTCGAGATGAAGGCGGGCAACGGCCTCGAAGTCGCGATGGGCGGTGGCCGCAGCCGCTTCCTTAGCGCCGATCAAACCGATCCCGAATACGCCGACAAAAAAGGCACGCGCAATGACGGCCGCGACCTGACAAAGGCGTGGCTCGACCGCTACGCCGGGAAGTCCACCTACATCTGGAACAAGCAGGCGTTCGATGCCCTGAACCCCGCAACCGCGGGCCACGTCCTCGCGCTGTTCGAACCGGACCACATGCAGTTCGAACTCGACCGCGCGAAGGACAAGGCCGGCGAACCCTCGCTCGCCGAGATGACGACGAAGGCGATCCAGATCCTCAAGCGCAATCCCAAAGGCTTCTTCCTGCTCGTCGAAGGCGGCCGCATCGACCACGCCCACCACGGCGGCAACGCGATCCGCGCGCTGCACGACACCGCCGCGATGGACGACGCCGTGAAGGCAGCGCTCGCCGCGACGAGCACACGCGACACGTTGATCGTCGTCACCGCCGACCACAGCCACGTACTCACGATGTCGGGTTACCCCTCGCGCACCACGCCGATCTTAGGGCTCGCCGACGACGGCACCGGCAAACCCGCGAACGCGGGCGACGGCAAACCCTACACAATCTTAGGCTATGCGAACGGCCCCGGCGCCGACGCGGAAGGCAAACCCCGCGCGAACCTCTCGAACGTCGACACGACCGCCCGCGACCACCGCCAACAAGCGCTCGTCCCCATGCGCAGCGAAACGCACGGCGGCGAAGACGTCCCGATCTACGCCTCAGGCCCCTGGGCGCACTTGTTCCAAGGCGTAGTGGACCAACAGTACATCTTTCACGTCATGAACCACGCGGGACGCATTAAGCAGCGGGCGGAAGCGGCGATCCGCTCCAACGCGCGCAAGCGAACCCGCTAGGCCGCCTTCACGAACCGCACGTCCAAGCGGCGTCCGAGCGCGGCAGCCGCTCGCCCCATCGTATGAAGCGTGACGGACGCGTTCGCGGGATCGAGCAACCGATCCAGCGCCGCACGGCTGGTACGCATCCGCTTGGCCAGCTCCACCTTGGTAACGCCTTGGGCTTTCATCAGCCGCTCGATCTCCAAGGCAAGCACACGCTTCATGGCGGCGGCAGTAACTTCTTCGAGCAACCCGTCTTCCGCCAAGAAGTCGTCGAACCTTTGTCCACGGTGCTGATTGCGCCGGTTCGTCATTTGCCTTTCTCCCAAGCCTTTTGCCGCTTGCGCGCCAACTCCATGTCACCTTTCGGTGTCGCCTGCGCCTTCTTAATGAAGCCGTGCAACAGCACCATGTCGCTGCCGTCAATCAAGAAAATCACGCGCGCAATCCTGTCCTTCAAATCACTCCGCACCTCATAGAGTCCGCGTCCCATCGCGCGACAGACAGGAAGACCGACCGGCCAACCAAATTCCACCGCCTTGACGTCCTCCCCGATCTGCCGCCTGTCCTCGCGTGCGAGTTCAAGCAACCAATCCCGAACCGGCGAGTGCCCGGCCGCAGTCTTGAAGAACACGACCTCGATCTTCTTCTCGGTCATTTTCGCGAATGTACCAAATTTGATACTATAGCGCAAGAGCTAACAAGCGCTGAACAACCCGACTGACGGAGTCAACACGAGTTGCGCGGAATGAACTGGCCCGCGACTGCGAAGACGCAGCCGGGGAAGTCGCCGCGGATCTCCGGCGGCAGGTCAACTCGATAGATCGAGAACACGAGATAGTTCGACCGGGCGATCGGCAGGCTCGAGATCACCCAGCCGGTGGAGTAGCCACCGATGAGGCGTTCGCTCCAACCGACCTCGCGCTTCTGCGCCCGGCCGACGTCGCGGACCTTTTGTGCCGCGTATTGCATGATCCAATCGTTGAATTCGGCGCGCGTCGGGTTCGTCGCGACCAGAAGCGCGGTGAACGCCACGACCAGAAACAAAATCGTCCGCATGGAGCCCCCATCGACAGCAGCGCTATCGATCCATACAATCGTGGCGGAATATGGACAGGCTCAATGGTGGACGACCAACGCTGAGGCACGCAGTGCACGCCAATGGGCGAAGAACACTTCCAAATCGTCTTCGACCTTACTCGGGCAGGTTACAGAACCTGGTGGTTCCCCGCTCACGGTCTAGTCTTCGTGGTGATCGGAGCCATTATGGTCTTCTTTCCGAAGCTCCTCGACTTCCTCTACTGGGGTTTCATAAAGGGCACGGGGCGGCGCGCGTTCTCGTGGATATTCTTCCTGTTTGCGTGTAGCTGGATCACGTTCTCGTTCTTATCAACGTACGGTGAATACGCGACGCTACAAGATCGACTAGACCGTGGTGCCGTTGAAGTGGTCCAAGGCAGGGTGGAGAATTTTCATGCCGACGCAAAGCGAGAGAGCTTCAACGTTGGCACGGCACGTTTCGAGTATTCCTATTTCGTGGCAACGAGCGCGTTCAACACACCATCGACGCACGCTGGCCCGTTGAGGGCAGGCCTTGTTGTCCGGATCACGCATGTGGATGGAAAGATGGTTCGGCTTGAGATTCTGAGGACGAGCCCGGCAAGCACATAAGATGTCAAGGGATTTCGCAATTCGATGGACAATTTGAAACTCTACCATTGCAAAGGCGCCCGCTCGCTGCGTCCGCTTTGGATGCTCGAAGAACTGGGCCTGCCCTACGAACTGCACGTGCTCCCGTTCCCGCCGCGCGTGCTGGCGAAGGAGTACCTCAGCGTCAACCCGCTCGGCACGATCCCATGCTTCTTCGACGGCGAATTGCGCATGACGGAGTCGCCCGCGATTTGTCATTACCTCGGCGAGAAATACGCCGCCGCCCAGGGCAAGAGCGATCTGCACGTGCCCGCGAGCGATCCCGATTGGGGCCGCTATCTGAACTGGCTCTACTTCTCGGACGCGACGCTGACGTTCCCGCAAACGCTCGTGCTGCGCTACACGCAGCTTGAGCCGCCGGAGCGCCGCCTGCCCCAAGCCGCAGAGGACTATCGCAAATGGTTCTACGGCCGCTTGCGCGCAGTCGACGCGGCGTTGCAGCAGTCGGACTATCTGGTGAAGAACCGCTTCACCGCCGCCGACATCGCAATCGGCTACGCGCTCTATCTGGCGACCACGCTCGGCATCGACGGCGACTTCCCACCCGCCGTCCGCGCCTACCTCGACCGCCTGCGAGCCCGCGACGCGTTCAAACGCGCGGACGCTCGCTAACGTCCGGGATGACAGTCAATTTGAACGCGCCGTCACCCCAGCGCCTGCTTCAGATCCGCGACCAAGTCTTCCGGATGCTCGACGCCGATCGAGATGCGGATGAGCCCGTCGGGAATCCCAAGCCGCACGCGATCTTCGGCCGAAAAGCTCGAATGCATCGTCGTCGCCGGATGGCACGCCAGGCTCTCGGTGCCGCCGAGGCTGACCGCTAGCTTCACGATCTGCAGCCCGTCAAGCACGCGGAACGCCTCGTCCTTGCCGCCCTTGACCACGAACGAAAACGTCGAGCCCGGCCCCGAGCACTGTTTGTCGTAGATCGCGCGCTGCGGATTGCTGGTGGGCCACAGCGGCGGAAAGTTCACCGCCTCGACCTTCGGATGCTTGCTCAAAAACTCCGCGACCGCGCGCGCATTCTCCGCCGCCTTGTTCATGCGCAAGGCCACCGTCTCGAGCGAGCGCGTCACCATCCAGCACGAGTTCGGATCGAGCTGACAGCCGAGCCAGCCGCGCAGTGTGCGGATGGCGGCCAGCGCCGTTTCGCTGCCCGTGATCGCACCTGCAACGAGATCGCTGTGCCCCGCCACATACTTCGTCAGCGAATACATATTGATATCGGCGCCGTGCTTGAGCGGGTTCTGAAACACGGGGCCCAACATCGTGTTGTCAACGGCAAGCACAGGCTTGTGGCCACTCTTCGATCCGATCTCCTGCGCGACCTCGGCGAGCGCGGCGATATCGCAAAGCTTGTTCGAAGGATTGGCCGGCGTCTCGGCAAGGATCATCTTCACGCGCTCGGCTTTGGCGAGCGAGGCACGAATGGTCGCCACCGACGACGCATCTTCGATCGCAACCCACTTCACGCCGAACTCGGTTAGGAACCGCTCGATCACCGACGCCGTCGCGCCGTAGAGCGGCTTCGTAAACGCCACGCAATCGCCAGGCCGCAAGAACGCCATCAGCGTCGTCGTGATCGCCGCCATGCCCGACGAGAACACGAGACAATCCTCCGCGTCGTCGATCAACGCCATGCGATCCTCGAGCATCTCGAGGTTCGGGTTGTTGTAGCGCGAATAGACGAGCCCGCCCGCCTGCCCCTCCGGCGCCGGCCGCC
>CAYXQB010000260.1:0-4801 GCA_964466435.1 uncultured Flavobacteriaceae bacterium | reverse complement strand
AGGTTGATGCCGATACGGAAGTCCATCCGCTCGGCGTTGGCCACGCTCTCGTTCTGCGCCTTCAGCTCGCGCTGGATCTCGACCGCGCACTGCACCGATTCGACGACGCTGGAGAAATCGGCGAGCACCGCATCCCCCGACCAGCTGACCACCCGCCCATGATGCCGCTCGATGAACGCCTGGATCAGCTCACGGCACTCTTTCAGCCGCTTGAGCGTCCCATGCTCGTCCGCGCCCATAAGGCGGCTGTACCCGACGACATCGGCGCAGAAAATCGTCGTGAGCTTACGTTTAACGGTGTGAACCAAAGCTGGGCTCGGCGTCCGGAGAAACTTGTCGCCGCTCTTATAGCGTGCCGTCGCTCCCTTTTGCACCCGCGGTTCCGCGTCGTCTGGCCGCCTGGGCAATTCCGGCAGCTACGGCCTCGCATACCCGAATCGTTCAACCCATGGCTGCACGATCGGCAGAATCGGCCTGAGGTGCCGCTCGTACCGCTTCCATTGCCCACCGGAGGCATAGAGCCCACGCGCCACTTGCACGGAACTCGGTGTTGAAATCGCGCGCGTGTGCCGCCGCTCCGAAAACGACCGAAGTGCGTTGTCCCAAGGCGCCCCGATGAAGTCGCAAACCCGCATCGCCTGAGTATCGAAATCGGCGACCAGGTCTTCGTTGCGGATCGTGTGCACGTTGAGCGGCAGAACCGTACGGTAGGTCGACAGCAGCTTCATGCACCCGTCATAGAGCCGTGCTGTCCCTGCGAGCGAGGTGAACTCCAGCATCGCGGCATTCATCTGAAACCGTTGCCGGAAACAGCCCCAGACCACGTCCCGCGGATCGCGCAACGCCAACAGTATTTTGGCCCGCGGAAACAGCCGGGCGATCAACGGCAATTTGATCGTGTTGAGCGCCAGCTTGTCGAGAAAGATCTTGCCCTGAGGGTTGAGCCCCAACCCGCGCACGCGAGCCCAGTAGCGATCGCGGGCTTCATCGAGTTCGGCATCGGATGCGTTGCGAAGCCGGTCAAGCGTCGCCGGGCTTCGCATGAATGCGCGCACGGAATCGGCAAGCGCCTCCTTTTCGTCCATCGACACAACGAGGGGGTGGGACGCCAGAACCTGCTCGAGCAGCGTCGTACCCGAACGCGGAAACCCGACGAGGAACACGTGGTTCAGCGCTTGCCCGGCATCGGGGCGGTGGGTGGGGCGTGTCTGCCAATCGCCGGCTTTCGCTGCGCCGAAATACGTGTTCAGCCAGCCCACCATCGCCCCAACGGTCTCATTGCTGCGTGAAGCGATCTGACCGGCGTATTCCTCGTGAAACTGCGCGTTCGATTTCTCGAACGCTTGAAAAGCGTCGTCGGTGTTTTCCTGGCGGTCCAAACAGTCGCCGAGAAGACCGAGCGCGATCCCACGGTCGAGGCGGCTTATCCCCGGGATCCCAAGCGCCTCCCGCACGCGCCGCTCCGCCGCCGCCGCATCGCCCGCATGAAGATCGGCCATCGCCAACGCTAGACGCGGAATGGGCCGCTCCGGCGCCAGAGCCAGCGCACGTTCCGCCGCAGGCCGGGCCTCATCCCATGCCGCCGTGCGGGCGCAAAGCCAGGCCAAGCTGGTGTATGCCTCGGAAGCCGTGGGCGATATCTCGACGGTCCGCTTGTAACAGGCCTTGGCCCGATCGAGTTCGCCCAGCGCCTCGGCCGCCCAGCCCGCGTTGAAGTGGGCTTGCGCAAACTTACCATCGGCGGAAGCGGCAGACTCGAACGCTGCGAAAGCCTCATCCATCCGGCCGAGCCGCGCCGCACTCAAGCCATAGGCGTTCAGAATGACGGGATCGGACGGCGCCGCCCGCCTTGCCTCCTCCAGGTCGGCGAAGGCCTCCGCCAGCCGCCCTTGGCGCTCGTGCCAGTAGGCACGCAAGTTCAGGAACATCGGGTGCGTGAAGCCCGCATCCAAATGGCCGCGCGCAAGCTCGATCGCCTTGGGGATGTTGGACGCACGAACGGCGTCCGCAACCTCGCGGACCTGCTCGCTGCTGGCGTCGTGGCGAAGGGCCATGGCGCTAAGCTACGGGAAACGACCCCAAACGAAAAGCGGCGGCCCAAGGGGGCCGCCGCTCGTCAATTCCAACTTTCGTAGGCTTAGAAGCGCGTCATCAGCGAGACGAACACTTCGCGACCGAGCGAGTCGTACACGACCGGGTAGGTGTTCGCGTTGCCGAACGGCGGCGACGAGACGCCCAGCGTGTTCGAGTCGACGATCGGCGGATCCGTGTCGAACACGTTGTTGATGCCGCCACGGACCGTGATGTTCTCCGAAGCCGTCCATGCGAACGAAACGTCGAAGTAGTCGAACTCCTTGATCCGAGCGTCGGACAAGTCGCCGCAAGGGCCGCCGCAACCCGCGACGTCGAACAGCGCATTGGCCTGGTTCACGTCCAGTTCCGCGCTACCCAGGTGACGCCAGTTCACCGAGAAGTCGACGTCCCATGGCGACATCCAGGTGGTGCGCAACGTGTGGCGCCACTCGAAGGTCGGTGAGCCGCAAACCACGCCGAACAAGCCTTTGCAGCTGTAGTCGTAGGTCGAGCTGCCGGCGATCGGCGATACATCGAACGAGTCCGTGTACGTACCGATAAAGCCGAAGCTCATCGCACCCGAGCCTTCAGGCAGGTCGAACTTGTAGTTCGCGTCAACGTCAACGCCAGTCGTCGCGATCGAGCCGAGGTTCTGGTTGGCAAGGAAGACCGTTCCCGAGCCGAACAAGATGCCGAGACCGCCGCGATTGATCAGAGCGCAGGTGGCCGGGTTGCCGGTCGTTGCGCAGTCCGCAAGGACCGTAGCCGGACGCGGCACGCCGATAGCACCGTCAACGACGATATCGAAGTAGTCGATCTGCGCCGTAAAGCCCTTCAAGAAGGTCGGCGTCAAGATAACGCCGAAAGACTTCGTGTCGGACTCTTCCGGCTTCAGGTTCGCGTTGCCGCCGAAGATGCCGGAGCACTGTGCGGCAGGGCATTGCGGAACAAAGCCATACTGCGCGCCGGACACGCCGGTGTTCAAACATTCTGCCGCACTCAGAGCAGGCGCCGCACCGGCGCATGGATCTGTACCGCCCCACAGACCGGGCGATTGCGGTGAGAACAGTTCGGTGATGTTCGGAGCGCGAACGGCACGTTGGAACGAACCGCGGAGTCTCAGGTCCTCGGTCGGGCCCCACGTCAAACCGTACTTGTACGTGTGAGTGATGCCGACGGTGTCGTAGTCCGAAATGCGGTAGCCGGCGGTAAACTCTAGGAGATCCGCGCCCGGCTGTCCCTCAATGATCGGAACGGCGACTTCGCCGAACGCTTCCCAAACATCGTAGTGACCGCTGAGCGACTTGACCGGACCGCCTTGGCCGTAGAGGTCGCCGATTTCGAAGCCGCGGTCGGTTTGCAAGGAGGCTTGCTCGAGCCGGTACTCGGCACCGAGAGAGGTCGCGATCGGCGACTGAGCCCACGGGATCGTCACGCCCAGATCGCCGGTCAAAGTCGCGACGACGTTGGTCGTCGACGTTTCGCCGTGTTGCAAGCCTTTCGCCAGCGTGTAGCCGAGCGCCGCATCCGAGATGGCGCCGGATTGGAACACGTTGATCGGTACGCAGGTCGGATCGACCGCGAGAACGCTCGGTGCGCAAGTCGCGGTAGCGGGCGAGGCGCCGACCGCCAACAAGGCGCGCGTCATGCGTTCGATCGACACTTCGTTCAGGTAAGTCTCCTGCACGGTCGTCACGCCGCGCATGAAGTGCACGTCGTATTCCCAGCTGTCGTCGATCTGGCCTTTCAAGCCGACAACGCCACGATAGGAGGTGTGGCGAAGGTCGTCGATGCGCGGACCGGCTTCTACGAAGCGCCGGCCGAGCAGGAATGTCGCCGTTCCCGTCGTGCCCAAACCCGCGTCGCCGCAAAGTGCGTCGAACGCGTTGCGCGTGGGACCGACATTGAGGAAGGGGTTGTCGCAGTTGACGAGATGACCGCCATCGACCGGACCGCCGCCGAAGAAGGCGCCGGACGTCGCGATCTGCGCAAGAGTGTGGTCGTCGGCGAACGACAGCTCACCGTAGAGTTCCAAGTCGCCCGCGAGCTGGTAGTGGCCCATCGCGCCGAGCAGATAGCGATCGTCGGGCCGCTGCAGGTAGTTTTGCGGCGCGAAGTTGAACGCGTCGGCTGCGGTACGGACTGCCACGGTACCGCTGGTCGAGAATACCGCGTCCTCACCCGTATCGAAGCTCAAGAAACGTCCGCGAGCCGGCGTACCGTTCGAACCGCCGCAAACGAAGCCGCCGCCGAACGTCGACGTCACCGAACAGGCCGAGAAATCGCGTGTGGCTTGCGTGATTGGTTGCGCGTTGCGGTATTGTGCGTACAGCGTGACGTTGCCCTTGTCGTCGGCCGTATTCGCGCCCATCACGCCCCAGACGTTGACCACGCGACCGTCAGTGACGTGCGTGTCGGGACGGCGATACTCGGCGGGGTTCAAGGCTTCGCGGACCGCGATGCGCGCGCGCGACACGGCGTCGTCGTTATCGTGGTCGGCGATGCCGAATTGCACGCCAAGTTCGACGCCTTCGAAGTCTTTGCGCATGATGAAGTTGACGACACCGGCGACGGCGTCGGCGCCGTACACGGCCGAGGCACCGCCGGTCAGCACTTCAACGCGTTCGACGAGCGCGATCGGAATCGTGTTCAAGTCGGCGAGAGGCGCGCCGCCGTTCACGATCGAGGCCGGCTGGAAGCGGCGGCCGTTGATCAGCACCAGGGTGCG
>CAYXQB010000259.1:0-4808 GCA_964466435.1 uncultured Flavobacteriaceae bacterium | reverse complement strand
GCGGGATGACCTATGATGAGATTCTCGCGGACTATCCCTATCTTGAGCGTGACGACATTCTGGCGGCGCTGGCCTACGCGGCGCAGGAAATGAAGCATTCGGTCGTCACGGCTGCGCAGTGAAGTTTCTGGTCGATGCGCAGTTGCCGCCGCTCTTGGCTGCGTGGCTACGAGACAAAGGATACGAAGCCGTTCACGTCGAAGAGGCGGGCTTGCGCAATAGCGACGACATCGACGTGCGCAACTATGCGGAGGTCAATGGCATGATCGTCGTGACGAAGGATCGCGACTTCGTTGCGACCCCGTTGATCGGAACGCCGCCGCCCGTGCTTTGGGTTCGGACCGGAAATGCGCCAACCCGGGTGATTGTGGAACGCTTCGAGTCCGACTGGACGGCGGTCGCCGCCTATCTCGCGCAAGGATTTGCAGTCGTCGAGCTTCGCTAAGCCAATATGAGGAAAGCGCATTCCAAGACACCCACGGCCAAGCAGCGGGCGGAGCTCAAGGCGCTCGCCCAGCTTGCCGATAAAGACATCGATATCGAATCGATCCCCGAAGTGCGGGACTGGTCCGGGGCGAAGCGCGGCGTGTTCTACCGGCCGGTGAAGCAGCAGCTGACCTTGCGGCTCGATGCGGACGTGGTCGCTTGGTTCAAGAAGCGGGCGCCGGGGGGCCGGGGCTATCAGTCGGATATCAATAGCGCGCTGCGCACGTTCGTGGCCAAGCAAGCGCGGCGGCGTTAGCGTCTTCAGGCGCGAACATCTTCATAAGCGCCGCGACGCACAACGGCCGGGTTGAGCGCGACTCTCGAACTAGAGCCGTTCCGATCAAGTGGCGTCACTTCCCCCCTCGCCCGCTTGCGGGAGAGGGGCCGGGGGTGAGGGGGTGTCAGCGACCCAACTTCGCCACAATCACCCCTCAACAACGATCGATGCGAGACGGTCAGAACATTCGTGCAGCACGGCGGCTGCGTAAGCGTGAGACAAAGTTCGAAGCCGAGCTTTGGAGAGAACTGCGCAATCGCCGGGCGATGGGACTGAAGTTTCGCCGGCAGCACGCGGTCGGCCGATACGTCGCCGATTTCGCCTGTCTCGAGGCGCGGCTGTTGATTGAGATCGAGGGCTACTGGCATCAATTCTGCAAGGCAGCCGATGCCCTGCGTGAGCGCGCGTTGCGTGCCGCGGGTTACGATGTCGTGCGCTACGACGTTGAGAACGACGCTGTCAGTGCGCACATTCTTGCCGAGATGATTGCATATGAGGCGCGAATTCGGATCAATGGGGTGGTTGACGTCCCCTCACCCCCGGCCCCTCTCCCGCAAGCGGGCGAGGGGGGCTAGAATAGAAGCCTCGCACTCAGGGCTCATCTTGTTGGAGGCTGAGCGCCGAAGCAGACAGCAACGCGAACACGATTTCGGACAGCCGACTCTGGTCCGGATTGTCCGGCTTCGGCGCGGATCTCACACCCCTCGCCGGCGCGGAAACATGCGCTCGAGGACCACGGCCATTGCGGGCAGCACGGTCACGGCGGCGAGTGCGTTTGCGAGCACCAGGAAGGCCAGCAGCCAGCCCATGTCGGCTTGGAACTTCAGGCCCGAGAACGCCCAACAGCCGACGCCAAGTGCCAGCGTCAGGGCGGTGTAGACGATCGCCGCGCCTTCTTCGCGCAACGACAGCGCGAACGCCTCCTCCATCGGCGCGCCCTCGCGCAGATGCAGTTCGATCCGCTCATAGAGATAAAGCCCGAAGCCCACGCCAATGCCCGCCGCCAACACGAACACCGGCAACGTCGTGACCGTCAGCCCGATGTCCAGCCACTGCAGCAGCGCCAAGCCCAACGCATTCGCCAGGCCCAGCGGCGCCAGACAGCACGGCACCGCGCGCCAGTCGCGATACGCGGCAAAGACCAAAATACCGATCACGCCGAACACCAGCAACGGTGCCGTCACCCGTGCCTCGCGCACCGCGTCGTTGATCGCGGCCAACACGCCGCCGTTGCCGGTCGCCAGGCGGAACGTCACCTTCGGCACCTTGTTCGCCGCGATGAACGCTTCCGCGGCGGCGGCCACGCGGCGCAGCGTTTCGTCGCGATGATCGGTCAAATAGATCGCGATCGGCAGCAACGAACAGTCGGCGTTGCGCAAGCCCGTCGTGTCGGCGATCGCGCCGGTCGCCACCGCCATCACGTCTTGCGCCTTCGGCAGCACGCGCCATTTCAGATTGCCCTCCTGCACGATCGAGTAGACGAAGCGGGACGCCTCGGGTAGCGACATCACGGACTTCACGCCCTCAACCTTGCGCATGGCGACGCCGAACCGCTCGATCGCGGCCATCACCGTGTAGTCGACGCAGGCGTCGATGGGCGCCACCGCCACAACGACGAAGCTGTCGAGGTCCAGGTCGAAGTTTCCGGCGATCGCTGCGGAGTCCACGTTGTAGCGTGCGCTCTCCCACAGTTCCTGCGCGCCGGGCCGGCTGTTGCCCACGCCCACATCCGCCGCAACGCAAAGCGCAACCGCCGACAGGCCCACGGCTGCCAACAGGATCAAAAACGCGGGCAGGGGCCTGGCGTCGCGGGCAAAGCCCAGCATGAATTTCTGCCGCGCCGCCAACAGCCGGCGCTGCTGCTCGACAGCCTTGGCGTCGAAGCCGACGTAGCTGATCGCGAGCGGCAGCACGATCATGTTCGACACGAATTTCAGCGCGACGCCGATCAACGCGATCACGGCCAGATCGGTCACGAACGGGATCGGCAACAGCAGAACCGCGGCACAGCTCGCCAGCACCGTCACGGGCGAAAACACGCCCGGCACCCACAGGCGGCGGAACGTGCGCCGGGCAGCTCCCAGCGGCGAGTGCCCGCGCTTGGCGACGGCGGCCAGGAAGCGGTTGATCTGCTGCACGCCGTGGCTGACGCCGATCACGTATATCAAGAACGGAATGACGAGGCCAAACGGATGCAAGCGCAAACCCGCCAGCTGAACGATCGCCATCAGCCAAGCAATCGACGCGACGGAGACGAGCACCGTGATCAGCGTCAGCGCCAGGGAGCGCGAGTAATACCACAGCGCCAGCGCGCTTGCCGCGAAGGCGAGGGCGAAGAACGCCAGCACGTCATAGGCTTCGTTCGCGATGTCACCCACGAACTTCGTGAAGCCGATGATGCGAACGGTGATGCCGTCCTTTTCGAATTTTTCGCGGATCTTCGTCTCGAGTTCGTTCGCGACAGCGATCAGGTCCGGCGCCTTGCCGTCGGGCATCTGGGGCAGGATGGAGGCGTGGATCATCGCCGCCTTGCCGTCGAGGCCGAACAGCTTGCCCCGATAGCCACCCTTGAACGCGTCGGCGCGGATGCGTTTCACGTCGGCCGCGGTCAGCGCTTCCGGTGTCACGGTCGATGGGATCAGCTGGCGGCCTTCGACCGCGCCCTCCGTCGCCTCATAGACGAACGTATTCGGCGTCCACAGCGAGGTCACGGATTCGCGCGTGACGCTCGGCATATACGTCACTTCCTGGGTGACGTCGTTCAGCACCTTCAGAAATGCCGGCGTCCAGATCTCGCCCTTCGCCGTCTCGACCACGATCTGAACGCTGTTCAAGCCCGCGATCTTGTCCTTGTAATCAAGCGCGGTGCGCGCATACGGGTGGCCGCCCGGCAGTTGCCGCTCCAGATCGGTGTCGAATTTGAGGTCGCGCGCAACCCAAACCGACGCGCCGGTCAGGAGGACGACCAGCGCCAAGACCAGCGCGCGCCTGCCGAACAGAACGCTCTCCACCGCCGCCAGCATCATGTCCCCCGCTTCGCGCCGGGGCTATCTTGTCACAAAGACGTGCCCTTGCGCAGCCGTGGCACGTGGGGGTGACATGCCGGCTCGCGCGCCTGTTTGCTCACGTTGCACACTGCGAACCTACGCGACCCTTGTGCCACATGTGCCACTTCACGGAGCCGATTTCCGCGGATTGGTCAAAAACGTCTCCGGTGCGCGGGGTCAGGCGTTATGCGAAGAGCGCTGGTTTCGTATAACAGCGACTCGACCACTCTCGAACGGTTTGCAAATGTCCCGATTGACCTCCTCCATCTCCCCCCGCGACGAGCGGTTCAAGGCCAACGCGGCCGCAATGGGGCGGCTAACCGCCGAGCTGGCGGAGCGGATCGGCACGGCTTCGCTGGGCGGTGACGAGCGCTCGCGGGCGCGGCATGTGGAGCGGGGGAAGCTCTTGCCGCGGGAGCGGGTGAACCGGCTGCTCGATCCGGGGACGCCGTTTTTGGAGCTTTCGCCGCTCGCGGCCAACGGGATGTACGACGGGGATATTCATGCGGCCTCCATCATCACCGGGATCGGCCGCGTGGAGGGGCAGGAGTGCGTCGTCGTCTGCAACGATGCGACGATCAAGGGCGGCACGTACTATCCGATCACGGTGAAGAAGCATTTGCGGGCGCAAGAGGTGGCGCGGGAGAACCGGCTGCCATGCATCTATCTCGTCGATTCGGGCGGGGCGAACTTGCCGAACCAGGCCGAGATCTTTCCCGACCGCGAGCATTTCGGGCGGATCTTTTACAATCAAGCGAACATGTCGGCTCAGGGCATTCCGCAAATCGCGGTCGTGATGGGCTCTTGCACCGCAGGCGGTGCTTACGTGCCCGCGATGTCGGACGAGACGATCATCGTGCGCAATCAGGGCACGATTTTCTTGGGCGGGCCGCCGTTGGTGAAAGCGGCGACCGGCGAGGTGGTGACGGCGGAAGAGTTGGGCGGGGCGGATACGCATTCCAGGCGTTCGGGCGTGACCGATCACTATGCGCAGGACG
>CAYXQB010000258.1:0-4815 GCA_964466435.1 uncultured Flavobacteriaceae bacterium | reverse complement strand
TTGCGATGCAGCCAGCCGCCGTCATGCGGCGTCACGCTGTTGTGGCAGATGTCGAGCCGCCGCTCGCCCGCGAGCCCCAACCGCTCGAAGAACCGCGCCGCGATGACGCGGCGGTTCGCGACAGCCCAACGCACCGCTTGATCGTGATCGCGGAGGTAAGCGCCGCACGCCTCGCTCCCCGCGAGCAACGGCTGCACCGTCTGCCGCTCCATGTGCCTGAGCAGAATGGCCTGTCCCAACCCGCGCGATCCGCTGTGCACCATCAGATAGACGGGCGCGCGATCGAACTGATGCCGCTCGAACGCTGCCGGATCTTCGACCGCATCCACGCACAGCAACTCGGCAAAGTGATTGCCGCCGCCGATGCTGCCCAGCGCGTCGCGCGCAAGTGTGTCCGGCAACCCGGCATCGTGAAGTGCGCCGGCCGCATCGCCGTCCCACACGTCCTCAAGCCCGGTGAGCTTGCGCTCCGCCGAATCCAGCTTGAACTTCCTGACCGGCGTCGCGGTCTGCCAAAGCCCCATGCCGCATCCGATGTCGTTGCCGACAAGATGCGGGTACACATGGCTGCGCGACCAGAAGGCAGCGCCGACGGCAATGCCGCGGCCGGCGTGCAGATCGGGCAGCCCCACCGCGCGCTCGATCCCTTCGAGCTTGGCGTTCTGATGCAATTGATCGACCGCCGTCTGCTCGATCCAGCTGTCGGCAGACGCGATGATTTCAACGTGTGTCTTGGTCACGACCGCGCCTCCCCGCAGATGAGGCCGAAGCGAAGTGATGAAGTCTGAAAGACCCGGGCCCCAAGCCCAAGGCGCGTATTCGTCAGGCGGCCGAGGCCACCTTCACGGGAAATGCCCATGACCGTTGTTCCTGAAAGAAAGACGAAAAGAGAGCGGTGACGGCGTTTTGGGCAAATTCACGCATGACGCACTCCTTCCTGTTCAGGTTCAACAAATGCTCCAAGGCGGAGCAAGCGGGCCGGGTCAATACCGGTTTCACCCGCCACGTTCAAGGACAAACCCTGCCGGCCCCTGGAAATGAAGCGATCTACGCAAATAGTTCGCGATCGCATTTGCGAACCGAGAATCCGCGAGTACCGGTCTGTCTCTCATTTTGGCTTGATGTCGCCGCGCGCCAACGCTTCGAATCGCGGATCGCCGCGCAACTTGTCGAATATCGGATCAAGGCGAAGCAGGGCCGGCGTGATTGCGTCTTCGTAAGAAGCGGCAAGTAAACGCCCGATCTCCGGGATCGCATGCTCGCGATCGCCGAAGTAAGCCCAGATGCGCATCCGTGCGTCTTCAAGCGCGCGTCCATGCGTCGCGTCCATCGACGCCGGCGTGATGCCGATCGCTTTCTCGACGTACTTGAGCGCATTTTCCCGATCGCCGCTATAGCAATGGATCAGCGCCAATTCCCCGAGCAGGTCAGAATTTTTCGGCTGCCGTGCCAACTCTCCGAGCACGAGGCCGCGCGCACGCTCGAAATGTGCCGCCGCGCCCTTCTTGTCGCCCGCAAAACTGCGCAGCCGGCCAAGTCCCACTTCGACTTCAACCGCTGGATTCTTTAACGACTGCAGCGTCGCGAAGGCCGTGGCGTATTTCCGTTCGAGCATGGCCTGTTCGAAGATCGCTTTGTAAGCGCGGTCGTCCGCTCGTGCTTGCAAAGGCTTCAGCAAGGCGCCAGCTTCCTCGATACGGCCGTTGGCCTGAAGGAGCCGGGCTTTGTAAGCGATAAGCAGAATGTCCTCCGGAAAGCGCGCTAGAACAAGATCGATCGTTCGTAGAGCGGAAACAAAATCCCGCGTTGCGGCATACGTCCCTATCAATCTTGCCTGCATATCGACCCGAAGGGGATCGAGCCAGACCGCCCGTTCGAAGTATGACTTGCTCTCGTTCCAGCGGCCCTGGCGGCGCGCAATCAGACCCATCGCATGCAAAACCTCGATGTCGTTGGGCCATGCCGCCTGCACCAGCTCGAACTGCCGCCGCGCGGCTTCATAGTCGCGCTCGACGAAGTACCGATAGAAACCTAGAGCAAGTTGTGCTTCGGGTAGATCCGGCTGTAACCGCAGCGCAGTATCCGCTGCAGCGCGCGCCGCGTCGCGTATGTAGGCCTGTTCATCGTTGGGGTAACGCTGCGCAAGGGACCGCGCCAAGCGCGCCCACGCAAGCGCAAACCCTGGATCGAGCCGCACGGCATCGCCGAACAATTTGCTCGCGCCTTCAAGCCCCGAATAACGTCCAGGGTCCGCGTAATACAGCACCAAACCACGCAAATAGGCGTCGTAGGCGTCGGGATTCTTCGTCGGCACTTGCTCCAGCGATTGCTTTTCCTCGCCGCTCACTTTGGCGTTCAACGCGTTGGCGATCGCTATGGCGATCTCACTCTGGACGCTGAATATGTTGTCAAGCTTACGGTCGTACACTTCGGCCCACAGATGGGTATCTGTGGCCGCTTTGGTCAACTGAACATTGACCCGCACTGAGTTGCCGTCGCGCTGGACGCTGCCCTCCAGAATAGTGGCGACGCCAAGCTGCTTGGCGATCTCCGGCAGATTGTGCGGCCGACTGGCCATGTTTGCCGTTGACGTACGGGAAATGACTTTCAGCGATCCGATTTTCGTCAACCGCGTCAGGATTTCATCCTGGATGCCGACGGTGAAGAAGGCGTTGTCTTTGTCGGCGCTTAGGTTCTCGAATGGCATCACGGCGATCGACGCATCCGGTATCTGGTTTGCTCCAGGCAAAGCAGGCGCAGAAGGCGGCGCCGGCGCTATCAGCATCCACGCCGCGGCGGCTACCATGACCAGCAGTGCTAAGCCGGCGTACAGCATGCTCGGCGCGCGTCGTGAAACCAGCTTCGGCCAAAGCGCGTTCACGCGCGAGCGCAAGTCTTGACGTAGCGGAGCCTCCGGCAGGAACGCAAAGACCTCGATCGTTTCCGACATCTTGGCGAGCTTGATCGTACCCTTCGACCGGAGGCTCTGCACCAGCGGTCCTCGCATCATGTGCTTCACATCAGCCGATATCAGAGTCGAGCCAGGCTCTGCCTGCGCCATCAAACGCGCCGCGACATTGACGCCATGACCCAAGAGATCGCCGTTGGGTTGCGGGACCACGTCGCCGACATGAACGCCGATACGGACTTTGGGCTCGCAGGTTTGCGCCAACTCGAACGCCGCTTCAACGCCCGCCAGGCTCGATCCGAATTCGAGCATGAACCCGTCGCCAGCAGTGTTGAACACGCGCCCGCCGTGACCCGTGGCGATCGCCTCGATCACTTTGCGCAGCGCTGCGACCTCCGCCGTCGCTTTCGCTTCATTGGCCTCAGTGCGCGCGGAGTAACCGGCGACATCGAGGGCAACAATGGTCGCGAGCTTTCGAGGTTGGGCGTCGTCTGCCATAGTCCCCGCAGAGTCTCCGTTTTCGCCAAGGATTGGCCCCACACAATAGCCCGTCGCTACGCTTCTTCCTAGTGAAGACGCCTACGTCGCCAAGATCGAGAGTAAGCGCGCCTGCATCGGCGACGACGGTGCGGGCGAACTGACCCGCCCAGATGACGCCGAGTCGCCTTTTGCTGACCTCACTCCTTTGAGACCGTGCGCCCGAAGCGTTGTGACGGGGCCACGCCGGGGACACCCGCACCCGTATCTTCAAATAATGCATCAAGCTAACGAGCGTATCACAATATGATACATGCAGAACAATACGGGGACATAACATTTGTTCCTCGACCGCAACGCGCCAGTCGCGTCACCGAAGCGGCGCCGGGCTCGAAGGCGGCTTCTTCGGCGCGCTTGCGCAGACGTCTTCGGGGTCTCTCTCCCACTTGCAGCTGAACTCGTATTCGCGCGCAGTGGCCCAGGCCCACCCAGTTTTGCCGTTCTGTTGTTGGAGACGAACCCACCAGCCGTCCCCACCGTCGACAACGGGCAATGCGTCGACCCAACGAATGACGGCGTCCTTGCTCTCCTCGTAGGTGAGCAACTTACCCTCTCGCCAAACTTTGTCCCAAGAGTCGCCCTCGTCGAAGTGCGTAAAGAGGTGGTAGACCGTATCGCATTGTTTGAATGCGCCACCCGGCTTCACGACGATCCCCCGAGTGGGCACGGTGAATGAGACTGTTTCTTCTGCATAGACCCAGCTCTCGGCTGGCACCGTTGTGGTTTGCGCAGCATCGGAGTCGGGCGTGGCGTGCAGCGCCGTCGGCTTGTTCGTGCGCCACCATCCGATCGAGCAGCCCCGGCACTCGCCCTTGTTGGCGTACATGCCTTTCGCATTCGTCGGCGGTTTCATGTTCGCCGACGCGGGCGCCGGCGGACGACGCAGACAGTCCTGATAAGCGCCATCCTGGCGCGCCTCGGCAGCTTCGCGGGCCGCGAGCGCGGTCTCCTCAGCGGTACCTCGGGGTGCAGCCGCGTCGACGGCAGGTTTCGCAGTCCCGTCCGTGGCGGGTGTCGCGGAATCGGTCTCGCTTGGGGAGCACCCGCTTGTAGCGAGTGCAACGGCCGCCACCAACGGCAGTAGATAGTTCGTCACGCTCCGTTCCATCGAAGATCTCACGCCACCACCGGGTACAAATCGAACGAACCCTCGAGCCCTTTCAACGCTGCGGGGCGCGGCGGGCCGAACGTGAACGTGCCGAGCCCCCGCGCGAGCGCGTAGACGAGATCGGACGCCAAGATCTCGCCGCCGAGGGCAGCCGATCCGATGCGCGCGGCGATCACGACCGTTCGCCCGTAGAAGTCGTCGCTGCGCTTGATCGCCTCGCCCGAGTGGAGCCCCACGCGGATGCGAACCGGCAGGCCTTCGA
>CAYXQB010000257.1:0-4842 GCA_964466435.1 uncultured Flavobacteriaceae bacterium | reverse complement strand
AGCTCCATCAAATGGTCGTTCGCCGGAAACGAAGTCGACTGCAGCACGAACATGTCCTGCCCGCGCACGTTCTCCTGAATCTCGACGAAGACCTCCATGTCGGCGAACCGCCGCACGATCGCCTTAGTCAGAGGCACCTTTAGGTATTCGCTGATCTGGTTCGCAAGCGGATGATTGCTGTTGCCGGCAAGGAGCTTCATGTCGCTGTGTTCCGAGGAGCTTGTCGAACGAAAGGCAGGCGCGGGGCTTGTAGCAACGCCCCACCCCCCTGGCAACGCGTCCTAGCCCTGAGGGCGAGCTGTAAACTGTTGAATAAGCTGTGCGATACCTTCCGCCGCAGCTTCCGCCGCAAACCCTGCGATCTCGCGCCAGGGTTTCGACAGCCGCCCGCGCGGGACTGCGTTCTCTTGGCTGATGGTGCCGGCCTCTTTGCCGCTAGCGTCCAGCACCCGCCAGGTCAGGGTGACGACGTCCTGGGTCGGTCCCGGCACGACTTTGATTGCACCTTCGATCCGCCACTGCGCCTTCGCCTGCGCTGCTTCGACGCTGACGCCCTTCATCGGCAAGATGCCAAGCAGCGCCCGTGCGAGCGCTTGATTGCCGTCGCCGGGGGCCCCCTTGACGGCCCCGACCCAGGCCAAGGGCTTTTCGACCGTTGCCGCGGCTGCTGCCACCTGCGTGCCGGGCCGAAGCAACGCATTGTCGAGCGCCGTAACCGTTGATTGCGCGGCAAGGCGAAGATCGGTGTCCGCAAGCATGCCCTGCACAGTTCTAAACGCCACAGAGAACTTCGCGCGTTCCATGCCATCGGGATCGGCAAGCCGCCACACGATCACGCCATGTCCGCCGGTCTCTTGCTGACCCCGTTTACCCTTCCCCGTCTCAACGGTGCCGCCGGCCTGAATCTTGGCCGCCTGCCCAGTCAGCGACCACGCGCGCACACTCGCCTCGCTTAGCGCCGGAATGTCGCTCGCCTGTGCGAGTTCGATCACGCGGTCGCGCAACGCCAGCGCTTGCTCCTCGGCGAAACCGCCCGGCACTGCCACGACGAGCGCCGGCACGCGGATCGCTTGCGCGATCATGTTGTCGTTGCGCTCCATGCCCTTGAACGGCTGCGGGACCGCAAACGGGTCCTCCAAGCCGAGCGGTTCCGTCACGGACGAACACGCGGTAAGGCCGAGTAGAGCGAGGAACACCGCAAAGGAAACAGCGCGACTCATGGCTTCAGCATGATGGCAGAAACGTTGCGCCCATAGTCCGTCTCGCCACGATGGGTCGTCCGCCGGTACGAGAAATAGGCATCATTGTGCTCATAGGTGCACACGTTGAAAGCCTCGACCGCCCCAAGCCCCGCCCCCTTGAGACGTGCCGCCACGTAACAGGGCAGGTCGAACTGCCAATGCCCCGCGCGGGATGAGGGAACGAAGTAACGCTTGTTCGCAGCGTCGTGTTCTACGAAACGAGCCTCAAACTCAGGACCGACCTCGTAGGAGGCTTGCGAAATGCACGGCCCGACCGCGGCATGAATGCGCCCGCGCGACGCGCCAAGACGTTCCATCATCGCAACGATCGACTCGATCACCCCGCCAATCGCCCCCTTCCAACCCGAGTGCGCGCAACCGATCACGCCCGCGCGCGCATCGGCGAGAAGAATTGGTGCGCAGTCAGCCGCCAACACGCCGAGCGCAACGCCGCGCTGAGTCGTCGCCATCGCGTCCGCTTTCGGCGGCGCGGCGCGCGTCCACGGCTCCGTCACGTGTAGAGCGTCCGCGCTATGTATCTGATAGAGCGTGATGAGTTGCTGCTCGCGTGTTCCAAGCCACGTCGCAACCCGCGTGCGGTTTTCGCATACCGACGCGCTGTCGTCGCCCGATCCATAACCGCAATTCAGCGACGCATAGATGCCGCCCGACACGCCGCCCTGCCGGCCGAAGAACCCGTGCGCGATCCCGTCGGAAGACAACGCTTGCGACTGAAGCGGTTTCATGCGTCGACAAAGCCCACAGGTTCAAGGTTCGCTGGCGCAAACGCGCACAGCACCTTGAACAAGCTGCCCATTGCCGCATCTCCGGTCAACCGGGCATACGCGGCATCAAGCGCCGCCGCTTGCGGCACGCCTGCAGACCGCTTCAGGGCCGCCAACCGCTCACGCGCGCCCAGCCGGTTCAAGAAAGCGCCCTGCGTCGTGAGCGGCGAAACGATCGCGCCACCCTCCGCAAAGGCATCGCCCAGCGCTGTGAAATCGACATGCGACGTCACGTCCGCATGTCCGGGCTCAGCCAACACATCGACATACGCATGCGCCTTGACCGCCTGCAGCGTGTCTCCTGTGGCAGGTCCCGCGAAACCATAGTCGATGGCAAGCGCTGCTCCGCCCGCGTACGCAATCTGCGTTCCAATCATCCGCGCGATCGCTGAGCGCGCAGGCGACGTCTCCACGATCGATCCGACCTGCGAGCGGCGAAGCGCCTCGGCAATCAGCCGCT
Source organism: uncultured Flavobacteriaceae bacterium (assembly GCA_964466435.1). Taxonomy (GTDB): domain Bacteria; phylum Pseudomonadota; class Alphaproteobacteria; order Micropepsales; family Micropepsaceae; genus SZUA-430. Next base: position 2,356 of record CAYXQB010000257.1, on the reverse strand, counting down.
CGCTGACGGCGCCCGAAGCCCCAAACACGAGAGCATCGTCACGAAGCCCGACACATCTTTCGCTCCACCCAGCGCTACCGCGCACCCACTGCCTGATCGGCAGCGCATCGAAGAATTCGTTCGCGACAACGATCAACGGCCCGCGCACATCCAAGCCCTCGAACCGGTCGAGCCACTGGACCGCCACCGGTGCCTCTTGCAGAGCGTCCTGCTGCAGCCGCCGCAGCGCTTCGCTGACCTCGACCATCACAACGGAGACGGCGCTCAAGAACGCGGGCGCAACACGCGCGGCCCGAAGCGCATCCTTCATGAGCGTCCCGCGCCCGGGCCCCAGCTCGACAAGCGTAAGCGCCTCAGGCCCGCCAAGCTTCTGCCAAACATCAACACACCATAGCCCAACCAACTCGCCGAAAATCTGCGATATCTCCGGAGCGGTGATGAAGTCGCCGCGCGCGCCCAACGGATCGGCGCGGCGATAGTAGCTATCGTCGCGCGCGGTCAACACGACGCGCATGAATTCCGCAACCGAGATCGGCCCGTCCGCACGGACGAGATCTTTCAGATGCTGCGCGACGTCGCTCATTGCGGCTGCAGTGCCGGCCCTTTGCGGTAGAGCGAGTACCAGAAGAAGAAGCCGGAGAACGCGACCATCAGAAGCGACAGAACGGTTCCCATCGAGACAGACCCACTCAAGAGCGATTGATGAGCGTTCTCGCGGAAGAACACTTCTACAATCGAGCGGAACACCGCATAACCGCCCCACATCACGGCAATGCACAAGCCCGGGCGCTTCAGTGCCCCGAAGCGGAAGACCATCACGGCTAGAATGAGAAACAGCACGATCCCCTCGAGCCCCGCTTCGTAGAGCTGGCTTGGATGCCGGGGCTGATCGTCGGCCTGTGGAAAGACCATCGCCCAAGGAACCGACGTCGGCTTACCCCAGAGCTCCCCGTTCGCGAAGTTCGCGATGCGCCCGAAGAAAAACCCGATCGGCGCTGCAATCGCGACCAAGTCGCCCAATGCCACCATGTCGAGTTTGCGCCGCCGCGCGAACAAGATGATCGCGAGCACCACACCGATCGCCCCGCCGTGGAACGACATCCCGCCCTCCCATGTGTAAAAAATCTTCCAGGGTTCGGTCGAGAACTTCTCCCACTCGTAGATGAGTCCGTAGAACAAGACGTAGCCGAGGCGGCCGCCGATGATCACGCCGAGCGCGGCCCACACAAACAAATCGCCGATGTGATCGCGCGTCGCTTGCGATTTGCCGTTGAACGGCGCTCCCGCCCACAGACGGTCGGTTCGAATCACTTTGAGGATGAACCACCACGCCCCAAGCAGCCCTGCGATATACGACAGCGCGTACCAACGAATGGCGATCGGCCCGACCTGGATGAGCACGGGATCGATTTCGGGAAACGGAATGACCGCCATTCGGCAAGTATCCTAAGCAGCTACGTGAGACTTGCGATTTCCGCTTCGAGCGTGTCAAGGCGGCGGCGATTCACCAACAAGAGTCCGATACGCTCAGTAACGGCACACCGCGTGAGTTGAGTTGGCTGCGCGGGACTCGCAGGACTCGCACTCGATTACTTTTCTGAAACGTCGCGTATCGCTCTATCCGCAAGCTGTCCCCAACGGTGGATTCGCTCACCGAATACAGTCCACATGAAGAATGATTCAGCCCACAGGCAGACTCTTGCGCGCGATTCAACGTTTAGTGCACCCTTCCATTCATGGGAGGTGCTTCGCGTCGGGCTACTAAATGTTGGAGCGTCAGTTTTCCAGGCCTGGAGCACCTTCCTGCGTACCCTTGCTAATTGCCCTTGCTTTGTTCACCCCGCCGCCGGCCCTCTCCGGCGGCGGGTTGACTCTGGGGGGCCGAGATGAGGCTGGCACCACGAGATGAGCACCCCGCAAATCGAAACCGAAGTGTGTCAAGGCAATCCCCTCGACCTGATGGAGCAGATTGCGGTTCAAAACGAATGGCTGTTCGACCGGGCGGGTGAGGATGAAATGCACCTGTCGTTCCCGGGGCAGAGCGAAGACCACCATCTGTCGTTCAGCTGGCGCCACGATGTGGAAACGCTACAGCTGTGCGCCCAGCTCGAAGTCAAAGTGCCGAAGCTCAAGCGCCCGGAAGTGGCGGCCCTCATCAACATCATCAACGAGCAGCTTTGGCTGGGCCACTTCGAGATGTGGCCCGATTCCGGCCAGGTGATCTTCCGCCACGGCCTGCTGCTCCGCGGCGCCATGGCCGTACCGGAACAGTGCGAGGGCCTGATCGACGCCGCGCTCGAGGCCTGCGACCGCTACTATTCGGCCTTCCAATTCGTCATCTGGGCCGGTAAGTCCG
>CAYXQB010000256.1:0-4850 GCA_964466435.1 uncultured Flavobacteriaceae bacterium | reverse complement strand
GAAAGCGGAAAGCTGGGGCTTGATCTGGCGCGCCATCGACGACGCCGATCTGCAAGCAGAAGCGAGGAACCTCGTCGAGCGTCTGGCAAACGGCCCGACCATGGGACTTGGCGCCACCAAACTCGCGATCCGCAACAGCTGGTCCCAAACGCTGGATCAGCAGCTCGACCTCGAACGAGACGTCCAGCGCGAACTCGGCCACAGTCACGACTACAAGGAAGGCGTCGCCGCATTCGGCGAAAAGCGCCCGCCCAAATTCACCGGCCGCTGAGGAGGCCTCTCATGAAAACGTTGCAAGCCTTCGCGCAGGATAACTGGATCGCCCCGCGCGGGACGATGACGCCTGTCCGCTCCGCCGTCACGGGTGAGCCCGTCGCGCAACTCGGCGAAACCGTCAAGGACTTCCGCGCGATCCTCGCGCACGCGCATAGTGTCGGCGGCCCCGCGCTCCGCAAACTCACGTTCCACGACCGCGCGAAAATCCTGAAGGCGCTGGGCGACGCGATCATGGCGCGCAAGGATGAGCTCTATGCGCTCTCCTACGACACGGGCGCGACGAAGGGCGACGGCTGGATCGACATCGAAGGCGGCGCGGGCACGTTGTTCGCCTACGCCTCCAAAGGCCGCCGCGAACTCCCCGCCGACACGATCCTGACCGACGGAGGGGTCGAGGGCCTGTCGAAGAAGGGCACATTCATCGGCCAGCACGTGATGACGTCGCTGAAGGGCGCCGCCGTACACATCAACGCGTTCAACTTCCCCGTCTGGGGCATGCTGGAGAAACTCGGCCCCACGCTGCTCGCCGGCGTGCCGACAATCGTCAAACCCGCAACCGCCAGCGCCCACCTCGCCGAAGCCGCGTTCCGCGTTCTGATCGAAGCGAACGTCCTGCCGAAAGGCGCGATCCAACTCGTGCTCGGCCCCATCGGCGATCTGTTCGACCACCTGACCGGCCAAGACGTCGTCTCGTTCACCGGTTCGGCCGAAACCGCCGAAAAGCTGCAGCGCCACCCGGTGATCGCGCGCGAGGGCGTCCGCTTCATCGCCGAACGCGACTCGCTGAACGCCGCGGTGCTTGGCCCTGACGCCGCGCCGGGCACGCCAGAGTTCGACCTCTTCGTGCGTGAAGTCGTCCGCGAGATGACGGTGAAAGCGGGCCAAAAATGCACCGCAATCCGCCGCGCCCTCGTGCCTGCAAACGTCATCGATGCCGCCGAAGTCGCGCTGAAGAAAGCGCTCGCCGAGGTCGTCGTCGGCGACCCACGCCAGGACGGCGTTGCCATGGGCGCGCTCATCAGCACCGCCCAACGCGACGACGTACGCGCGAAAATCAAAGCCCTGAGCGGCGAAACCCGCATCGTCGTGGGTGATCCTGCCCACGTCGACGTACGCGGCGCCGACGCGACCACAGGCGCGTTCATCGCCCCCGTACTTCTGCGCTGCGACAAGCCATTGCACGCCACAATGGTCCACGAGATCGAACCGTTCGGCCCCGTCGCGACGCTCATGCCCTACACCGGACTGACCGAGGCGATTGGCATCGTCAACCGCGGCAAAGGCTCGCTCGTGATGTCGCTGTTCACGCACGACCCCAAGATCGTGCGTGAGTTCATCGACGGTGCAGCCTCCTTCCACGGCCGCCTCGTCGTCATCGACCGCGACTGCGCGAAGGAATCGACCGGGCACGGCTCGCCGCTGCCCGCACTCATCCACGGCGGCCCCGGCCGCGCCGGAGGCGGCGAAGAAATGGGCGGCCTGCGCGGCGTCATGCACTACATGCAACGCACCGCGATCCAAGCCTCGCCGCGCACGATCAGCGCGGTCACCGCGAACTGGCTCCAAGGCGCACCGGAGCAGCGCGAGAGCGTGCACCCGTTCCGCCTGCGCTTCGGCGAACTCGAACTCGGCCGCACGCTCGTCACCAAACCGCGCACGATCACGCTCGAAGACATCGAGCATTTCGCGCACTTCACCGGCGACACGTTCTACGCCCACATGGACGAGAAAGCGGCCGCAGCAAACCCGCTGTTCGGCGGCCGCGTCGCGCACGGCTATCTGTTGCTTTCGTTTGCAGCCGGCCTCTTCGTGGACCCCGACCCCGGCCCTGTGCTCGCAAACTACGGCCTCGACAATCTGCGCTTCATCAAGCCCGTGAAGCCCGGCGAGACCATCAAGGTGAACCTCACGGTCAAGCAAAAGACCCCGCGCACCGACAAATACGGCGAAGTCCGCTGGGCCGTCCTGCTCACGAACGCGAACGAGGAACCGGTCGCGAGCTACGAACTCCTGACGATGAACGCGCTCTAGATCGTGAGCGGCCCGGACCTCGCCGCCACGTTCGATTTAAAGAACCTGCCGGCCTCATTCTACGACGATCCGTTTCCGACCTACAGCGCACTCCGCGAGCACGAACCGGTGAAGCGCCTCCCCGGCGGCGCAATCTTCTTAAGCCGCTACGCCGACGTTGCTGCCGTCTATCAAGACACGACAACGTTCTCATCCGACAAGAAGGCGGAGTTCGGCCCGAAGTTCGGCACGACCTCGCGCTTGTTCCGTCACCACACGACGAGCCTCGTCTTCAACGACGCGCCCTACCACACGCGTGTGCGCCGCGCGATCATGGGCGCGCTGATCCCCAAGGCGCTCGCGCCCCTCGAACCCAAACTCGAACGCCTCGTCGATCGGCTGCTGGACGAAGCTGCCGCAAAAGGAACTATCGATGCGGTCGCGAGCTTTGCCGGCGCCATCCCGGTCGAAGTGATTGGCGACCTGCTCGCGATCCCCATGGCCGACCGCATCCCCTTGCGCGATTGGTCGCTCGCGATCCTGGGTGCACTCGAACCGGTCCTGTCGCCGGCAGCCTTCGCACGCGGCGAACAAGCGTTGGAGGCCTTCCACGTCTATCTCGACGCGCTCATCGCCGACCGCCGCAAACACCCCGTCGACCCAGAGCACGATGTTCTGACACGCCTCATCGTGAGCGAAGGCGAACCGCTCAGCTCCCACGAACTCGCTGAGAATTGCGTCTTCCTCTTGAACGCCGGCCACGAGACGACGACGAACCTGATTGGCAACGCGCTCGAACTACTCGCCCGTTTCCCGGATGAGCGCGCGCGGCTTCTAACAGACGCGACGCTGCTCCGCCCCGCGATCGAAGAAGTGCTGCGCTATGAAAGCTCGAACCAGCTCGGCAACCGCGTCACCACCCGCGCCACCGAAATCGGCGGGATCGGTCTTGAGGCCGGCACGTTCGTGACGCTTGGCATCGGTGCCGCCAACCGCGATCCGGCCGAGTTCGCCGATCCTGAGCGCTTCGACATCGCACGAAGCCCAAACCGCCACCTCGCCTTCGCAGGCGGGCCGCACCAATGCGCCGGCATGAACCTCGCCCGCATGGAAGGCCGCATCGCCCTCGACAAGTGGCTGAAACGCTTCCCGAACTACGAACTCGCCGGCACGCCGCAACGCAACCGCCGCGCCCGCTTTCGCGGCTTCGCGTCGCTAAGCATCACCCTGAACTGACGCGACCGCCTTGGCAAACCGTTCGATTTCGCCGTCGTCGCGGAAACCGGCGACGTTGATGCGGCCGGAGCCCACCATATAGATCCCGTGCTCGTCTTTGAGGCGCGCGACAGCTTCCGGCGCAATCTGAATCTGGCTGAACATGCCGCGCTGGCGCTCAACCGAAGCAAGGCGCGGATTGAGCGCCGCAAGCCGCGCGCGGTTGCTCAAGATGCGTGCGCGCATCGTGTCGAGCTCCGCCATCCAATCGCGCGTCAACTCCGGCGACTGCAGCACCAGCCGCACGACGGCAGCGCCGTGGTCCGAAGGCATCGACCAGTTCGCCCGCGCAAGCGCCATCGCTTGGCTGTAGACCGCGCGCGGGTTGTTGGTCACCACATAGAGCGCACCCACGCGCTCGCGATAGACGCCGAAATTCTTGTCGCTGGCATAGCCGATCAGCGCTTCGTCGACATGATCGAGCACGAGCCGCATCCCGGCCGCGTCGGCGTCGAGCCCGTCGCCCAAGCCCTGGTAGGCAAAGTCGAAGAACGGAATAAGCCCACGCGCAGCCAACGTCTCCGCGATCGTGCGCCACTGGTCCATCGTGTAGTCGGCGCCCGTCGGATTGTGACAGCACGCCTGTAGCAGCACCACATCGCCCGGCGCCGCGCGCGTCAGCGCGCCCATCGTCTCGTCGAACAGCAACATCTGAGACGTCTTGTCGAAATGTTTGAATCCTTCAACGCCAAGCCGTGCTGCGGCGAGAAGTGGCCGGTGGTTCGGCCATGTCGGCTCGCCGAGCCACACGTTCGCCCGCGGCGATACCGCGGCTATCAACTCCGCGCCCAGTCGCAACGCGCCAGTTCCGCCCGGCGTCTGCAGCCCGACAATGCGGTCGCTCTTCGCCATGGCTGCGCCGAACACGAGCGGCTTCAGCAGCTCGACGAAAATCGGGTCGCCTTCCGGCCCCATGTAGCCCTTCGTCGTCTGCGTCTCGAGCAGAGTGCGCTCGGCGACCTTCACCGCGCGCATCACCGGCGTGATGCCGGTCGCGTCCCGATACATACCGACGCCGAGATCGATCTTGGCCTCGCGCTTGTCGGTGCGGAATTCGGCCATCAGCGCCAGCAGCGGATCTTGCGGCTGTGCTTTCAACGCACCGAACAAACTCGGATGCACGGCTTGGATTTGCGGCTTTGCCATCGTTGGGCTCCTTCAAGGGCCCCAAGTCTCCAACGTTTCGACGAACCGCGTCAGCCACGCATTCGTTTGGAATGCGTCGATCACGCGATGGTCGATCGTGAGACTCACATAGGCCATCGGACGTATCTCTACTCTATCAACTC
>CAYXQB010000255.1:0-4869 GCA_964466435.1 uncultured Flavobacteriaceae bacterium | reverse complement strand
AAGGGCTTTGCGACCTTTCGCCCGTGGTTTCGCTTCCCATTTTTGGCCGAAGGCGACACCCGCGAAAAGCGTGACGCTGTGCGCGCGGGGTTGCGTGCCATGAACTACGCGCAAGGCTACGTCACGGTCGACAACTACGATTGGTATCTGAACACGTTGGCCAACAACGCCAAGAAGGCGGGCCAGAGCATCGACGAGGGCGCGCTACGCGACCTGTACGTCGAAGTGCTGACCGAAGCGGTCGAGTTCTACGACGCCATCGCCGTGAAAACGCTTGGCCGCTCGCCCCGCCATGTGTTGCTATTGCACGAGAACGACCTTGCGGCGCTCTTCGTCGGCGATCTCGTCGCCGAACTGCGCAAACGTGGCTGGACCATCATCGGCGCGGATGCCGCTTATGCCGATCCCATCGCCGGCATCGAGCCCGACACGCTGTTCCTAAACCAAGGCCGCGTCGCCGCGATCGCGCACACCAAGGGCGCAAAGCGCATCGACCTCGTGCAAAGCCTCGAAGATGAGGCGCCGCTTGAGGCACTGTTTGCCGCACGAGTCACGAAAACCGTAAGGTAAGTCGCTGGCGCTGGCCTTTGTGTCAGTCGTCGCCTACCCCGGCGCGTGCCACTTCACGCCTAACGACCCCTAGCGATTGCATTGCAGTCGCTTCAGCCCACCGACGATCGTATCGCGCCGGGCCGGTCGCCAACTAGGACACACGAGTCGTGGACGCATTTTTGGAACTCGGCGAGCTGTTCGGCCGCCTGGCGACAGCCGCAAGCTTCACCTCTGTTTGCACGCTGTTGCAGCAATACGCGGCAAACTATGGCCTGTCGCGCGTCTCGTTCTTCGACCTGGAGAGCACGACATCGCGTGCCAGCGAAGCGATCCTCTGCACGACCGTACCGGCGCGCGTGTTGCGCCGTCTCGACCGCGTGGGCGACTACACGTCCCATCCGTTGATCGAACGCGCCCGCGAGACACGCACGCCGTTCGAGTTCTCACTGTCCCAAAGTCTGGGCTTCCTCGGCAAAGACACGCACCGTCCGAACACGCAGCCCGCATCGAACGGGATCCTCGTGCCGCTGGGCAGCGGCGGCGCAACGGTTGCCATGGCGACTCTGGTTGGCGCGAAGCCTTCGCTAAGCCCGCTTGCGTTCGACAAGCTGAATCTCGCCGTGCACGCAGGCTGGCACCGCGCGCAAGAACTGAACGCAGGCACATCGACAACGGACACGCCAAAGCTCACCGCGCGCGAACTCGAATGCCTGACGTGGGTTTCACGGGGCAAGACGGATCAGGACGTCGCGCGTCTCATCGCGGTCGCCCCGCGCACTGTGCGCTTCCACATCGACAACGCGAAGACGAAACTCGGCGTCGAAACGCGCGTGCAAGCCGTCGCACGTCTGCTTCGCGAACGCCCCGACCTCGTGAAGCCCGCCTAAAACGTCACGACGGCCTTGCCGATCACGCGACGTTCGGCCATCGCGCGAAACGCCTCGACCGCATCGTCGAGCTTCACGCTGAACCCCACATGTGGGCGCACCATGCCTTCATGGGCGAGCTTTTCGATCGCCGCGACATTCTCGCGGCCCCGCTCGGGAAACTGGCGCCCGTACTCGCCGGCGCGCACACCCACAACGGAGAAACCCTTGATCAGCGGCATGTTCGCGCTGACCGTGGGAATGCGACCGCTCGTGAACCCGATCACAAGCAGCCGCCCGTCGAACGCGATGCACCGCACGCTTTCGTCGAACACGTCGCCGCCGACCGGGTCGTAGATCACGTCCGCACCGCGGTCGTTCGTGATGCGCTTCACCTCGTCGCGAAAGCCGTGGCCGTAGTCGATGACATGATGCGCCCCGCGCGCCTTCAGCACGGCAAGCTTCTCCGCGCTGCCGGCCGTCGCAATCACCGTCGCACCAAGCAGCAGGCCCAAATCAACCGCAGCCATGCCAACGCCGCCTGCGGCCCCATGCACGAGCAGTGTCTCGCCCCGCTGCAACGCCCCGCGCCGTACCAACGCGACATACGCCGTAAGCCACGCCGCCGGGTAACTCGCGGCTTCCGCCCACGTCATGGCCGCGGCCTTGGGCCGAATGGTCGCCGCAGACACGTTCACCTCTTCCGCGAACATCCCAAAGCGAGACGCAACGACGACCGCATCGCCCACGCGAACATCGCTCACGCGCGCGCCAACCGCGATCACCTCGCCCGCCCCCTCCATCCCAGGCACGAACGGCAGTGGCGGTTTGAGCTGGTACTTGCCCTGCGTCATCAAAACATCGGGAAAGTTGAGTGACGCAGCCCGCATTCTCACACGAACCTCGCCGGTCCCAGGCGCGGGCAGTGCCTGCTGTTCGATCCTCAGCGTTGAAAAATCGTCCGCCAGCGCAGGGCAAACGAGCGCGCGGATCATGCAATCGCCTTTCGTACATCCTCGATAATCTCGAACAGCGCTTCGCGTGCCGCGGGCACGGCACCGCTCATCGCCGTGAAGCAATGCCCGAGTGAGTCGTAGCAGCGGTAAATCACGGGCACGCCCGCCGCCTTCAATCCCTCCGCATAGGCGCGTCCCTGATCGACAAGCGGATCGTGCCCCGCCGAATAGATCAACGCGGGCGGCAAGCGACTCAGATCTTTGTTCAGGCCTGGAGACCCCCTGAGATCGAGTGTCCCCGTCTCGTGATCGGCAAAATAGTGGTCGCGGAAATAGTACATCATCGCTTTGTTCAGCGGATAGGACCCACCGAACGTTTCCATCGAAGCGGTCTCCATGCGCCAAACGACGGCTGGATAAATCATCATCTGAACAGTGGGCCCCGCTTCCCCAAGCCGCCGCATCTCCTGCGCAATCACCGCCGTGAGATAGCCCCCCGCCGAGTCGCCGCCGACCGCCACGCGCCCGGGCGCCACGCCAAGCGCCGCCGTATTGTCGCGCACCCAGCGATAGGACTCGAGCGCATCGTCGACCGCCGCCGGAAACTTGTGCTCCGGCGCTAGGCGGTAGTCGACCGACACTACAAAACAGCCCGCGCGCTCGGCGATGTAGGTGCAGAACGTGTGGCACGTGTCGAGATCGCCGACCACGCAGCCACCCATGTGATAGTAGACCATCGCCGGCAGCGGCCCGTTCGCCGACTGCGGCCGGTAGGTGCGCGCCCGGATCGTCCGCCCCTCCGCCGGAATCTCGATGTTCGCAACCTCGACATCTCGCGCCGGATCGCCTTCGACGAGTTTCATCGACGCCGCCGCGAACTTGCGCGCCTCGACCGGCGGCAAAGACTCAATCGCAGCCTGCAGCTTTGCGGCGGCACCCAGAAATTGAATCCGCGGGTCCAGCGTCCGCCCCTCGATGGTGATGGGTTTGCCGCCGGTGAATGCGATGAGCCAACGAGGTGGGATTTTCAGGATAGTGCGGACGACGTGCTTCAACATGCAGGCTTAGGGAACGCGGGCACAGCTTGTGGTGTCAAAGCCTTCGCCCTACTCTGTGACGGCCATCACATCGCTCCCCGGCGCGGATCAACCGACCGTCCGGCGCAAGTCTTCGATGATTTCGAACAGCGCGGTCTTCGCGCCAGGGATGGCCCCGCTCATCGCCGTGAACCCGTGCGCCAACTGCTCGTAACAGCGATAGATCACGGGCACGCCCGCGATTTTTAGCGCCTCCGCATAGTCGCGCCCCTGATCCACCAATGGATCGTGCCCGGCCGTGTAGACGAATGCGGGTGGCAAACCGCTCAAGTCCGCACACCGTCCAGGCGAAGCCTTGAGTTCGGGTATCTCTTTCTCCGGATCGGAGAAGTAGAGCTTGCGGAAATAGTCCATGACCGGCGCCGTTAGCGGATACGCCTGCCCGAAAGCCGTCATCGACCTGGTCTGCGACATCCAATCGACCGCGGGGTAGATGAGAAGCTGCAGCACTGGCGGCTTCTCGTTCGCCCGCCTCATCTCCTGCGACACGACCGCGGAAAGATACCCGCCCGCCGAATCGCCGCCGATCGCGACCCGGTTCGGATTGCCGCCCAGCGCCTTCGCGTTGTCGCGCACCCAGCGGAACGCGGCGAGCGCATCATCCACCGCCGCCGGATACCTGTGTTCCGGCGCCAAGCGGTAGTCCACGGACACGACCAAACACCCCGCGCGGAACGCAATCTGCGAACAGAACACATGGCAGGTCTCGAGATCGCCGATCACGCACCCGCCCATGTGGAAGTAAACGAGCGTCGGCACCAGCCGGTTCGGCAAGCGTGGCTTGTATGTCCTGGCGCGGATCACACGGCCCTCGGCCGGAATCTCGACCGCCGCAATTTCGATGTCGTGCGCAGGATCGCCGTCAAGCATCGCAAGTCCCGACGCTGCCGCCTTGCGCGCGTCGGCAGGCGCCAACGTCTCGAGCCCCGGCTGGCGCTTTGCCATGGCCGCCAAGAACTGGAGCCGCGGATCGAGCGTCCGTCCCTCGATCGAAACCGGCTTTCCCCCCGACGCGGCGACGAGCCAACTTCCCGGCAAGCTCAACAGGCTGCGCACGAATACCTTTTGCATGCGCCGAAAATGCGGGAGCGGCCCATTGTGTCAAGCCATTTGGGTGACACGTCGCGCCGTGTTAACCTCTTCGGACCAGCTATTGAAGGAATTGCCTCGATGAAGCACGACCTCGTCGTCCGCGGCGGCACGATCTTCGACGGTACCGGCGCAAAGGGCGTCGAAGGCGACGTCGCCGTTAACGCTGGCCGCATCGTCGAAGTCGGTCGCGTCGGCGGCAGCGGTCGCGAAGAGATCGACGCCAGGGGAAAGATCGTCACCCCGGGCTTCGTCGACATACACACCCACTACGACGGCCAAGCCACCTGGGACGAACGCCTGACGCCC
>CAYXQB010000254.1:0-4921 GCA_964466435.1 uncultured Flavobacteriaceae bacterium | reverse complement strand
GGCGCGGTCATGGCGATCTTTTCCGACTTCGCCGCAGGCTCGACGGACACGGGTGCGGTCATCGCGATTTTCTCGGACGCCTTCCCGCCCTCCCCGCTCACGGAGAGGTTGTTGCCGAAGATGTAATCTGCAAGCGGACGAAACCCGTTCGAGCGCGCGTCTTCCTCGTCGCCTTGGACGATGACGTCAGCGGCCAGCCGCGGTCCGTACTGCCGGATTTCGAGAACGCCGACTTTGTCGACCACTGTGTAACGGGGCTCTTCGGTGTCCGCGCGCGCGGGCGCAAGGGTCGCGCTCATCATGACTGCCATGACAGCGACTGCGGGAAACAAGCGGCTCATCTTGGAGGATTCCTTCCTATGCTCTTTCGGAACGGGAGGGCGCCCCGGCTCCGGCGAAGGAACCGAGGCGCCGCCCGGAGAGGCTGCCTGCATTAGTTCGCCGGCAGCAGAACCTTGTCGATGACATGGATCACGCCGTTGCTGGCGCCCACGTCTGCGCTGACGACGTTCGCACCACCGACGATCACGCCGCGCGTTGCGTCGATCGCGATCGTTCCACCCTGCAACGTCGCAGGCGACGTCAACTTCTTGCCGGCAAGTGCCGAGGATTCGATTTTCGCCGGAATGACGTGGTACATCAGAACGGCTTGCAGCTTTGCCTTGTTCTCAGGCTTCAGCAGGTTCTCAACCGTGCCGGCCGGCAGGGCGGCGAACGCCGCGTTCGTCGGTGCGAATACGGTGAAGGGCCCTGCGCCTTTAAGCGCGTCCACGAGATCGGCCGCCTTGAGCGCGGTCACCAGCGTCGAGAAGTCGGGGTTCGAGACCGCGACGTCGACAACCGTATTCGAGGTCTTCTTGTACATGCCGCCGGCGATGGCCGGGGCCGCCAGGGCGGGGATCACGAGCGCGATGGCGATCATCGCTTTGCGAAAGAACGACATTGTATTCTCCTTGGTTCGGTGAAGGTTGCAGGCAGGTTTCTTTTCCTGCCGCCAACTGTCCGGTCTTACGCGCGCTCAACATCGGCGGATCAGGATGCGAGCGCAGTTTGTTTTGAGTCGCCGCTCTTGAAAGCACCGCGCGCCGCGCTAGGCGTAATTCCACGTGATGCCGGTGTAGTCGCGCGGTGTCAGCGCGCCTGCGGTCGCATCGTTATATCGACACGTCCGACGCGAAGGCCGAATTTCGATACCACAGCCTTGTTTGCGATCGAGCCGTCGGCGTTCAGGTAGAGTAGGTCCTGGAATCGAACATCGATGCCGCCGATGCCCGTCGCTAGCGTGACGATATAGTCGAGCCGAACGCCATTTCCGTCTTGACGGACCTCGGCGGTATCGATGACGTCTTCGCGGATGCCGCTAAACACGCCGTCGCCGGTCTTTGTCAGGTGCCAGGTTTTGCGTTCTTGCAGGCCGTCGCTGTAGGTGAAGTCTTCAACCAGCGTCAGCACCTTTCCGTCCCAAGCGCCGTCGATCACAACAGAAAACTTCGTCTCGCCACCTGTGATGCTGTTGACGAACACCCCATCTCCCAGCGTTCGCCCCTTAAGCGCCTCTTCCAACACCAACTTCTTGGCCGGTAGCGGAGCTGTAAACTCCGGCATCGATGCGCACCCGGAAAGAAACACACCTGTCATCAGTAGAATCTTTAGTCGCCGCACGGCGCCCACCTTTCGTTCGAGCTTTGTACATCCTGTAGACAGCTACGCGTGTTTGGCCGAACCGGATCATCGGCGCAGCGCCGCACGGCCTGCGACCCCCTCATAGCCGCGCAGTTGGGTCCGCGATCGTGCGACGATCCCAAGTCGGGCGACTACGGGACTGTGGTCTTGGGGTCGAGTTTGAGCTTGGTTGCCAGCTCTCGCGCTTGTGCGCGCAAGCCCGGGAGCCAGTCGGCGCCGGCTGGCGCGTCGCGGATGATTTGGACCCAGAGGTCGAGGGCTTCTTTGTCTTTGCCCGATTGCACCAGGTTCAGACCCTTGTAGAAGCGGGCGCGGGGGTCTTTGGGATCACGCTTCAGGGCTTCGTCGAACGTCGCTAGGGCATCGGGCGTAACGTTGCCGTCGGCGTCTTGTACAAGGGCTTCGCCGTACTGCGAGCGGAGCGCGGCGTTGTCGGGGTCGAGCGTGACGGCGCGAGCGAGCGCGTCGATGCCTTCCTTCACGCGGCCGAGTTGGACGTAGGACCAGCCCAGCATGCGCCAGCCTTTGGCGTCGTTCGGTTGCGCTTTCAGTTTCGCAGCCAAGCGTTCGACCATGCCGTTGATCTCGGCGAGCATCTGGTTGCCGGAGGCTTCTTGTTCCGCTTTGACGTCGTAAAAGCGCGACGGCAGCTCCGGGCTACCGAGCAGATTGTAGATTCCCAGCGAAAGCATGACGACGACGGCGCCAACGGCTCGCGCGGTGGTGCCCGCGGGGAATTTGGGTTGTGCGGCTGCCGCTTGCGGTTCGGACGTGGCGAGGACGCGGCGCTTGATTTCGTTGCGTGCAGCTTCGGCTTCGGCGGTCGAGATCAGGCCCCGTTCGAGGTCGGCTTCGAGTTCTTTCAGTTGGTCGCGGTACACCGCGAGGTCGGTGGCGCGGCCCGTGCTTTTGGGCTCACGCAGGAGCGGCGGCAGAATGATGACGAGCGCTAGCGCCACCAGGAGCGCGATGAAGAACCAGGTCATGGCGACTCGTCCAGTTTGCGGCGTACGGCGTCTTCTTCCGCCGCGCTGAGTGCGGGGGCCGTCGCCGGTTGGCTTGCGAGGCCGCGCATATAGGCCCAGGCGGCAAGAGCGCCGAGGCCTACGATCGCGAGTGGGGCGAACCAGAGGATCAGCGTGTCGCCTTCAACCGGCGGGCTGAGCAGTACGAACTTGCCGTAGCGCGCGACGACGAAGGCGCGCACTTCTTCGTCGGTGTCGCCGGCTTTGACGCGTTCGCGCACCAGTACACGCATGTCGCGCGCGAGCGGTGCGTCGGAGTCGTCGACGGATTGGTTTTGGCAGACGACGCAGCGCAGCTCTTGCGTCAGTGCGCGGGCGCGGGCTTCGAGCGCCGGGTCGGGCAGGATTTCGTCGGGCTCAACGGCGTGGGCGGTCCAGACAAGCGCAAGCAGCAGGAGCGCGAGCGATGCGAGGCGGATCATTGTTCCGTCTCCAGCTGCTTCACCAGCGGTTCGAGCGTGTTCTTCCAGACGTAGTCGTCCACGGCGCCGGTATGTTTGAAGCGGATGCGCCCTTTCTTGTCGATCACAAACGTTTCGGGGGCGCCGGTGACGCCGAGGTCGATGGCGGTGCGGCCGATGCGGTCGTCGGCGATCGTTGTGTAGGGGTTGCCGAGTTCTTCAAGCCAGATTTTCAGTTCGTCCGGCTTGTCCTTCCAGGCGAGGCCGATGATTTCGATACGCTTTTCCTTCGCCAGCTTCATGAATACCGGGTGCTCGACGCGGCAGGTGATGCACCAGGAGGCGAAGATGTTGAGCAGCGTGACGCGGCCGGTGAGGTCGGCTTGCGTGATGCGTTTGCCGTCGTCTGGAAACACGGGGAGATCGAAGGCGGGAAGCGGCTTGTCGATCAGAACGGATTGAATCGTGCGCGTGTCGGTGCGAAGGCCTATCGCGAAATAGAGAGCGAGGGCTGCGAGGATCGTGACGGGAACGAGGGCGAGCCAGCGCGACATCGGTTACTCCGCTGATTGCGCGGTTGCGGTGCGGCGCGGGGCGCCGACACGCAGTCTGCGGTCGCTAAGCGAGAACGCCGCACCTATCACCATGATCACTGCGCCGCCCCAAATCCAAAATACAAGCGGGTGATGATACATGCGCACGGTCCAGGCGCCGCCGGGGTGCGACTGGCCAACCGTCACGTAAAGCACGTCGAGCAGGCGCACGCGGAGGCCCGCTTCGGTCGTGTCGCTGCCGGGGTTCGGGTAGTTGCGGCGTTCGGCGACGATTTCCTCGATCTCGGCACCGCCGATGCTGACGGCGAAGCGGCCGAGTTTGCTCGTGTAGTTCGGGCCTTGCATGTCGTCGACCGCGATCAGGCGGACGTCGTAGCGGCCGACCTTCGCGCTCTCGCCCGGCTTGAGGAGTTTCACCGTTTCTTCGGTCCACGAAACGACCGCCGCTATGCCGAGCGCGGTGATGGCGACCCCGAGGTGAGCGATCATCATGCCCCAAGTCGCGCGCGGCAGTCCGCCGATGCGCGCCCAGGCGACGGACCAGTCGCTGCCCATGCGTCCGGCGATGACGGCGAGCGAGCCGACGACCAGCCACGCGGATGCCGCGATGGCCAGAATGGCCAGCGAGCCGGTGCCGATGACGGCGGCGGCGATGCCGGCACCGAGAGCGGCGACGGCTGCGATCTTCAACCGCCAGAGTGCTTGGCCGAGGTCACCGCGCTTCCAGCTCAGGAACGGACCGATGGTCATCGCAATCATGATGGCGATCGCGAAGGGAACGAAGAAGAAATTGTAGAACGGCGGACCGACGGAGATTTGAGTGCCGCTCGTGACCTGCAGGAACAGCGGGTAGAACGTACCGAGGAAGATGACGGCGGTGATCGCGACCAACAGGATGTTGTTCAGGATTAGGCCGCCTTCGCGACTGACAACCGTGAACAGGTTGCCGAGCTTCATTTGCGGCGCGCGGATCGCATAGAGCGTGAGTGCGCCGCCGGTGGTGAGTACGAGCAGGCCCAGGATGAAAACGCCGCGCGTCGGGTCGGTCGCAAACGAGTGCACGCTCGAGATCACACCGGAGCGGACGAGGAACGTGCCGATGAGGCTTAGCGTAAAGGTCAGGATCGCGAGCAGGATCGTCCAATGTTTGAGCGCGTCGCGTTTCTCGACGACGATCGCGGAGTGGATGAGGGCGGTGCCTGCGAGCCAGGGCATCAGCGAGGCGTTCTCGACCGGATCCCAGAACCACCAGCCGCCC
>CAYXQB010000253.1:0-4928 GCA_964466435.1 uncultured Flavobacteriaceae bacterium | reverse complement strand
CCTGTCCGCGTGTTTGCAAATCAAGGTGCGATTGGGCGCAGCCGGCCCCGTAGACTCGCCTCCATTGAAGTGATTCGTCCGGGGGGACATGTGATGACATTTCGTGCGCTGATTGCCGTCGTTTTTGCGCTTGCCGTTGCCGGGTGCCAGACGGCGCCGGAGCGGCACTACTTGCCGCGCGACATGGCGTCGTCGTTCGCGCTGACCGACGAGCAGGCGTGGGAGCGGCTCGCCGAGTTGCCGTGGCCGCAGGGCGGGCAGCGCACGTATCAGAGCTACGACGACGCGCGGCGCGTGTTCTGGAAGAAGCTGTATCCGCAGGGCGGGACCGAGCTCTATTGCGGCGTAGCGTTCGACGGGGCGCGCCGCGAGCCATTCAATCAAGCGCTCTCGATCGAGCACGCGTACCCCGCGGATTCGATCGCGGAGACGGAGCCTTCGTGCACGAACCGCACGTGCTCGGTCACACGCGTGCAGCGCGCGATGGCGGATATGCAGAACCTGTGGCCGGCGTATCAGCGCGTGAACTCAAGCCGCTCGAAGCTGCGCTTCGGGCCGGTCGCCGACGAAACACCGCGAAGGTTCGCCGAATTCTGTCCGACGTTCGAACGCAGCGCCGGCCGCACCGCGGTCGTCGAGCCGCGCGACGAGGTGAAGGGCGACCTCGCCCGATCGCTGATCTACATGCACTTCGTCTATGGGCTCCCGCTTGAGAATGCGGTCAACGACCGGGGGCTCTTGCTTGCCTGGTTGAAGATCGATCCGCCGGACACGGAGGAGCTCCGGCGCAACGTGCTCATCGACCAGCTTCAGGGGACGCCGAACCCGCTCCTGATGGACGCATTCTTGAGCTTTAACGGGGTGGCGCCGTGGACGTCGGCCATGCTTTCGCCGGAAACTCAATGAATTAGCGGTTGATCCGCGTTCTCCGCCTTAACTGATTCGCAAGCATGTTTTGCGAAAAGGTTAATTGCGCATTCAGGCTCTTCAGGTGGGGGGGCCCACGAAGCGTCTATTTGAGGAGAACTGCATGAAAACAAAACTGACACTGCTTGCGACGACTGCAGCAGCGGCACTGGCGTTGACGGCGCCGGCGCAGGCTGCTGGCAACTTCTACGTTGGTGTTTTCGGCGGCGCGAATTGGGTGAAAGATCACTCATTCTCCGTCGCGACGACACCGACAGCTTCGGCCGATACTCTGAGTTGGGCGACCGACGGCGACTCCGGCTTCATCGTCGGCGGCGCAGTCGGTATGAGCTTGAGCCAATTGATGGGCGGGCTCAGGGCGGAAGTCGAAGTCGCCTACCGCGAGAACCAAGTCGACGGCTCTTGGCAGAGCAATACGGGTACGCCGACGGCCGTGTCGAGCGGTACGCTCGATATCGACCACTCGACGTTCTCCGTCATGGCCAACCTCTGGTACGACTTCGATGTCGGCGGCGTCTCGCCGTATGTCGGCGGCGGCATCGGCTGGGCGGATACGGAGATCGAAGGGAACTACCTTGGCGGCGTGACAGGGCCGTTCAGCTTCTCCGACAGCGGCTTTGCTTGGCAGCTCGGCGCGGGCATCAATTTCGATGTCTCGCCGAACATCAAGCTTGGCGTCGGCTATCGCTACTTCGAGGGGCCGGACGTCACCGTCGGATCAATTTATGCCCCTAACTCGGCAACCTCCGACGTCGACAGCGAAAACCACAGCGCGCTCGTCAGCCTGACTTTCGGCATGTAACGCGCTAAACTTGGAGACCGCCTCCTGCTTGATGGCGGAGGCGGTTTTTTTGTTGCCCGGAGACGACGCGATGCCCTGGCCCGATCCGATCACCTTGCGCGGGAAACACGCGAGTTTGGAGCCGCTCGGCCGCGCCCACCACGACGGCATGGTCGCGGCGACGAAGGACGGCGAGCTGTGGAAGCTTTGGTACACAAGCGTGCCGTCGCCGGAGGGCATGGCCGGCGAGATCGCGCGGCGCCTCGACCTCCAGACCAAAGGGTCTATGTTGCCGTTCGCGGTGCTCGATGCCGAAGGGCGCGTGGCGGGCATGACGACGTTCATGAATATCGACCCGGTTCACAAGCGGGTCGAGATCGGCTCGACGTGGTACGCCAAGCGCGTGCAGCGGACTCCGCTCAACACCGAGTGCAAGCTGATGTTGATGGGGCACGCGTTCGAGGTGCTCGACTGCATCGCGGTCGAGTACCGCACGTCGTTCTTCAACCAGCAAAGCCGACGGGCGATCGAGCGGTTGGGCGCGAAACTTGACGGAATTCTTCGCAGCCACCAGAGGTACGGCGACGGGTCACTGCGCGATACGTGCGTCTATTCGATCATTGCGAGCGAATGGCCGGCCGTGAAAGCGCACTTGTCGTTTCAACTCGGCCGGCCACGTTGAGGCGTCATTTGTTGGTCTGCGACTTTTCCAAGTTCTGGCGTGCTTCTTCGGCGATCTGATCCCATTCCTCGCGCGTCCGGCATTCCTTACGCTTCCCAAGACGGGTTCCTGTTTCGGCTTCGAGCTTCTTGCAGATGACTTCGTTCGGGTCTTCGGCCGGCGCCTGTTCGGGCGTTCCACTTGCCGGTTGCTGAGCCGGAGGCTGGCCCTCCGCGGCCGGCGGGGGCGGCGGCGCCGTTTGTTCCGCAAGAACCGGCACGGCAAGCGACAGCAGCCCAACGGCGCACGCGGCCGCAAATCCAAAGTAACGCATGGAACCCTCGTCCTGTGTTGAGGCGGCAATCTAGGAAGTTTGCGGGGTTACCGCAACGGGCCGCGGCCTGTCTGCGGATGACAGGGTCGGCATGCTGTGCTTAACGTTGGCCGGCATTGCTTCGAGGCCACATGACGGATCAGACGACGCTCAACGAACTGCAGCGATTTCGCGACTCCATCGACAATATCGATGCGGCGCTGATCCACCTTTTGGCGGAGCGGTTCAAATTCACGCAGCAGGTTGGGGCTCTGAAAGCGGCCGCCGGCATGCCGCCCGCCGACCCGCAGCGCGAAGGGATGCAGATCACCCGGCTTCGCAAGCTCGCCGAGACCGCAAAGCTCGACCCCGAGTTCGCGGAGAAGTTCTTGAACTTTATCGTGACCGAGGTGATCCGCCATCATATTGCGCACCACGAGGGCGCGAAGAAGTAGGCCGTTCGCTGCAATTTTAATCGAATTGGACGGAGGCGAAGCATCGTTCTCTAAGCGGTGTTTGCCATGGTGGGGTATCGCCGTCTGGGGGATACCGTCATGACCTTTCCTTTTCGCGCCGCTTTCGCGTTGCTTGCTGCCGCTATTGCGGCAGCCGCCCAGGCCGAGCCTGCGCCAAAGGAAACGGGACCCGCGATGTGGGTCGTCTCGGACGCGGACACGCGCATCTATCTCTTCGGGACCGTGCACCTTCTGCCGAAGGGCGTGACGTGGGAGACAGAGGCCTTCCGCAAGGCGATGGCCGAGACGCAGATCACGGCGATCGAGACCGATACCGAAAGCGCCTATGCCAAGGCCACGATCGGCGCCATGCTGCAGGAGCATGGGCTTAACCCGTCGTGGCAGACGTTGCGCGGGGTGCTGGGTGCCGAGCGCTATACGAAGCTCGCCGAGATCGCTAAACGCCATCGCGTGTCGCTTGAGCGGATGCAGTCCTATCGCCCGTGGCTCGCGATGACCATGTTCTCGGTCGAGGTGATGAACGCGAACGGCTTCCACCGCGATCTGGGCGTCGAGCGGATCGTCACCGCGGCAGCCAAGGCCGAGCATGACAAGCTCTTCACGATGGAAACGCCCGAGGCACAGATCAAGGCGCTTGCCACGATGGACGCGCCCGAGATGCTGGACAGTTTCGACGTTCAGATTGCCTCACTCAGCGACTTCAAATCGAAAATGGACCCGCTGTTGAGCGCATGGCGCACCGGCGATATCGCCGCGCTCGACAAGCTCAGCAGCGAGGATATGCGCCGGATGGCGCCGGTCGCCTACCGCGCACTGCTGGTGAACCGCAACGCGAATTGGGTGGAGCGCCTGGAGGGCTGGATGCGGGGCAAAGGCAGCAACTACTTCGTCGCCGTTGGGGCCGCCCATCTGGTCGGGCCGGACAGCGTGCTTGCAATGCTGGAAAAGCGCGGGATCAAGGCGACGCGCGTGCAGTAGCGCCAGCAAAAGGCACCTGCCTCGCATCGCGCGCAACAAAAGTGTCACGAATTGCCGGTATGGCTCGCGCGGCCTAGGCAGGATTCTTCGTGCTCAACGTTCTTTTCCTTTGTACCGGCAACTCCGCCCGTTCGATTCTGGCTGAGATGTATCTAAACCAAGCGGGGCGCGGGCGATTTTGCGCCTATAGCGCGGGCAGCACGCCAAAGGGCGAGGTGCATCCGCTATCGCTGGACACTTTGCGTGGCGCGGATATTCCCAGCGCCGGTGCGCGCTCGAAGAGCTGGGACGAGTTTGCGGCGCCCGGCGCGCCGCACATGCATCTCGTCATTACAGTTTGCGACAATGCAGCCGGCGAGTCTTGCCCGATCTGGCCGGGCGCGCCGGCGCGTTCGCATTGGAGCTTTCCCGATCCGGCGGCGGCGGAAGGAAGCGAAGCGGAGCGGCGCGCGGCGTTCCAGCGCATCTTCGGCGACATTCGCCGGGCGATCGATGAGCTTGTCGCGCTTCCGGTCGAGGATCTCACGGATGCCGAACTCTCGCGGTACGTGAACGCACTTGGGCCGCACTGAGGTGCGGCGCGCATTCGCGGAAGTGCTGGGGACGGCGTTTCTACTGATAGCGGTTGTTGGCTCAGGCATCATGGCCGAGCGGCTTTCAGGCGAAAACCAGGCCGTCGCGTTGCTTGCCAACTCGCTGGCGACCGGCGGCGCGTTGATTGCGTTGATCACGGTGTTCGGGCCGATCTCGGGCGCGCATTTCAATCCTGCGGTCACGCTGTTCGAAGCTCTC
>CAYXQB010000252.1:0-4966 GCA_964466435.1 uncultured Flavobacteriaceae bacterium | reverse complement strand
AGCGGCCGTTCCGGCATCGATTCGGCCGCGAAACTGCTCCTTTCCCTCGTAGATGAACATGATCACGTCCTGCAGTCGCAGGCCGCTGTCCGACACGCGCAGCGCGTGGATGACAGTCTGCCCCTTCTCGTCGCCCTGCCGGAGCCACAACCCGTTCGCCGAGACGGCCAGCAGAGACGAGCGGCCGCGGATGTAGCGGGCCTCCAATTCTTCGTACCGGGAGATCAACGTGGAGGCGAAGGGGTTGTAGATCGTCGTCATGAAGGCGCCGATGAGCAGCGCCGTGATCAGGGCGGGTGCGAGGAACAGCCATGCCGAAACCCCGGACGCACGAGCGACCACCAACTCTTGGCTGCGCGTGAGCCGCCCAAAGCTCCAGATCGCGCCGAACAACACCGCGAACGGCATCATCTTTTCGGTGAGATTGGGAAGCTTCAGCAGCGCCATGCCGATGATCGTCGTCATCGGCACGGCCTCGCGGCCCGCGGTGCGATTCAAAAGCTCGACCACGTCGATCACGAAGGCGATCGTCACGCAGATCCCGAACACGACAGCGACGCTGAGCACGAATTGAGTCGCGAGATAGCGCGAAAGTGTCCAACCGAGGTTCATCGTGCGCCCTCCGCCGCCGGGTCGGCCGCCATTTTGCCCCGCCGCAGGAGTTCGAAGCGCGGATAGGCGAGCATGAACAAAACGACGGCGATCCAAAGGCCTGGCCACAGATACAGCGTGAATGCCATGTCGGGCTTTGAGGCTGTCCATTGCTGGAACAGGAATCCGGGAACGCGCGCCGCGAACATTGCGAGGAACGCAAGTCCCATCCGGCCCGCATAACCCTTGCGGTTGAAGTTGCCGCCGATCAGGGCATAGGTCGCGATCAACGCGAATACGATCGCGTAGAGCGGTCCGCTTAGCCGATTGTGAGCCTCGGCCAAGAGTTTCTGCCGCTGCTTCTCCGGAAGGACTTCCTTCGGATTGAACAGTTCCCCGAGCCACCGCTCGCTCACCTCGGGAATGCGGGTGCCTTGCGCCTTGTCGAACTGACTGAGGTCGAACGTATACCTCTCGAAGTTCAGGATCTTGAGCCGGCCGCCGCCGCCTTCGAGCCACTGCACGTTGCCTTGCTGCATGATCAGCCGCGCACCGGTCGGGGTGTTCGCCAATAGGCCGCGCTGCGCCATGTACGTCGCGATACCCTTCGGGTTTCGCGCGTCGTGCACGAGAAGGCCGCGTATGTCGCCGCCGGCGTTGTTCTCGCTCACGTAAACGGTAAGGCCCTTGATCGGGTTCGTGAACGAGCCTTCGCGCACGAACGTGTTGACCAGGTCGGCACGGATTTCAAACACCCGGCTCTTCATCTCCCGCATGCCGGCGGGCATCACGACGAGGTTGAAAAGGTATCCGACCGCCGCCACCGCGACCGCGATGACCAGGATGGGCCACACCACGACCCACCGGCTGAAACCGGCCGCCCACATCACGACCAATTCGCTCTCCACATAGAGCCGGTTCAAGGCGTAGAGCACGGCAAAGAACATCGCGAACGGCAGGATCAGCGGCATCAACTGGGGCAGCGCCAGCAAAGTGAGGTACATAAACGTACCGACCGACTGGCTCTGATTGATGACGACGTCGAGCAGGCGCAGGGATTGCGACAGCCAGATCACGCCCGTCAGCACGAAGGTTGAGAACAAAAGCGGGCCGACGATCTGCCGGTACATATACTTCTGAATGCCGGGCATTGGCCGCCTTCCGTGCACCTAATTTGGCGGTGACGTCCGCCGCTTCACAATGATCGCCCGGCCCGGTACAACCCCGCGCCTGTCGGTTCCACCAGCACGCCGAAATCGTCCGGAATCAACGTAGGTGCGGGGAGGCTCAAGCTGGTAATCCAGCTGCCGCGCCCACGCAACTTCTAGCGCCACTTCCTGTTTCCGTTAAGAGATATCCACTCATGCAGATCAATTTCGTTAAGACCGAAATCCCGGATGAAGGCACGCTTGTGGTCGGCGTCACCGAGGCCGACGAACCGGCGGGGCTCCTGGCCGACCTCGACAAGCGCTCGAAGGGCGCGGTGGCGCGGGCGCTGAAAGCCGCGCGCTTCACCGGCGCCAGAGGTCAAGTGACGGAACTGCTGGCGCCCGCCGGCATCGAGCTTGACCGACTGTTGGTTGTGGGCCTCGGCAAGGCGGACAAGTTCGACGGCGCCGCGGCCGAAAGCCTCGGCTCGACCGCTGTGGCACGTTTGCTTACCAGCGGCGAAAAAACCGCGACTGTGATCCTGCAGGCTCCAAAGCGCGCCTCCGACGTCGACGAGGCCGAGTTCGCGGCCCGTGTCGCGCAAGGTGCTGTGCTGCGCAGCTACCGCTTCGATCAGTATCGCACGACGCAGAAAAAGACAGACAAGCCGACGCTCGCCAAGGTCAATGTCGGCGCTGCCGACCCGGCCGATGCGAAGAAGTCCTGGCGCGCCGCCGAAGCTGTCGCCAACGCGATCTTCTACACGCGCGATCTGGTGACCGAGCCGCCGAACGTCCTTCACCCCGAAGAGTTCGCCAAGCGCGCCCGCAAGCTTGAGGACTTAGGGCTCGAAGTCGAAGTCCTCGGCGAGAAGGAGATGACAAAGCTCGGCATGGGCTCGCTCGTGGGCGTCGGGCAAGGCTCGGAGCGCGAGTCCCAACTGCTGATCATGCAGTGGAAGGGCGCCAAGAACAAAGACGCCCAGCCCATCGCCTTCGTCGGCAAAGGCGTCACCTTCGACACCGGCGGCATCTCGATCAAACCGGCGGCCGGCATGGACGCTATGAAATACGACATGGGCGGCGCCGCGGCGGTGACCGGCCTGATGCACGCCCTCGCCGGACGCAAAGCGCGCGTCAACGCGGTCGGCATCTGCGGCCTCGTTGAAAATATGCCTGACGGCAACGCCCAACGCCCCGGCGACGTGGTGAAGTCGATGTCGGGTCAGACGATCGAAGTCTTGAATACCGACGCCGAAGGCCGCCTCGTCCTCGCCGACGCCATTTGGTACTGCCAGAACCGCTTCAAGCCGAAATTCATGGTCGACCTAGCCACGTTGACCGGTGCTATCCGCGTCTCTTTGGGACTCGAGATTGCAGGTCTGTTCTCGAACAACGACGAGTTGGCCGAGCGCCTGCTCGCCGCCGGCAAAGCAGAGGGCGAGGAACTCTGGCGCATGCCGATGGGTGACCGCTTCGACAAGATGATCGACAGCCCCATAGCCGACATGAAGAACATCGGCGGCGCGTTCGGCGGTTCGATCACCGCTGCCCAGTTCATTCAGCGCTTCGTGAACAAAGTGCCATGGGCTCACCTCGATATCGCGGGCACGGCGTGGGCGGAAGAAGCCCGCACCTCGACCCCGAAAGGCGCGAGCGGCTTCGGCGTCAGGCTGCTCAATCGCCTCGTGGCCGACCACTACGAAAGCTGATGGCGGAAGTCCTATTCTATCACCTCGAACGGGCAGCACTCGAAGACGTGCTGCCCGGCCTGCTTGAGAAGACGCGAGAGCGCGGTTGGAAGGCGCTCGTCCGCGCGGGCTCTGCCGAGCGCATCGCCGCCCTCGACGCTCACCTGTGGAGCTACCGCGAAGAGAGCTTCCTGGCCCACGGTCTCGACCGCGACCCGCATCCCGCCGAACAACCCATCCTATTGACCGCCGCCGACGGCAACCCGAACGCCGCCGAAGTCTTGTTCCTTGTCGATGGCGCCGGCACGAAGGACTGGGCCGCGCCCGAGGTCGCCGCCGCGACCCGCATCGTCATGATTTTCGACGGCCGCGACGCGGAGGCCCTCGACGCCGCCCGCGAACACTGGAAACAAGCCAAGGCAAGCGGCCACGAAGTCACTTATTGGCAACAAGCCGCCGGCGGGAAGTGGGAAAAGCGGGCTTAGGCGCTCCGGTTGGCGCAAGGGCGGCAACCATTTATTCTCCGTCGAGTCCTTAGCCTTGCTTCGTCGCTAAACTGGTGGCTTTGCATGCCGATACTCGTTCTCGCGGTTCTCTTGGTTCAGGGGTTTTGCCTCTACCACGCCAATCGAACCGGACGCGCACAACACTGGATGTATATCCTGTTGCTCCTTCCGGGCATCGGCTCCGCGGCATACTTTCTTTTCGAGGTTCTTCCCGAGATCGCCGGCACGCGCCGAACGCGCGGCGTCATCAGCGACATCGCGACCGTGCTCGACCCCGACCGCGAATATCGCGAACGCAAGGCGCAAGTCGAACTGACCGGCACGCCGGCCGCGAAGGCGGCGCTAGCCGACGAATGCGCCCGCAAGGGCATGTTCGGCGATGCCGTCGCGCTCTACCGGTCCGCTTTGACCGGCCACTTCGCGGACGACCCAGAGCTGTTGTTGGGTTTGGCGCGCGTGCTCATCGAAAATGGCGAAAGCGCAGAGTGCGAGCGCGTGCTCGATCACCTTCGTGCCAGAAACCCGAACGCCGCCTCTCAGGAGGGTCACCTCATCTACGCTCGTGCGCTTGAGGGCCAAGGCAAGACCGAGCGAGCAATACAAGAGTACGAAAGCCTGGTCGGTTATTTCACAGGTTTCGAAGCGAGGGTTCGGTACGCGCTGTTCGAACAAAAGCTGGGCAACGTCGCCGGCGCGAAGAAGCGCCTGCAGGGCGTCATCGACGCCTACAACGCCCAACCTCGCCACGCGCAAGACCTGAACCGCGACTGGTACAACGTCGCAAGGCGCAATCTTGAGGGCTGATTACTCGGCCGCTTGCTGACGCATGGCGAAGTCGAGGCGTACCACGTTTGCCGGCAACGGCTTTGCGCGCGGTGTCTTGCGCGGTTGCGCCATCGGGAGCTTGTCGCGGAGGCCCGCTTCGTCGCCCGCTTCCAAGAAGGTGTCGATCACCTCGAGAAGCTTCATGAATTGGAACCACGCGAAGGGCGTGTCGGTGCCCTTCGTCATGCGCTCGACTGCCCATGTT
>CAYXQB010000251.1:0-4990 GCA_964466435.1 uncultured Flavobacteriaceae bacterium | reverse complement strand
AGGACGCGACCAGCTGCGTCGCCGTCATCCAGTGAATGTCGCCCATCGCACCTTCCCTATCCAACCCTGGTTTCGGCTGTTTCTCCGAGTTCGACGAGGGAGATCACACGCCCCTTGGTTTCAAGAACAGTAATCGAAGCGTGCGCAGGCCTGAAGCAGACAACGCGGTCGTCGCCGATCGCAGCGCCGACCGCCGCGTTGATCGCGACGAAATGCGAAAAGACGGCAGTGTCTTCGGAAAGACCCGTAAGGTAGGTCACCACACCGTCGCGCCACGTCTGCAACGACACGTCGGCCGCGCCCCACTCCCCCATCATCAGATTGCGCAGCCAGTCCCCGCGGCTCGCGAAGGCGACACTCGGGGGGGTCGGTATTTCCGCAACAGCTTGCGCTATAGCTGGCTCGATGCTCAGCGCCCGGACGAGCGGTATCGCGGTTTCTTGCGCGCGGCGCAGCGGGCTTGAGACGATCGCTTTGGGCGGCGTCTTGGCCAAACGTTCTCCCGCCCCTTGCGCTTGCTTACGGCCAATGTCGGTCAAACCGGGATCGGGGTCGTCGGATTGGCCCCACGTTCCGGACGGTTCGCCGTGTCTGATGAGATAAAGGCGCGCCATCTTATTGCGGCACGAAGAGGTTGGTCTTGTCGCCCGACGTCACCGTGCCACGGCGGCCCAACGCTTCGCGCTCCGTCAAATCGCTCAGCGTCGCTCGGTCGCTCGGCGTATGCGCGAGGAAACGCTTACCGTTGCCAAGACGACCGATGACGATTCCCATCTTTGGACCGCTGCGGTCGTGCATGACCGTGTAGGTTTCGATCGTCCCCTCCCCTTCCGGTTTCGCATCGACTTCAGGATGGGGCATCGCGTCGATGTCGCGTTGGTAGGTTTTCGGGTCTTCGCGTCTCCACGCGCCATTCACTGGCGTCGTGGAATAAATGCCAAGCGAGTGTTTCGTCACGTACCAACCGTTGGCGGTCACGAGGCCGAAGCTGCCGGGCTCGCCGCGAACCTTGTCCATCATCGTTACAATCGAATGCATAACGTAGTTGTTTCCAGCCCCGCCAAAATACGGCAGACCGCCCGTAACCGTGAGGCCGCGCGGGTCATCCTCGGCAATTCCGAGTTCGGCACAGCCAATTTCAACAGCGGACGGAAAACAAGAATAGAGGTCGATGAAGCTCATCTCAGCCGCCGTTTTGCCCGCCATTGAGAAAGCCTTCTGGCCCATCGTTCGAATCGCAGGCGAGGAATAGTAGTTCACGCGCTCGCTAACGTGCCAAATGTCGGTCGCGTCGGCGCAGCCGTGCAAATACACCCACTTCGACTCCGGAACGCCGAGTTCGCGCGCCGTCTTCACATTCGTCATGACGACCGCGGCTGCCATGTCCACCTGGATGATCGCATTCATGTATTTCGTATAGGGGAAACCCACGTAGCGGTTGTTCTCGGCTTGTGTTGCGATTTCCTCGGGCGTGCGGAACGTCGGGAACCACGCGTATGGGTTGGCAGCTGCGACTTTCGAGAACGGCGAGAACAGTCTGCCAAGCGCGAGTTGATGCTCGCGTACCGTGCGCTTCCGTTGCCCGCGAATGCCATTCTCAAACAGCGGGTAAGTGTTCACCGGAAAGTAGAGCGCGTGTGCACGTTCGATGTCGTTCGAACCTCGGCGGTTCTCGCCGATTTGCATCGGCTCGCCACCCGCGTCTTCACCCCACTTGAGCGCGATGCCTTTGTTCAGCGCGCCAATCAGAGTGGCGAGGTCTTCCGAACCCGCAAGAAGCGCAACCGTCGTCTCGCCGTTGGCGATCTCTTCCGCCGTCCGGTTCACTAGCCATTGCGGTGTGTTGCCGCCAGCCGCCGTGTAGTACTCGCGCTTGGCTTTCGCGCCGATGCGATTCCCGAGCGACCGCGGTGCGTTTGAGTACTGCCCGATCGGAAGGCGGCCAGCTTCGGAAGAGTCCGCGGTGAAACGAACGACAGAGATATTGTCGATAAGCGGCGCCAGCTTTTCGCCGACCCCGGTGTCGGCGAGAGCGCGCTTTGCTGACTCATGCAAGAGCTGCATCGGATCGAGGCTGTCCTCGAACTTGTTCTGCTGCGCGGTTCGCTGGGTCAGCTGTCCGCCGCCAACTAGGATAGGCGTTCTATCGTCGATCATGATGACTCAGGTTAGTTGCGTTTGAAGTGTGTGCGTAAGCGGCGCACCGCGTCTTCCAAAACCGCGCGCTGTTTGCAGAACGCAAAGCGGACGAGGGTTTGCGGGGCGTCGCCGGTGAAAAAGACGGAGAGTGGAATCGCAGCCACCCTCGCGTGCTCCGTCATATGTTTGCAAAAGTCGACATCGCTGCCGTTGAAACGCAACTTCGCGATATCGGTCGTGAGGAAGTACGTGCCTTGGGCCTTCAACGGTTCGAATCCGATCGCCGCGAGTTCCCGGGCAAGGTAGTCGCGGTTACCTTCAAGTTCTTTCGCGAGGTTCAGATAGTAATCCTCGAAATTGTTCAGCCCGTGTGCGACCCCGATCTGCAACGCTGTTGGCGTCGTGAAAGTGATAAACTGGTGGGCTTTGGACACCGCGCCGATCAGCGCGGTGGGACCGGTGACCCAACCCACCTTCCACCCGGTAAGTGAAAAGATCTTCCCAG
The DNA here is from genome assembly GCA_964466435.1 of uncultured Flavobacteriaceae bacterium. Taxonomy (GTDB): domain Bacteria; phylum Pseudomonadota; class Alphaproteobacteria; order Micropepsales; family Micropepsaceae; genus SZUA-430. Next base: position 2,346 of record CAYXQB010000251.1, on the reverse strand, counting down.
CGGAGCCGACGCGAACGCAGCGTTCGTACATGCCTGGATAGGTTGCCAGCGGCGTATGTTTCAGACCGTCGAAGGTGAGGTGCTCGTAGACTTCATCACAAATCGCGAGTGCGTCAAAGCGCTCCACAAACGTTGCCAGCAATTCCAGCTCGGCACGCGAAAACACTTTGCCCGCGGGGTTCATCGGCGAATTCAACAGGATCGCCTTCGTCTTGGACGAGAAAGCCGCGGCCAGCGCTGGCTCGGTCAGCGTCCAGTTTGGCGCCGACAACCGGATCGCCTTTGCAACGCCGCCGATCGCTTCCACGATCGGCTTGTACGAGTCGTAAGCGGGTTCAATCAGCACAACCTCATCGCCAGGCCGCACCAGGCCCATGATCGACGCGGTGAGCGCCTCGGTGCCGCCCGACGTGACAACCACTTCGCTGCGCCAATCGTAGGTCAGGTCGTAGAACCGCTTGGCGTGCGCGGCTAGCGCCTGGCGGAGCGCCTCAACCCCCATCATAGGGGGATATTGGTTGGGGCCCTCAATCAGGGCTTGTGCCGCGCGCTCGCGCAACGCAAGCGGGCCGTCGCTATCAGGAAAGCCCTGGCCCAGGTTGATGGCCCCGTGCTGGTTCGCAAGACCAGACATAACTGTGAATATCGTAGTCCCAAGCCCGGCAAAGGTGGGGTTCAGCGGCTTCATGCAGCGGCCTCATAGGAGTGGTCGCACCTTGGCAAAGCGTCGAACTGCTCGCAAGGCGCCAAGCCCCTGCACAGAGTTTGTGCACATCTGCCTAGCGGCGCAGCAGAATCCTGGATGTTCGGGGCAAAACGCGCACGCTAAGGTCCGCCGCGTTTTTGGGCCGGACATCGGCCCGTGCCACGGAACTCGCGATGAAAAAGATCGAAGCAATCATCAAACCGTTCAAGCTCGACGAAGTGAAAGAGGCGCTCCAGGAAGTCGGCGTCCAAGGCATCACGGTTACGGAAGCCAAAGGCTTCGGACGCCAAAAGGGCCACACCGAACTCTATCGCGGCGCCGAATACGTCGTCGATTTTCTGCCGAAGGTAAAAATCGAAATCGTTCTGCCTAACGATCTAGTCGACCGCGCGGTTGAAGCGATTCAGAAGGCGGCGCGAACGGGTCGAATCGGCGACGGCAAAATCTTCATTTCCTCTGTCGAGGAAGTCATCCGCATTCGCACCGGTGAAACCGGGCAGGACGCGATCTAATTCCCAACATTTCAACGCCCCTCAATGGGGGTTCTAAGGAGAACACGATGGCCAACGCAGATACCGTCCTGAAGAAGATCAAGGACGAAGAAGTCAAATTCGTCGATCTTCGCTTCACGGATCCACGGGGAAAGTGGCAACACGTGACGTTCGACCTTTCGCTGGTCGACAAGGATCTGTTCGAGACCGGCACGATGTTCGACGGCTCCTCGATCGCCGGCTGGAAGGCGATCAACGAATCGGACATGACGCTTCTGCCCGACCCATCGACCGCAGTGATCGATCCGTTCTTCGCGCAGAAGACCTTGATCCTATTTTGCGACGTGCTTGAACCGTCGACGCATCAGCCATACGGCCGTTGCCCGCGCTCCATCGCGAAGAGCGCCGAGAACTACATGAAATCGCTCGGCATCGGCGACACGGCGATGTTCGGCCCGGAAGCCGAGTTCTTCATCTTCGACGACGTGCGCCACACAGTCGGCATGAACGAGGCGAGCTACAAAATCGACTCGTCGGAAGGTCCCTACAACACCGCGCGCGATTATGAGCAGGGCAATCTCGGCCATCGCCCGCCCGTCAAAGGCGGCTATTTCCCGGTGCCGCCGATCGACAGCTGCCAGGACATCCGCTCCGAAATGCTGTCGATCATGGGCGACATGGGCATTGAGCCCGAGAAGCACCACCATGAGGTCGCGCCGGCGCAGCATGAACTCGGCTTCAAGTACTCGACGCTGGTCAAGACCGGCGACCGGATGCAGATCTACAAGTACGTGATCCATCAGGTGGCCGCAGCCTACGGCAAGTCCGCCACGTTTATGCCGAAGCCGGTGAAGGGCGATAACGGTTCGGGCATGCACGTGCACCAGTCGATCTGGAAAGGCGGCCAACCGCTGTTCGCGGGCTCGGGTTACGCCGACCTGTCGGAAATGTGCCTCTACTATATCGGCGGCATCATCAAGCACGCAAAGGCGATCAACGCTCTCACGAACCCGTTGACGAACTCGTACAAGCGCTTGATCCCTGGCTTCGAGGCGCCCGTGCTGCTGGCCTACTCGTCGCGCAATCGCTCGGCGTCGATCCGCATTCCGTTCGGCGCCGGCCCGAAGGCCAAGCGCATCGAAGTGCGCT
>CAYXQB010000250.1:0-4995 GCA_964466435.1 uncultured Flavobacteriaceae bacterium | reverse complement strand
CGATCTTTTCGCCGGTGCCGAGCAGCTTGATCGGCGCACCGGTGATCGCGCGCATCGAGAGCGCGGCGCCGCCACGGCCGTCGCCGTCGATGCGAGTGAGCACGATGCCCGTGATGCCGATGCGTTCCTTGAACGTCTTGGCGACGTTGATCGCGTCTTGGCCGGAGAGGCTGTCGGCGACGAGCAGCGTTTCGACAGGCCCGGACAGATCGCGGATCTGCGCGATCTCGGCCATCAACGCTTCGTCGATGTGCAGGCGGCCTGCGGTGTCGAGGATCAAGACGTCGTAACCGGAGAGCTTCGCGGCTTGCAGTGCACGGCGTGCGATGTCGGCCGGGGCTTGGCCCGCCATGATGGGAAGCGTCGCGACACCGGTTTGCTCACCGAGGACCTTCAGCTGTTCTTGCGCGGCGGGGCGGCGCGTGTCGAGCGAGGCGAGCAGGACCTTCTTCTTGTCGCGGTTTGTGAGGCGGAGCGCGATCTTGGCAGTCGTCGTCGTTTTGCCGGAACCCTGCAAGCCGATCATCATGATGACGGCGGGCGGGGTGGTGTCGAGCGAGAGGCTCGAGCTCTCTTCGCCCAGCGTTTCGACAAGAACGTCGTGGACGATCTTGACGATTTGCTGGCCCGGCGTGACCGAGCGCAGAACGTCGGAGCCGATCGCCTTTTCGCGAACCTTGGCCAGGAAGTCCTTGATGACCGGCAGCGAGACGTCGGCTTCGATGAGCGCCAGACGCACTTCGCGCAGCGCGGCATCGACGTCGGACTCGGAGAGCGCGCCGCGCCCTTTGAGGCCGTCGAACACCGACGACAAGCGATTGGTCAGAGCTTCAAACATCCACGCCCTTTAGAAACGCGTTTGACCAAATGCCTATCGCGCCCGCGGGCGCAACGCGCTGGCGGACGTTGACCCCGGGGCTGGTCCCCGGAGCGGATCGGCATTCAGTCGATCCTGGAAATCGGCGCGGAACCTAGGGTTTCCCCCAGGGGGAGTCAATGCGGAGGCTGGCAGGCCGGCGGCGGCAAATGGCCCCTAATCCATCAACTGTTGGCGGAAATAGGTGAAGGTTAGGGCCAGTTGCTCGGCGCGGGTGGCGTTGGTGTCTGAGGTTTCGAAGTAAAGCGGCGGTTGGCCGCCCATGGCGCCGAGTTTGGCGGCCATCTTGCGAGCGTGGCCAGGGTGGACGCGCTCGTCGCGCGTGGCGGTGAGGAAGAACGCACGGGGATAGCTCACGCCCGCACGCACGTTTTGATAGGGCGACCACCGACTGATCAGTGCGCGCTGCTCGGGATCGTCGGGGTTGCCGTATTCGGCGATCCAGTTCGATCCAGCGGATGCGAGCCGTTTGTAGCGCAGCATGTCGGTCAGCGGGAGCTGTGCCGAGACGGCGTTGAAGAGGTCAGGGTTCTGAACGAACACACCGGAGGCGACGAGGCCGCCGTGCGAGGAACCGATCAGACCCAGGCGACGCGGCGAGGTAAAGCCTCTGGCAATCATGTCGCGCGCGACTGCGGTCAAGTCGTCGAAGTTGTTTTGGCGGCGTTCGCGTGTCGCCGCTTGATGCCAACCGGGGCCGAACTCGCCACCGCCGCGGACGTTCGCGACGGCATAGGCGCCGCCCTTCTCAAGCCAAAGCTTGCCCGCCGTCGACCAGTACCATGGCGTGGTCGAGACTTGGAACCCGCCGTAAGCGTAGAGCAGCGTGGGCGTGTCGCCTTTGTTGCGGGCACCTTCGCGGCGTACGAAGAAATACGGGATGCGCGTGCCATCGGCCGAAACGGCCTCGTATTGCGCGACTTCGATGCCACCCGCGTCGAAGCGGTCGGGCAGCGAAACGATCTTCTTCGGATCTTTGCCTTTGCTTGCGAGATACAGGCGATCGGGGATGACGAAGCTTTCGTACTTGATCAGAACTTCGGCATCGACGGCGCTTGCGCTCACGACTTCGGCACTGCCGTTGTCGGGCAGGTTCATGCGACGCCAGAACCACTGTTGGCCATCGTAAGTGCATTCGTGAATGCGGCCTTTCACACTGTCGAGCAACGACAGATAGACTGCGTCGCGGCCGAGCTTCACATCGACGACCGAGACTCGGCGCTCGGGTGTGAACAACAACTTTACCGCGGGAATTGCACCGCCGTTGCCGATGTATTCATCCAGCGAGAATGCGACGAGTGCGCCTTGTTCGATCCTTGTGCCGGCGACATCCCAGTCGCGCGTCGCGTGGAAGATAACCTGTCGCGCGTGCAGGCCTTTGAAGTCGAGGTGGCGCGGCACGGCGATGCGGGTGACGCGCGAATTGGCGTCGACATAGTGCACTTCGCTGTCTGACCCCGCGATCGTGCGAACGACGAATATCTCGGCGCTGCCCTTCTGGTCGAAGTAGACGACCGGACGCACGGCGACGTCGCCGCTTTTGCCTTCGAAGACCGTCTTCGCGTCGTCCAGCGGTTCGCCACGGTTCCAGAGTTTGACGACGCGGGAATAGCCGGAGGCCGTAAGCGACCCCTTGCCCCAGTCGGTGGCGACAATCACCGTGTTGAGGTCGACCCAAGATACGTCGGTCTTGCCATCGCCGATATCGAAGCCGTTGCGGACGAACGACTTCGAGGCGATATCGAACTCGCGCACGACGATCGTGTCGCCCCCGTTGCGGGAAAGGCGGATCAGGCAGCGCGTGAAGGCAGGCGCCAGGCACTCCGCGCCGCGCCAGGTCCAATCGCGACCCTGCGATGCGGCCAACGCGTCTAGATCGATGAGCGTTTCCCAGTCCGCGTGGCCGTCGCGAAATGCGCGTAGCGACGTTCGGCGCCAGAGTCCGCGCGGGTTGCGCTCGTCCTGCCAAAAATTGTGCACCCAACCGGCGGCAAGGTTGCCGTAGGGGATGCGATCCTTGGCGCCGACAATCGCGGAAGCGTCGGCAAGAGTGTCGCGATACTCCTCATCGGCCCGGAGCGAGCGAAGGGTTTGTTCGTTTTGCGCGCGGACCCATTTCTGCGCGCGTTGGCCACGGATCTCCTCCAGCCAAAGGAACGGATCGTTCGCCGTCGCAGCCAAAGCCACCCAACAAGAAGCGAGCGAGAGCAACGCTCCCGCACACGCGGCCACCAATCGCATCAGGCACTCCGGACTTCAGTGCTCAAGAACCCAGTTTCGCGCCCCAACCCCCGCGCCCAAATGTGTTAACACGCATGTCCGTGCATCGCACCACGCGGCAGTGACGGGAGAAGGGGAAAATTTTCCCGTATGCTGAGACGTTCGGCCGCCAGCCCCAACGCAAAAGTAGTAGACCAAGGGGCTCGCCAGTTGCCGGCGCGAGCGCCTATATAAACGCCATGAGCGTCGCCTTTTACAAAATGAACGGCCTGGGCAACGACTTTGTCGTCATCGACGCGCGCGCGCAAAAGCTGAAAATCGGCGCAACTGCGGCGAAGCGGATCGGCGACCGGCATCGCGGCGTCGGGTTCGACCAGTTGCTGGTCATCGAACCTGCCCGTGGGACGGGTGATGCGGTCTTGCGGATTTGGAACCCCGACGGGAGCAAAGCCGAAGCCTGTGGAAACGGTACGCGCTGCGTCGCCGATTTGTTGTTGAAAGAGTCGGGCAAGGCGGAACTTGCGTTGCTGACGGATGGCGGCTTGCTCAACTGCCGCCGGACGGACGACGGGCGCGTGACGGTCGATATGGGCGAGCCCAAGTTCGACTGGCAAGACATTCCACTCGCCGAGCGCATGGACACGCGTACACTCGACATCAAGGTCGGGCCTATCGATGCGCCGGTGCTGTTCGGGCCCTCGGCTGTGAATATGGGCAATCCGCATTGCGTCTTCTTCGTCGCGAACGCAGAGGCGCACGATCTGAAGAAGATCGGGCCGATGATCGAGCATCATCCGCTGTTCCCGGAGCGGGCAAATATCAGCCTGGCGCAGATTAAGTCGCGCAGCGAGATCAGATTGCGCGTTTGGGAGCGCGGCGCGGGGATGACGCTGGCGTGCGGATCGGCGGCGTGCGCGACGGCGGTGGCCGCGGCCCGCCGCAAACTCGCCGACCGGAACGTACGGATCGTACTCGACGGCGGGCCGCTTGAGATCGCGTGGCGCGAGGACAACCACGTGCTGATGACTGGACCGACGGAGCTCAACTTCACGGGCGAGCTTGCCGACAGTTATTTTGCGGACGACGGGTCATGAGCGTCGAAGTCGTTACGCTCGGGTGCCGCCTCAATACCTACGAGTCGGAAGTCATCCGCAAGAACGCGCGAGCAGCGGGCCTTGAAAACGCGGTGATCGTGAACACGTGCGCGGTGACAGCGGAAGCCGTGCGGCAGGCGCGGCAGGAAATTCGCAAAGCGCGCCGCGCGAACCCGCAGGCGCGCGTGATCGTAACGGGATGTGCCGCGCAGACGGAGCCCGACACGTTTGCGGCGATGCCCGAGGTCGATCAGGTTCTGGGCAACGCCGACAAGTTGGAAGCGCATGCTTACGCGTTCGATGCGCCGCGCGAGCGGGTTGCCGTCAACGACATCATGTCGGTGAAGGAAACCGCTTCGCATTTGATCGCGGGCTTCGACGGCCGCGCGCGCGCGTTCGTGCAGGTGCAAAACGGGTGCGATCATCGCTGCACGTTTTGTATTATTCCTTATGGACGCGGCCCGTCGCGGAGCGTGGGTGCGGGCGAGGTCGTGCAGCAGATTCGCTTGCTGGTCGAGCAAGGTATTCGCGAGGTCGTTCTGACCGGCGTCGATATCACCGCGTATGGCGCCGACTTGCCGGGCGCGCCGAAGCTCGGGCTGCTGGTCGAGAAGATCTTGGCTTTGGTGCCCGAATTGCCGCGGCTTCGGCTGTCGTCCCTGGACGTTTCGGAATGCGACGAGCGGCTGATCGACCTCGTTGCGACCGACGCAAGGCTGATGCCGCATCTGCATCTTTCGCTGCAGGCGGGGCACGACATGATCCTGAAGCGGGTGAAGCGGCGGCACACGCCGGCGCACGCGC
>CAYXQB010000249.1:0-5068 GCA_964466435.1 uncultured Flavobacteriaceae bacterium | reverse complement strand
TAGATCGCCATGATGCCCAGCGCAAAGCCGAAGTCGCCAACACGATTGACGACGAAGGCCTTGATCGCAGCCGCATTGGCGGACGGCTTCTTATACCAGAAGCCGATCAGCAGGTAGGACGCAAGGCCGACACCTTCCCAGCCGAAGAAAAGCTGGACGAAACTATCGGCGGTCACCAGCGCCAACATCGCGAATGTGAACAGCGAAAGGTACGCGAAAAAGCGCGGCCGGTGCTCGTCGTGGCTCATATAGCCGATCGAATAGAGGTGCACGAGCGACGAAACGCCGTTCACGACCACGAGCATAACGGCGGTCAGTGTGTCGATGCGGATCGACCAGTCGACCTGCAAGGTACCGGAGTCCAAGAATTGGAACAGGCGGACCGGGCTTTCGAGGTGCGCGTGACCGAAGACGAAGAAGTTCAGGAAGACAAAGATCGACAAAGCCGCCGACGTCATGAGGAGCCCGGTCGCGATGTATTCCGCAGCATGCTCGCCCAAGCGCTTGCCGATCACCCCGGCGAGGATCGCGCCGATGAGCGGCAGGAGCAGGATGGCTTGAAGGATAAGGTCCACGGTCGTTTGCCCTTTAACCCTTCATAGTGTTGACGTCTTCGACCGCGATCGTGCCGCGGTTTCGGAAGTAGACGACGAGGATGGCAAGGCCGATGGCGGCTTCCGCTGCCGCAACGGTGAGCACGATCAATGCGAAAACCTGCCCGCTCATGTCGCCCAAGAAGGCGGAGAATGCGACCAGATTGATGTTGACCGAAAGCAGGATCAACTCGATCGACATCAAGATGATGATGACGTTCTTTCTGTTCAGAAAGATGCCGAAGATGCCGATCGTAAACAGCCCCGCCGCGACGGTCAGATAATGTTCCAGTCCGATGGCCATGGCTTAGAGCCCCTCCCCCGGGCGGACTTTGCGAAGTTCGACGGCCTCATCGCGGCGCCGCCCGATCTGGGCCGAGGCGCTCTGGCGCTTGACGCCCTCGCGGTGGCGCAGCGTCAAAACGATCGCGCCAATCATGGCGACGAGCAGCACCATGCCGGCACCTTGGAAGACGTGTATGTAGTTTGTGTAGAGGATGTGACCGAGTGCTTCCGTGTTCGTCACGTCTGTCGGCGTGGGGTGAGCGACGGACGCGCCCAGCGACGGCGAGAACACCCAAGCACCGCCTACAATCGCGAGTTCCGCAAAGAATAAGACTGCGATCGCCATGCCGAGCGGCACGTAGTTCAGGAAGCCCTGACGCAACTCCGTGAAGTCGATGTCGAGCATCATCACGACAAAGAGGAACAGCACGGCAACCGCGCCGACATAGACGACGACGAGCACCATCGCCAGAAACTCGGCACCCAACAGCACGAACAGCGCGGCGGCATTGAAGAAGGCTAGGATGAGGAACAGCACTGAGTGCACGGGATTGCGCGCGCTCACCACCAACAGGGCGGCCACGATCAATACGGTTGCAAACACGTAGAAGGCGACACTCGCCAGAATCACGTCACAGTTCCTTTTGCTTCAACGGTAAGGGGCGTCGAGCTCCAAGTTCTTAGCGATTTCACGTTCCCACCGGTCGCCGGTCGCGAGGAGCTTTGCCTTGTCGTAAAGCAGCTCTTCCCGGCTTTCCGTGGCGAACTCGAAGTTCGGCCCTTCAACGATCGCATCCACCGGGCACGCCTCTTGGCAGAAGCCGCAATAGATGCATTTGACCATGTCGATGTCGTAGCGCGTGGTGCGGCGGGAGCCGTCGTCGCGCGGCTCGGCCTCGATCGTGATCGCCTGTGCCGGACAAATCGCTTCGCACAGTTTGCAGGCGATGCAGCGTTCCTCGCCGTTCGGATAGCGGCGCAGCGCATGCTCGCCGCGGAAGCGGGGCGAGAGCGCGCCCTTCTCGAACGGATAGTTCAGCGTCGGCTTCGGGCGCACCAGGTACTTCAACCCGAGCCAAAAGCCCCGAAGGAAGTCGATCATCAAGATGGTGCGCAGGAACTGCATCGGCCTACCCCGGCAACTTGTCAAAGGCGATGAGATAGCCCGCGGTCGCAACGACCCAGAAAAGCGAGATCGGCAAGAAGAACTTCCAACCGATACGCATCAGCTGATCGTAGCGGTAGCGCGGGACGATCGCCTTGACCATCGCGAACAGGAAGAAGATCACCCAGATCTTGATGATGAACCACAAGATGCCTGGAACCCATGTGAACGGCGCAACTTCGATCGGCGCATGCCAGCCGCCGAGGAACATGATCGTCATCATGGCGCACATGAGAACGATGGCGACGTACTCCGAGAGCATGAAGAGCAGGTACGGCGTCGAGGAGTACTCGACCATGAAGCCCGCAACGAGTTCGGACTCGGCTTCGGGCAGGTCGAACGGCGGGCGGTTTGTTTCGGCCAAGGCCGAGATGAAGAAGATCACCGCCATCGGCAACAGATGGCTGAACAGATACCAGTGGTGCATGCCGCCGGCTTGGGCATCCACGATTTTGGACAGGTTCAAGGTGCCCGCGGTCAGCAGCACCGTGATGACGACGAAACCGATCGAGACTTCGTAAGAGACCATCTGCGCAGCGGAACGCAGGCTGCCCAGGAACGGATATTTCGAGTTCGAAGCCCAGCCGCCCATGATGATGCCGTACACGCCGAGCGAGGAGATCGCAAAGATGTACAGAACGCCCACGTTGATGTCGGCAAAGACCCAGCGATCGGCGACCGGAACAACCGCCCACGCGCCGAGCGCGAGCGTGGTCGAAACCAACGGCGCGAGCAGGAACACGCCCTTGTTCGCACCGGAGGGAATGACGACTTCTTTGAAAACGAACTTGAGCAGGTCCGCGAACGACTGAAGTAAACCGTAAGGCCCCACCACGTTCGGGCCACGGCGCAACATGACGGCGGCCCACACCTTGCGGTCGAACAGCAGCATGAACGCGATCATCAGAAGCAGCAAAACGATGAACAGCAACATCATCGCCGTCATGCCCACCAGGTCGAGCCAGAAGGCGTTCGGCCAATAGAAATCGAGAAGCGCGTCGTTGATGCCTTTGAACCACTCGGTCATGCGCCCTACTCCGCTGCCGCGCTGAGGCGCGGTTTGACGAAGAGCGACGAGCACTCGGCCATCACATGGCTGGCGCGGGCGATCGGATTCGTAAGGTAGAAGTCTTTCACGGGGTACTCGAACGGCGCCTTGGCGATCGTTCCCGCCGCGCCGATCGACGTCCAAGTACCGGCATCGGCCCCCGGGTGGGCGGGCGCGCGGTCGGTTTCGACAAAGTACGGCGCGTCCTTCAGCATTGCGAGGCGGAGAGTGCCCATGTCGTCGTAGGGCAGCTTCTTGCCGAGCACGTCGGAGAGCGCGCGCAGGATCGTCCAATCTTCACGCGCGTCGCCCGGTGGGAATGTGGCGCGGCGGGCTTGTTGCACGCGGCCCTCGGTGTTCACGTAGGTGCCATTCTGTTCGGTGTAGGCGCTGCCCGGCAAGATCACGTCGGCGCGGTGGGCGCCAGCGTCGCCGTGCGAGCCTTGGTAGACGACGAACGCTTGACCCAATTTCTTCGTGTCGATTTCGTCAGCCCCAAGCAGATAGACGAAGTCGATGTCGCCGCGTGCGGCGGCGTCGAGGATCGCAATCGTGTCCTTGCCGCCCTTCTGCGGCAGGAAGCCGAGGTCGAGCGCGCCGACACGCGCGGCCGCCGTGTGCAGCACGTTGAAGCCGTTCCAGCCGCCCTCACCGCTCGGTCCGATCATGCCCGTGTTGCGCGCGATCTGCGCAGCGGCATCGAGGACCGCGGCGCCGTCGGGACGCGCGAGCGCGCCCGCGCCTAAGATCAGCACCGGGTGCTTCGCGTTCTTCAGGACGTCGAAAGCGCGGTGCTTGCCCGTCGCGATGTCGGCGAGGTCGGCCGGGTTGTTGTCGAGATCCTGCACTTGATAGGTCAGATCGAAGCGTGGGCCGATGCGCATGATCTTCAGGTCGTTGCGCAGCCAGGCTTTGCGGATGCGCGCGTTGACGAGCGGCGCTTCCCAACGCGGGTTCGTGCCGATAAGCAGCAGCGCGTCGGCGTGCTCGATGCCGGCAATCGTCGTGTTGAACAGGTAGCCCTGGCGGGGGCCATGGCCGAGCTTTGCACCATCTTGGCGGCAGTCCAGGTTTGCCACACCGAGCCCGAGCATCAGGTCTTTGAGCGCTTTGATCGGTTCGGCGCTGACGAGGTCGCCGACGAGGGCGGCCATACGCTCGGGCCGTGTTGCGCGTACGCGATCAGCGATGGCCGCGAAGGCTTCCGCCCAAGAGGCCGGTTGCAGCTTACCGTTCTTGCGGACGTAAGGCTTGTCGAGGCGCTGGCGACGCAGGCCGTCCCATACGAAGCGCGTCTTGTCGGAGATCCACTCCTCGTTGACCTCTTCGTTGACGCGCGGGAGGAAGCGCATCACTTCCGCGCCGCGCGAGTCCACGCGGATCGCGCTACCGACGGCGTCCATCACGTCAACGGACTCGGTCTTCGTGAGTTCCCAGGGGCGTGCGTTAAACTTGTAGGGTTTCGAGGTCAGCGCGCCGACCGGGCAGAGGTCGATGACATTGCCTGACATCTCCGACGACACAGCGTGCTCGAGGTATGTCGTAATCTCCATGTCCTCGCCGCGGCCGGTCGCGCCGATCTCGTCGACGCCGGCCACTTCCGCTGCAAAGCGAACGCAACGCGTGCAATGGATGCAGCGCGTCATGATCGTGTTGACGAGCGGCCCCATGTTCTTGTCGGTGACCGCGCGCTTGTTCTCTTCGTAACGGTTGAACTTCGCGTGGCCATAGGCCATCGCCTGGTCCTGTAGGTCGCACTCGCCGCCTTGGTCGCAGATCGGGCAGTCGAGCGGGTGGTTGATGAGCAGGAACTCCATCACCCCTTCGCGCGCCTTCTTCACCTTGGGCGTGTCGGTGTGGATGACCATGCCCTCGGCCACCGGCATCGCGCAGGACGCGATGGGCTTTGGCGACTTCTCCATCTCGACAAGGCACATGCGGCAGTTGCCGGCGATCGACAGCCGCTCGTGATAGCAG
>CAYXQB010000248.1:0-5114 GCA_964466435.1 uncultured Flavobacteriaceae bacterium | reverse complement strand
CGACCCGTTTGGCGAGCGCGTACTGCTTCGGCGAGAGGCCCGTCGCCTGCTTGAAGAGCTTGTGAAACCGCCCCTCGCTGAACCCCGCCGCCTTGGCGAGCGACGCCACGCTCGGCACATGCTCGTCACGCTCGAGCTTGCGGCAAGCCTCCGTCACGACCTTGGCGATCCGCACGCCCTGTGCCGGCTCATCCGGCTTGCACCGCAGACATGCGCGATAACCGGCCTTCCGCGCCTCACCGATCGTCTCGAAGAACTCGACGTTCTCCCGCTTCGGCGGCCGCGCCGGACACCCGGGCCTGCAGTAGATCCCGGTCGTCTTCACCGCGATGATGAAGTGCCCCTCCGCCGCCGCATCGCGCGTCTCAAACGCGCGATACCGCGCCGCGTCGGTGGCATAGGTCTTGGTTCCGCTCATGTGCAACATCTGATGCGCCCTTGTTCGTGGACGCAAGATGATGATGGTTTGAGCCCCCGCTCACACCCCGGTTTCTGCCCTCAAACCTCACCGCGAAGCGACTCTCGTGGGTGAATAGTTTCAGCTGCCCGAAATCTCTTACACCGGCCTCAGAACTTGCTGACCAGGTTCACGAAAACGCCGCGGCTTGAGTAGCTTTGGTCCGTCAAATCGTCTGAGAAGTCCGTGAAACTGTAGCCGACGCCGACCTTCACATTGTCGTTGATGTGCCGGTAGACGGCGACCAGTGCGCCCGCACGGCTGTCGCCGGCGATATCGTTGGTAAGGTACCGCCCTTCGGCCACGACATCCCATGCGCGCACGGGACGCCAGTCGGCGCGCAGCACGCCCAGATGAGTGTTGCTCGAGACGAACGTATCGCTTTCGCGCGTTATCGACACACGCCCCTGGCGGTAGCCATACTTCGCGCCGATCGTGAACGCTTGCGTGAGGTCGTAGTTCGCGTCGATCGAGGCGATCTGGCTGACCTGCTTCGGGCTTCCCGTTTCGCCGCCCGCCGTCACCTGCCCGATCGGCCCGAGATCGCGGAAGTAGCTATAGCGCGCAAGCATGTTGAAGCGGTCGTTCAGCACCGGCCGATACGCGAACCCAGCAACACCTTCTATGTAGTCGGCTGCGCGCACGCTCGCCAGATCGTCGTTGGCGATCGCGAAGTTGAAGCGCGCAAGCGCCCGCCAATCCGGATTGAGCTGAACCGCCGCCGTGTTGCGCACCAAGAAGATCTCCTGCTCGCGCCCAACCCCGTCTTCGAACCGCGCCTCCACCGACGTGCCGAGTTGCAACTGCTTGGTCGTGTATCCGGCACCGACGGTCACCGCCGTACGCTTGAACAGCCCCGTCGTCGCGTCGTCGATTTGCCCGTTTTCGAACGAACCCGTGAACGACAACCGCGCCGTCGGATCGTACTTCGCGCCGAAACGCCACATCGTGCTCGGCGACGCGCCAAAGCCCATGCCGTTTTCGCCATAGGCGCTGAACGCCGACGTGAAGCGGTGCCGCGCCCCGACCGTCAGCGACCCACGGTTCGACCGTGTGAAGATGTTTTGCGGCTCAAGGCCCGTGAACGTACGCTCAGCCAGCAGCGAATAGCCGACATAAGCCTCCGACCCGTCGCCGTAGCGACGATTGAGTTGAACGTCCGCGCCGAGCCCCCCGTCACCTTCCGACACTTCGGCCGCAAGGGACAACCGATCGGTCAACTCGATCTTGCCGCCGACGCCCGCGCGGTTGTTGCTCCGCCGCGTCGCGTCGTGGGCAAGCGTCACCTGCCCGAAGCCATAGAGAGACCAAATCTCGCCGTTGGGCTTGTAGAGAAGTTCGATCCCGCTGTCCGTGCGCTTGCCGCGCTCGGTGCTGTTGTAGAGCAAACCCGGCACTTGCGCATCGTGACGCACGCCGAGCTTTGCCTCGAAGCCGCCCCCGAGCGGCTGCTTCACGTCGGCGTTCGCCACGCGATGCGCGCCGGCGGCATCGGAATGAAGCTCCTCGTACTTCGCCGCAATCTGCGTATCGGCGAACGCGAACATCGATGCCGACGCGCCCCACCGCCGCGTATCGCTTTGCGTCAGATGCCCGCTCGACGCAAAGCCGGCGTCAAACGTCTCGAAGAACATCGCAGCGCGACCGTGATCGCCTTTCTTGCCCGCGATCTCCGCAAAGTCGGCAGCAGCCTCGACGCGGTAGGCGCCAGCGCGACCGCCCACAGGCGATGCGATGTCCGTGAACGTGAGACCGCCATCGACCGAATTCGATTGCCCGAACGCCGGACCGTCGGTTTGCGCAACTTCCGCCTTGATGTATGTGCCGGCATACAAGCGCACCATCGCATCGGCGCCAAGCAGCGTTTGATCCGCGGCCTCGGTCGTCTCGCGTTGCGCCGTCGCGCCAACCCGCACGTTCTCACCGAGCCAAGCCTGACCGCGCCCCCCGATCGTGTAACCATCGAGATCGCCGACAGCCGGTGTGTATTCGTACCGAACCACCAGCACGGGAACGTTCCCGGCCGAGCTCGACTCGCGCACTGTGCCGCTGTCTGCAGCGGTTGAGGCGAGCGGCCTCAGCAGCGTGACACGGCCTTGGATATAGTCGATGTCGTAGTCTTCTTGCGGTCTGAGATCGCGGGTTTGCAGAACAAGGCCGGTGTCGCGGTCGCGCACTTCGATGCGCACGCGCTCCGACCCGACCGAAATATCCTGTCGCTGCAAGAAGTAGAGCGAGCCACCGGTCCCGCGGAATTCGTCGCGCCCAGGGACCGTGCCGGGATCGGAAGCAAACGCCGTCAGCTGCAACTTGCGCTCGCCGAAGCTCGTGGTCTCGCTGCTCTTGTGCTCGACGATACCGCCGAACAGCCCGCGATCGAGCTGCGCCAACTCCGCTTGATGAATGTTCGCGATGAAGTTGCCGAACAGCAAGCTGCTCTCGCTGTTGGCGACCTTCAGATAGAAGCTGCCCTGCGTCGGCGCATCCTCGACGACCGCGCTGTCGTCGCCATACGTTGCGTAATACTCGTTCGAGTCGAGACGCCGCAGAAGCTGCCGCGCGTCCTTGCGATCGAGATTGGAGAACAGATCCTCGATCAACGTCTCTCCCGTATCGAGCGACGCCCTGAGCTTCCAATCGTCGCCGAACGTGCCCTTCGTGTAGAACGCGCCGCGCGCCGTCACATGATCGCCGTCGGCAAGCGGATCGCCGCTAACGACGACCGCAGGACCTTTGCCGTTCGACGTGATGAACGTGAGGTCGCCCTGCACAACATAGAACCAATCGGACTTCGGCACTTTGACGTCGCGCTTGGCCGCGAACTTCGTCTTGCCATCGCGCTCGACGGTCACGCGCACTTTGCTCGCGCCCTTGTCGACAAGCTGCTGCGCGACGAAATGCCCGTCCTCGCTGACCTTTGCCGGCTGACCCTCAACGCGAACAGTTTCGCTCTTTTGGTCCGCGTGTCCCGTCACCGTGACGGTCGCTGCACCTTTGAGCGGAATGTTGCGAACATGCGCTTCGTCGGTTGCACCGAACTTCGGCCGCGCGAGCGGCGCGCCATCAGCCTCCACCGCCCTGTCGATTAGCGTAAGCTCCTTCGGCGCCGTCTCGTCGAACCGCCCGTCGCGGTCGTAGACGCGATAGACATAGAAAAGTTCGCCAGGCGCGTCGTCGTAGGCCGTCCACGCCGCAGCACCGTCCGGATCGACGGGGACCGTTGCCACCGGCGTCGCGTCCGGACCCGCACCCCACTTGAAGATGCGGACCTCGGCACGATCGACATACGAAGGATAGTTCGTATACGCCGAGAAGCGCGCAACCTTGCCGCGTTCGGTGGCTCTGTGAGCGCCCGCCAACTCGACCGAAAGCACGGGCTCGACGGTCAGACCGTCGGTGCGCATCTCGATCTTGCGTTCATCGCTCGTTGCCGCAGGAGCAGCGGCGTCCGCGCCTCCCGCTCGAATCTCGAACGATCCATCGGGCGACGTGGCGAGGACCGATTCATCATCAGCCAAAGCCGGCACCGTTGCGCCCAAAGCCGCAACGCTCGCAAACACCATTGTGCGCAGCAAACTGCGGCGGGAGTGAGCCGGCGGACGGCCAAGAAGACCCATCATCATCGCGCTCACTCCCCGCCCAGAGCGCCGGGGGCGCGGTTCATATTCGTCTCCACAACTGGCCGCACATCGTCCCAATCGGAACCGAAGCAAGCCTCGATATCGCTCTTGAGTTGCGCCAAGCGGACATCGGCAAGCCCCTCGTCGTCGTCATCGGCGAGGCGGTAGTTGATCCGCACGACCAGCGGCTGCGGCATGCCCGCGGCAAGCAGCCTCAGTTTCGCTGCGAGTTCGGGCTTGAGCGCGGTGCCGTTCGCGACGAACGCGCGCGCATCGAGATTGACGTCGCGCACTTCGGCCTTCTTCGCACCGAAGTTGAGCTCGCTCATCTTGCCGCGCGTCAACCGGATCGACTGCGGATTGTCGATCGTCGGCGCGTAACCCGCAGGCAACGACCGCGGATCGAGCTTCAGCACGAAGTTCGACCCGATCCGCGCATCCGGAACGGCGACGCACGTGATGTGGAAGCGGCCGTGTTCGTCCGCCGTCGCAAGAAGCCCGTTCACGGTCGCAAGACGCGCCGCCGGAATGCCGGCCTCGCCTACGTCTTGATAGCCGTTGCCGTTGCGATCGTCGAAGACCTTGCCGATGATCTCAGAGCAATCGAACACCGTGCTGGCGACGATGGCGACCACCGCGATCCCGCGGTTCGAAATCTCGCTGTTGTCGGCGCCGTTGCGCGCAAGCCCGGTGTTGATCCGATCGCCGCCGGTAACGCCCGCACCTACGACGAGTGTGAGCTTGTAGATAATGGAACCGTTCGCCGGAATGACCTGGTTCACCCACGTCAACGTCTGCCCAGACGCCGCAGGTTCGCCCGGAACGCCATTCACCGTGGCACTGCCCGGCACGTACTTGAAGCCGGGTGGAAGAATGTCGACCACCGACACGCCGGCGCGCTGCACGGCTTCCGTGTTGCGCACGGTGATCGTGTAGGGCACGAGATCGCCCACGCTGGCCGTGCGCTTGACGCTGGTCTTGGTCACCAGCAGCGGCGTACGGTTCAAGAACGGATCGATCGGAATGTGGTTGAAAAT
>CAYXQB010000247.1:0-5123 GCA_964466435.1 uncultured Flavobacteriaceae bacterium | reverse complement strand
GCCGACATCGACGAAACTGCCACAGCGCAAGAACTCCCGCGGCCCCATGCGTTGCGCATCGCGACGGCGAAAGCGCATGCCGTTCGCGCGCGCGCGCCGGGCGCATTGATCCTCGCGGCCGACACGGTCGTCGCTTGTGGACGGAGAATTCTCCCCAAAGCAGAAGATGACGCGACCGTCACCAAGTGCCTGTCGATTCTCTCGGGCCGGCGCCACACGGTCATCACTGCGGTCGCGCTCGTCGATGAAGCGGGCAAGCTAAAGACACGCATCGTTGAAACAAAGGTCGCTTTCCGCCGCCTCGACGCGCAAGAAATTGCCACCTATGTGCAATCTGCCGAGGGTTTGGGCAAAGCGGGTGGCTACGCGATTCAAGGCCGCGCGGCCGCGTTCGTGCGCGCTATCAACGGCTCGTACACCAACGTTGTAGGTCTTCCGCTGACCGAGACGTTGCTCATGCTTAAGGCATGCCAGGCCGCTTGAACCTGCTAAAGTAGAGCCAATCGCAACTGACCCAATTGGTAATCGCCTTGGCTTCCGAAGTTCTGATCAACATCGGCCCCGCCGAAACGCGGGTCGCTTTCGTCAATGAGGCTCGGCTCAGCGAGCTCTTCATCGAACGCACGGCAGAGGCCGGCCGCGAAGGCCGCCACGGCCATCGCCTGCTTGGCAACATCATGCTGGGCCGCGTGCAGCGCGTGCTGCCCGGCATGCAAGCGGCATTCGTCGATCTCGGTCTCGATAAGGCCGGCTTCCTCGCCGCGCGCGAAGCGCGCTGCCTCGCCGATCTGCCGAGCTTTATGGACCAGCCCTGCATCACGAAATGCGTGCACGAAGGCGAAGCCGTCCTTGTGCAGATTATCAAGGACCCGATCAGCGATAAGGGCGCGCGCCTCTCCGCGAACGTCACGCTGCCCGGCCGCCTCGTCGTACTCGTGCCGAACCAATCGGGCGTCGCTCTCTCGCGGCGTATCGAAGATGAGGGCGAGCGCAAACGCCTGACTGATCTGCTCACCGACATCGGCGCGAAAGATCCGCGCGCGGCGGCCGGTGCCGGTTACATCGTTCGCACGGCGGCACTCTCGGCAAGCCGCGACGACATCGCCTCCGACATCGCGCGCCTCGGCGACGAGTGGCGCACGATCCAAGCGCGCCGCAACATGGCCAAGGTCCCCACGACCGTCTATCACGACCTCGATCCCGTGGAGCGCACGATGCGCGACGGTGTCGACGACGACACGACGCGCATTTTGATCGACGACGCCGAAGCCGCCGCTCAAGCCCGCGCCTACGCGACACGGGCCATGCCGCACGTCGTCGACAAGATCCAACACTTCAACGGCCCAGGCGAACTCTTCGACCAACACAACATCGAAGCCGAAATCGAAGCACTCCTGCAGCCCCGCGTCCGGCTGCCCTCAGGCGGCTGGATCACGCTCGAGACGACGGAGGCGCTGACCTCGATCGACGTGAACTCGGGTAGCTACACCGAAGCAACCGGCCTCGAACAAACCTCGCTGAAGACGAACCTGGAAGCCGCTGCTGAAATCGGCCGCCAGCTGCGCCTGCGCGGCATTGGCGGTCTGATCGTCATCGACTTCATCCATCTGGCCGAGCCCGAAAACATCGGCCAGGTTCTGACCGTGCTCGCCGAAAGCGTCTCCAAAGACCGCACGCCGACGCAGATCCTTCCGATGTCCGAATTTGGCCTCGTCGAGATGACGAGAAAGCGCGTCCGCGAGCCCCTCTCGAAGTTGTTCTCGGAGGTCTGTGACCCGTGCCACGGCCACGGCCGCATCAGGACCGTCGTCACCGTCGCCGCCGAACTGCTCCGCCGCGTCGCGCGCGAAGCGAAGGCGCGCCCGGGCACGAAACTCGTCGCTTACGGCGCGCCCGAAGTCGTCCGTTGGATCGAAGCCCAAGGCGACGGCATGAAGCAGACGCTCCGCCGTCACGCCGCAGCGGGCCTTCGCTTCGAGCCGCGCCCGAATTTCGCGCGCGCCCAATTCGATGTCGGTGCAGACCAATGACCCCCATCCGCCATTGCCCGATCTGCAAGAAAGAACCCGACGATCGCTTCCGCCCGTTTTGCTCCAAACGCTGCGCGGATCTCGACCTCGCCCGTTGGCTCAACGGCGTCTACGCGATCCCCGCCGAAGAAAACGTCCCTGACGTCATCAAGGACGACGACTAGGCGCCTTCCCATCGATGCGGGGAAAGGGTAATCACGCGCCTATGACCCTCCGCGAACGCCTCCTCGCAGGCGTCCTCGTCGCCCCCGGTGCTTACGACGCGCTCACGGCGCGCATCGCCACGCGCGCAGGTGCCGAGGCCGTCTATCTGACCGGCTTCGGCGTCGCGGGCTCGCTCCTCGGCGTCCCCGACATCGGTATCGTCAGCGCCACCGAGATGATCGACCGGGTCCGCGCGTTCGTGCCTGCGGCCGCGCCCGCCTTTCTGATCGCCGACGGCGACAACGGCCACGGCGGCACCGCGAACGTCGAGCGCTTGGTCCGCGCCTACGAACAAGCAGGCGCCGCTGCGATCCAACTCGAAGACCAAGTGCTCCCCAAACGCTGCGGCCACATGGACGGCAAAGAGGTCGTGCCGATGGACGAGGGCGCCGCCAAGATCCGCGCCGCGGCAGCCGCGCGAAACAGTCGCGATTTCCTCATCATCGCCCGTACCGACGCCCGCGCGATCCACGGCCGCGACGAAGCGTGCAAACGCGCCGACGCCTACCTAGCGGCCGGCGCCGACGTCCTGTTCATCGAAGCCCCGCAGAGCGAACAGGAACTGCGCTTTATCGCCGACCGGTTCAAGGGAACGCCGCTCGTCGCCAACATGGTCGAAGACGGCAAAACCCCGATGCTGAACGCGACCGATCTGGGCAGCATGGGCTACCGCCTGGTGCTCTTCCCAGTCACCGCGCTCCTCGCGGCCGCCAAGACCGCCGAGCGCGTGTACCACGCGCTGCTCAAAGGCAAACCCGACCCGGCGATCGAGCGCGCGACATTCCACGGCTACAACGAAATCGTGGGTCTCAGCTCTTATCTAAAGCGCGACTGAAACGAAAAGGCCCGCCTGTGCCGAGCGGGCCTCCATCTCTTTCAGCGGATCAGTGCCCGCCGCGATGCCCGCGATGACCACGATGCTGGCTGCCGTGGCCACGATGGCCGTCCCAGCCGCGGTACCCGCGATGACGGTCCCAACCATACGCGCGATGCCGGCCGTTTTGCCAACCGTGCCGGCGATGGTTGTTGTCGTAGCCCCAATGGCTGCGCCGGGGCTTCGAGTAGTAATAGTGCGACGGATAATATCCGCCGTAATAGTACCCGTGACCGCCGTAGCCGTACCGCCAACAATGGCGGTGGCGCTTGTAGTACCAACGATCGCGGCAGCGGTCGTAGTGATTGCCGTAGTGACCGCCATATCCGCCGTAGTTGCTGACCTGGATGCCGAATCCGTTTGATCCGACATAGATGCCGAAATTGTCCGCCTTGGCGGGTGCCGCCGTAGCGAACGTCGCGGCGAACAGCGCGGCGGCCGCGAACGCCAATGTGCTCAGAAGTTTCATACGAGTACTCCCATTCCCGTCCACGCAAGGTCCCCGGGAAATCGTCTGGCTTCTGTCCTGAACCGCGAATGAACAGGCGGTTCAGATTTGAGTACTCACGCTGACCGCCCCCGCGCCTCGATCGGCCAGATGTCGACGAGCCTGTCGCTGTCGACAACATGGTAGGCGTCATAGAGATTTACTGTCGGATCGCAGTGCGGCGCGCTGCACCGCAAACTGGCGCCAAGTGCCAGCGTTGCCCCGCCCAGCATGATCCCGCCTTGCTCGTCGCCGAAGAAGAAGTAGCTGGCCCCCTCCGGCGCACCCGAGGCAATGACCGGCGCCCCCGCCTCGGTCGCAAAGGACTTCAGCCCCGCATCCGTCGTCGCGAGCCCCGGGATCGCTGTGGAGATCACGGTCGTCTGCACGAACAGCGACGTTTCGAAAGCCAGCGGCGCCGCATTCGCGATCCGGACCTCGCCATACTGCTTGTCCATGAAGATATAGGAGCCCGCCTGCAACTCGGTCAGCACGCGCGCCTCGGGGTCGATGTTAAAGGTGCCCGTGCCCCCACCCGAAACGATGGGGCAGGGGATACCGGCCGCCACGACCGCATCGCGTGTATCGCCAAGCGTCTTCATCGCCGCCAGCGACTGTATCCGCCGCTCCTCGAACACCGGCACATGCTGCAGCTGCCCCGCATATCCTTGTAGTCCCGCGAACTGCAGCTGCGGGTCGCCCGCTATCTTCTGCGCCAACGCCAGCGCCGGCGCCCCGGGTTGGATCCCCGTGCGGTGCAGCCCGATATCGACATCGACGAGCACCTTCAGCCGCTTGCCCGACATGCGCGCCGCCTGCGCGTAACCCTCGACGCAGGTCGCGCTGTCGGCGACCACCATGAAGTCGCCGAGCCGCGCGTTCAGCTTTGCCACGCGCGCAAACGCTTGAGCCGTCACGACGGGTGACGTCACCAGAATGCCCTCGATCCCTGCCTCAGCCAGCGCCTCGGCCTCGCCCAACTTGGCAACGCACTGTCCAACCGCGCCGGCCTTGATCTGCCGCCGCGCGAT
Organism: uncultured Flavobacteriaceae bacterium; assembly: GCA_964466435.1. Taxonomy (GTDB): domain Bacteria; phylum Pseudomonadota; class Alphaproteobacteria; order Micropepsales; family Micropepsaceae; genus SZUA-430. The sequence goes on along the minus strand of CAYXQB010000247.1, from coordinate 497 downwards.
CTCCGCGCATTTGTGCGTCTTCGCATGCGGCCGAAGCTTGAGCCCCGCGCGATTACAGTGCTCCTGCATCGCCACAACGTTCCGCTCGAACGACGCCAGATCGATCACCAATGACGGCGTCGCCAGCAGCTTCCCGCCATCGAGCTTACCGATCAGCGGTGCGTTGAGATGGGTCATGTTCGTCACTCGATTCCTTCCTTCGCCCGCATCTTCGCGATGAACGCCGCCCCGCAGCTGAGCTTCTTCGCGATCGGGCTCTTCGCGTCGATCAGCCGCCAGAACGGCGTGATCTTCTCCACCGGCTTGCCGTCTTCCATCTCCTCGATCGCCGCCTCCGCCGCGATCCGTGCAAAGATGCTCGCCGTCATCGGACACGTCGCCGCCGCTTTGTGCGCCTTCGCGAACTCTTCACGCATCTGCACGATGGTCTTCGCCGACCCTTTGCGAATCTTCTTCATATAGTCGCGCACCATCACGGGCGTCGCGATGAAGAGCTT
>CAYXQB010000246.1:0-5149 GCA_964466435.1 uncultured Flavobacteriaceae bacterium | reverse complement strand
CTTAGCGATTGTGCTTTTCGGCGAGCGCCAGAACCACGCCTTGTGCACGTAAGGTCCGTGCGCGGGGTCCATGAGGCCGACCGTCGTGCGATCAAGGTCGCATTTGAACATTTGGCGCTCGATGAATTTCGGTACGGCATCGCCCGGCAGCGGCACCTTCGGCGGCTCGATCTTCGGTGCGACGGCTTCGCGGCCCTTGGCCGGCATGTAGATCCAGATGAGGCCGTCCTGCTCGCGCAGCGGATAGGTTCGTACACGGATGTTTTTCGGGTCGACGTCTTGGCCCTCGACGAGCGAGGGGATCGCCGCGCACGCGCCGTCGGCGCCGAAGCGCCAACCGTGATAGGGGCAAGTGACCGTGCCGTCGGCGTTCAGTTCGCGCGCCGCCAGCGGAACGCCGCGGTGCGGGCAGACGTCGCGGAGTGCGAACGCCTGGCCGTCGTGTTTGCGCCGCGCGAGCAGCACCGGTTCGCCGAGTAGAACGCGCCGTGTGATCGCGCCGGGTTTCAACGTCTTGGCGTGGCCCGCCAAGTACCAAAGATCGCGCAGAAACTGATCCGACGCCTGCATACGCTGTATCCGCCCGTGACGGCGTCACATGGCGGGAAGATGTGGGCGGGAGCCTTGATTTAGGTCAATCGAGGGCGGTGGCTCAGCGGGTGACGACCATGTCTCCCGATTGGATCGGGCGTGGCAGGTCGGCCAAGGGGATGTCGATGTTCGAGAATGCGAGTGGGATGCCGGCGCAGAGTAGGGGATCTGGTTTGTCGCAGACGTGATAGTGCAGGTGCGGCTCGGTCGAGTTTCCGCTTGAGCCGAGCGCGCCGACAATTTGTCCCTTTGCGACCGTATCGCCGACCGCGACTTTCACGCTGCCGGGTTTCATGTGCGCCAGAAGTGAAAACTCCCCGTTGCCGTGGTCGATGACGATGCCGTTGCCGAGGATACCGGGAATGCCGCGGGCCATGCGCGCGGCCTGATCGCCGAGGAGGCGCGTGAAGAAGGCCTCCAACGTTTCGTCCGGCCGGCGCAGCGCTTTTGGATCTTCGCTCTCGCTGGTGATGGCGAGGATAACCTTGCCTGCGGCGGGCGCCACAATCTTGGCGCCATAAGCGTAGTAGTCGGTGAACTTGGTTCCGTCACCGCGATGGGTTTTGCCGCTCGCGTCGAACTTCACGAGGTCGAGCCCGAACTCTTCGGGAATTGCCCAGCGATGTTGCGTGTGAAAGCCGGGGCCGCTGGCCACCCACCAAGCGCCGGCGAGCGGAAAGATCAGCTCGGTTTTCGCGACGCTGGAATTGAGGGGTATGGATGCGTAACCGACGCGGGTTGTGCCCGAGTAGACGCTGACCGCGAGCGTGTCGCGGGCGCCCTGGAATGCGAATGGTTGGTGCATGATCAGAAGGGCGGCGCCCGGTGCGAGCGTAGCCGTGTCAGACAGCGGCGCGGCGCCAAGAAGGTCAGTGCCGCAAAATTGAAACGCCGCGAGCTTCATCATGCCGGAGGCCTGAACGGCCTGGCCGCCCTTTGCGATCTTGGCGAGCGCGTCCGGGGCAAAGCGGCGCGTGTCCATGGGTTGGCCGCCCGTTTGCAGCGCGATCTCGACGGCATCGATCGAGACAGGTTTTTCCGAACGGTTGATCAGGGCAACGTTTTGCAGAAGGACACCTTGGGCGCCGCGTATCGTGTCGAGCGGGTAGACGCGCGCCGTTGTCGCCGGGCAGAATTTCACGTTCAACGGGTCGGCCATCGAGCCCGCCCAAGCATTGGTTGCGATGCACCCAATGACGCCCAAGAAAAACGCGATCTTCTTCATGCCCGCCTCGCTTTGCGGGCGAGATTTAACCGGGCGCGTTTTCCGCTGACAAGGGGGGGGCTAAACGTCGATGTCCTTCGCGAATTGGGCGTGCTCTTGGATGTACTGGAAGCGCAATTCCGGCTTCTTGCCCATCAGGCGTTCGACGAGGTCTTCGGTGTCTTGCTTGTCGTCTTCGGCGATGACGACTTTGAGCAGCGTGCGCAGGCCCGGTTTCATCGTCGTTTCTTTGAGCTGGGCGGGGTTCATTTCGCCGAGGCCCTTGAAGCGGTTGATTTCAACTTTCGCGTTCGCCTTGAATTCGGTTTTCAGCACGCGGTCTTTGTCGGCATCGTCGCGGGCGTAGATCGTCTTGCCGCCGTGCGTGAGTTTGAAGAGCGGAGGCATCGCCAGATAGAGGTGGCCCCTGTCGATGAGCGTCGGCATCTCGCGGTAGAAGAACGTGACGAGGAGCGATGCGATGTGTGCGCCGTCGACGTCGGCGTCGGTCATGATGATGACCTTGTCGTAGCGCAGATCGTCTTCCTTGAAGCGGTCGCCCGTGCCGCAGCCCAAGGCTTGCACCAGGTCGGCGAGTTCTTGGTTCGCGGCAAGTTTGCCGGCGGCGGCGCTGGCCACGTTCATGATCTTGCCGCGCAAGGGGAGGACCGCTTGCGTGTTGCGGTCGCGCGCTTGCTTCGCGCTGCCGCCGGCCGAGTCGCCTTCGACCAGGAAGAGTTCGGTGTCGCCGGAGGTGGAAGAACAGTCGGCGAGTTTGCCGGGCAGGCGCAGCTTGCGGGTTGCGCTCTGGCGGCTGACTTCCTTTTCCTGACGGCGGCGGATGCGGTCTTCGGCTTGCTCGATCGTGAAGGCGAGAAGGCGGTTCGCGTCGACCGGCGAGTCCGCGAGCCAGTGATCGAAGTGATCCTTGATCACGCCTTCGACGAGGCGTGAGGCCTCGGGGTTTGAAAGCTTGTCCTTCGTTTGGCCCTGGAATTGCGGATCGCGGATGAAGACGGAGAGCATGGCCTGCGCTTGGGCCATCACGTCGTCGGTGGTGATTTGGCCGGCCTTGCGGTTGTTCGTGAGTTCGCCGTAGGCGCGCAGCGACTTCGCCATCGCGGAGCGGAAACCGTTGTCGTGCGTGCCGCCCTGCGGCGTCGGGATCGTGTTGCAGTAGGAGCTTGTCGACGGGTCGAGCGCGGGAGCCCAGGTCACGGCCCATTCGACGATGCCCTTCACGTCCTTCGTCGATTCAACGCGCCCCGAGAATGGGCGCGGTGTCACCGTCGTTGCCTTGCCGATCGAGCTTTCAAGGTAGTCGGAGAGGCCGCCCGGGAAGTGCAGCGTTTCTTCGGCAGGCGTCGTGTCGCTGCCATGGATGAGCGCCGGATCGCAGCTCCAACGGATTTCGACGCCGCGGAAGAGATAGGCCTTCGAGCGCGCCAGCTTGTAGAGGCGCGACGGCTTGAAGTGCGCATCGGGGCCGAAGATCTTGTAGTCCGGCTTGAAGCGCACGGTCGTGCCGCGGCGGTTGTTGATGGAACCGAGATCTTTCAGCTTCGTTTTCGGTTCGCCGCGTTCGAACCGCTGCGACCACAGATTCCGGTCGCGCGCGACCTCGACCTCCAGCCATTCGCTGAGTGCGTTGACGACGGAGGCGCCGACGCCGTGCAGGCCGCCCGAGGTCTCGTAGGCGCCGGTCGTGAACTTGCCGCCGGAGTGGAGCGTCGTGAAAATGACTTCGAGCGCGGTCTTCGGCTTGTGCTTCGGGTGCACGTCGGTCGGGATGCCGCGGCCGTTGTCGCGCACCAGGAGGACGTTGTCGGGCTCTAGCGTGATCTCGATGCGGGTCGCGTGACCAGCGACGGCTTCGTCCATCGCGTTGTCGATGATCTCGGCGGCGAGGTGGTGCAGCGCGCGCTCGTCCGTGCCGCCGATATACATGCCCGGACGGCGGCGAACGGGCTCCAACCCTTCAAGGACTTCGATGTCCTTGGCGGAGTAGGCCTTGGAGGTGCGGTCGTCGTCGGGGCCGTCGAACAGATCGTCTTTGGTGGCGGGCTTGGCCATGGGGGTACTCGTTCACTGAATCGGAGCGGGACTATAGCGGGTCCGAGTTCCCGGCACGCCCCTCATTCGCAGGCGGATTTTCGGGCTTTTCCACAGGTGTCGCACCTTGCGAAGCGGCACATGTGGCACAGGGTTTGGGGGTTTTGCGCTGTGCCACTTCCGGCGGATCCAATAGCGCGCTGATGTGCGGCGAAAGCTTGGCGAAATCCACCTCATTTCCCTGCGCCAGGTCCCGGACGAAGCGTTCGAGTTCGAAGTCGCGCGGTGGCGTCGCGGTGGGTTGGCCGAACGATATCAATGTCGGCGTCTCGCGATATTGTTCGGGCCTCAGCGCCCTCAGCCGCGCGAGCAACAAACCGTCGGAGTAGCGGCGCTTCGTGCCGCATTGTTCGCCGCGATAGAAGACCGGCTCCTCATAGCCGTCGCGCCCGCGCCGGTCCGCTTCGTCGGCGAGCAGGTCGCAGGCGACAGCGTTCGCGTCGCGCCAGCGCGCGGCAAACATGTGGTCACTGCTGCGCCAACGATAAACGCAGCGCCGCGCGTAACCTGCCATCGCGCAGGCGGCGTTGACCGGGTGGCCGTTTTCGAGGGCGGTGAAGAAGCGCTCGTCCGCGCCGGGGTCGCGCGTGGAGTGGGCTGGCATGGGTGCACTTTGGGCGATTTTTCGATAAGTGCTGCGAATGTAGCCGTTCGCGTCGAACAAAAGAAGAACTCACATTGCCGCATCCGACATGTCGCACCCGGTGTGCCGCTCACGATTGCGCCGATCGCCCCAGAGCGCCCCAAGGTGATGCCCTTCTCCGCGCCGTGGAATTAACGGGACGCTCAAGCGTGCCAGAGATCGTGTAGCGGCACGGCACCAAAATAATTATAGCGTCCCTTTAATTCCCGCAAAGCGGGCGCCCCAGAAGCCTAAACGCGCCTTGTGCGAATGCTACTTCGATTTAGCATCAACCCAGAAGGCGGGACTATAGTCCCAGATAGGGCCGTAGTAGGTGACAACAATCGGCGAACTGACCTTCTCGATATAGACGTGATAAAATCCGGAAGGCATGTCCACCGGCAGGGTTACGCTCCAATTCCGCTTTCCCGGCTTCACATTGTCCCATTGCAGCGTGACGCCACTGACGGTCACAGGAACCTTCGGATCATCGTCCGCGACAATCATAAATTTGTACGTCCAATGCGGCTCGCCACCGGACCATTCGATGCCAAGATACCCCCACGCCTGGCGCGAGCTCTACGAGTTGCCCACCGGGCAGAGATAGGCACACGGAGAGG
>CAYXQB010000245.1:0-5150 GCA_964466435.1 uncultured Flavobacteriaceae bacterium | reverse complement strand
GATCAGCACCGGGTCTGTCTTGTAAAGGCCGGTCGATTTCACGTCGACGACGAACTGCGCATCCTTGCGGCGGGACGAGATATCGCGCGCGACGAGCACGCCGACTTTGTCAGCGAAGATTTCGCGGCCGAGATCGTCCACCACCCCGCAGCGGTCGCCGTCGCCGTCGAAGGCGAGGCCAAGGTCGGCGTTGTGGTGCGTCACGGCTTGCGAAAGCGCGTGCAGCATCTTCATGTCTTCGGGGTTCGGGTTGTAGCGCGGGAAGTTGTAGTCGAGATCCGCGTCGAGCGGGATGACCTCGGCGCCGATCCGACGCAACGCTTCCGGCGCGAAGACGCCGGCCGTTCCATTGCCGCAAGCGACGACGACTTTGACAGGTCGCGCGAGCTTCTTTCCGGCGGTCACTTCGTCGAGGTAACGTTCTCGCATTCCCTCGATCGCTCGGTATGTGCCGCCGGTGCGCACCGTGCCGCGGCCTTCCAGAGCAATCGCCTTAAGCGCGTTCATTTCTTCGGGACCGAATGTCAACGGACGCGCCGCGCCCATCTTCACGCCGGTCCAGCCGTTTTCGTTGTGGCTTGCCGTCACCATCGCGACGCACGGCGCATCGAGTGCGAACTGTGCGAAGTAAGCCGTGGGGGAGAGTGCAAGGCCGATGTCGAGCACCTCTGCGCCGCCGGCGAGAAGACCGATCGTGAGGGCTTGCTTTACGCTGAGCGAGTACGAGCGGTAGTCGTGGCCGACGACGATCCGGGGGCTAACGTCCATGTCGTGGATCAACGTCGCCAGACTGACGCCCAACGCTTGAACGCCGATCAGGTTGATTTCTTTCGGATAGAGCCAGCGCGCGTCGTATTCGCGAAAGCCGTTCGGCGCGATCAGCGGCAGCGTTTCGAACTCCGCCGTATTGGGCTTGAGGTCGGCGCGGGGTTTCGGGAACATTATGCTCTCGGCGGGTTGCCAGGCAGGCTTAGGCGGCGCGCGAACGGAATTCAACCCCGCGGGGGCTGCATTAGTCCTGAAGCACCATTTGGTCGCCTTCGCTCGAGTATTTCTTCAGGCGATCGAGGAAGCTTAGGCCCAAAAGCGAACCGCTGAGGCCGCGCGACACCGATGCACGCACGTCCTTGCGGACGATCGGGCCGATGCGCACTTCGTCGAGGCGGATGTTTGCTGCTGCTGCGGGGCCGTTCGCGGTCGATACCACGGAGTCGAAGTTCAGCGAGTCCACATTGATGCCAGCGCGCGCCGCATCGGCCGGATCGAGTGCGATGTCGGTTGCGCCGGTATCTATGAGCATGCGGATTGTGGTGCCGTTGACGGCGACATCGGCGTGGAAGTGCCCGTCTCCCGCGCGGCGAAGGACGACCGCGCCATTGCCGAGTTCGACCGGCTGAGAGGGGTTCAGTTCGCCTGTGATGCGCTGCCAAGCGCCGTTCGCGTCGTTGCGGTAAGAGTAGGCGAGGATCAGCGCGAGGAAGAGACCCGCCCAAATCAACGTGTAGCGTACGGCGTCGCTGGCCGTGGCGCGCCAATTCATGACGTGCGATGCGACGAGGACGGCAATGAGGAGTGCTGTGCCGATCGCCATCGGCGCTCTGTCGGAATCGAGTGCGAGCGAGCCACCGGCCGCCCATACGACGAGGGCGGTGATTGCGATCAAGATCACAACAAGGGCGGCGACGCGGCTCATGAGCCACGGAGGATAGCCGATTTAGTCTTTGAGGACGAGTTCGTCGGATTCGATCGAGACTTTGGAAAGGCTGTTGAAGAAGCTCATGCCGAGGAGGGCGCCTTGCAGTCTTCGCGTCACCAGGGCTTTCACATCGCGGCGTACAATGCCGCCGACGCGGACCTCATCGAGTTCGACGACGGCGGCTTCAGCGGTTCCGTTCGCCGTGCCGACCACTTGATCGTAGTCCAGTGAATCCGGGTTAATGCCGACTTCTTCGGCGGCTTGTTCGCCTAGCACCACAAGGCTTGCGCCGGTGTCGGCGAGCATCTTGAGGCTCGTGCCGTTGATGTCGGCCTCGACGTAGAAGTGTCCGTCGCCCGCGCGGGCCAAAGCGATTTCACTTGCGGACGACTTGCGCGCCTGGGCGCCGTGAACGCGACTTGACTCACCGGGGAGTGGTGCCACGCCGGTGAGGTCCGAGGCGGTCCAGGCGACCATGACGGCACCGACGCAAAACACGAGCCCGAGCTTTGGAATGTCCATACGCGGTACGATAGCCGGCGGTGCAAGAACACTTCGTAAAGCCTAAAATGCTACCAATTGTTGTGAAACTTGAATAACCACGCGCTCGATCGTAAATATAGTGTCATGTCCAAGGTTGCCAGCATTGCAGCGGCGCGCGAGGCGCTTGATCTCCCGCAGTTCGAGCCGGGTTGGGTTTGGCTGGTTGGGGCCGGCCCTGGGGATCCGGGGTTGTTGACGCTTCACGCGGTCAACGCGCTCGCTCAGGCCGATGCGGTCGTCTACGACGCTTTGGTTGACGAGGCGATCCTGAAACTGGCGCGGGCGGGCTGCACGGTCGAGTACGCGGGTAAGCGTGGCGGTAAGCCGAGCCTCAAGCAGCGCGACATTTCTCATAGACTGGTCGAGCTCGCGCGCAAAGGAAAGCGCGTCTTGAGGCTCAAAGGCGGCGACCCGTTTCTGTTCGGGCGCGGCGGCGAGGAAGCTCTCGCGCTTGTGGCCGCAAACGTTCCGTTCCGCGTCGTACCCGGCGTGACGTCGGGGATCGGAGGCCTTGCTTACGCCGGCATTCCGGCGACGCATCGCGACATCAATCACGCGGTGACGTTCGTAACGGGGCACATGGCTGGCGGTAATGTGCCGGACACGATCGACTGGCGCGCGCTTGGGGCGGGTTCGCCGGTGATCGTCATCTATATGGGTCTCAAGCACCTGCCGCGCATCTCGCGTGAGCTGCTCGAAGCGGGCCGCAGCAGCGGCGAACCGGTCGCCGTTATCAGCAACGCGACGACGAAGAAGCAGCGCGTGCTGGAGACGACACTGGGCACGGCCGTCGACGACGTCGCTGCGAAGGGGATCGAGGCGCCTGCGTTGATTGTGATCGGCGAGGTGGTGCGCTTGCGTGCAGGCCTCGACTGGCTGTCTGCGTTGAGCGGCTTTGCGCTTGATCCGGATCCGTTGCGCACGAAGGCTCTGCGCGAGACCGGTTAGCGAGGCGGGTGAAAGTACTTTCCTTGCGAAGCGCCGCGTGTGCCGCGCGGACCAAGTGGACTACTCAGCCTTGAACTGAAACTCGCCCTCGTAGGCCCAATATTGATAGAGCACGAGGTAATCCTCACCGGGCTTGAAGCGGTGTGTTTCGAGCACGATCGAGTAAAACTCTTCGACCGATTGACCGGATGGGAGGTTGGCCGAAACTTCGGTCTGCGGACAATCGTCTTTGGGAACGACGTTCTGAACGAGATCGCCGGAGCGCGCGAAGATTTGCCAACGGAAGATTTTGCATGCGCTCGGCGCGACGAGCGTCGCCGTCTTCGATGTGCTGTTGCGTAAGCTTACCTTCACTTGGATGACGGCTGGTTCCGAACTGTTGAGTTTCACGGTGTCGCGGTTCGGCTCTGCGGTCACGACGACCGCATTCTCGAGAAAGCCAAGGCCGCCTTGGCTCGCCGAGTAGCCCAGAGCCGCGATGAAGCAGACCCAAATGGCCGACCACAGGAAGTAACGGCGCCAGTCTGGCTTTGGTGCTTGGGGGAGAGGCTGCATCGGTGGCTTAAGGCCTTTGGATCGGGTTTTTGTCGTCCACCTCGACGTAGTCCAGGTCGAGATGAAATGTTTCGCGCAAAGAGAAGAAGGCAAGCAACGCGAACGCGGCAACGATGAGGCCCACGATCTCGGCAGCGCCCAAGACGCCGGTCTGCGGGCGTAGGAATTCGAACAGCATGACGGAAAGCACCGTCGCGCCGCGAACGAAGTTCGGGACGGAGGTTGCGACGGTGGCTCGAAGGTTCGTGCCGAACTGCTCGGCCGCTACGGTTACCATCATCGCCCAGTAAGCCGTGAAGAATCCGACGACGAAGATCATGGTGTAGAACACCTCGGCCGAGCCCAGGGGGATACGGAAGATGGCGGCGAGCGAGAGCAACGTGCCGGCGAGGAACACGCCGATCGCAAGCTTGCGGCTTTGCAGCCATTGGCTGAAGAGGCCGTTGGCGACGCTGCCCATCGTGATGCCGCAATAGAACCAGAAGACCGAGGTGCCGGCGACGACCTTCTGGGTGATGCCGAGTGCCGGTGCAAGCTCCGGCGAGAACGTCACGACGATGCCAAGCGAGTACCAGATCGGTAGGCCGACCAGGATGCAGTTGATGTAGCGGCTGAATCGATCCCACGAGGTGAACAGCATGAAGAAATTGCCGCGTGCGATGTGCTCCTTCTCGGCGACCGCTTTGAAGATGCCGGATTCGGCGACCGAGACGCGCAGTGCGAGCAGGCCGAGGCCCATGATGCCGCCGACGATGTAGGCCATGCGCCAGGAAAAGATCTCGTACACCAGGGCGGCGACGACAGCGCCAGCGACGCCGGTCGCAACCACGATCGTCGTGCCGTAGCCGCGTTTGTCTTTCGGGAGCAGTTCGGCGACCAGCGTGATGCCACCGCCGATCTCACCCGCGAGGCCGACTCCGGTAATGAATCGTAACACCGCGTATTGGTCGATCGGCGAGATCACGGCGTCGATGCCGGCGCCGAACTGGCCGACGAAGCCGTTCAAGATGTTGCCGACCGAGTATAGCAGGATCGAGCCAAACAGGAGTTCGATGCGGCCGATCTTGTCGCCGACCACGCCCCACAGGACGCCGCCAACGAGGAACCCGCCCATCTGCATATTGAGCAAGTAACCGCCGAGCGAGACCAATTGGTCGCCGGAGTAGCCGAGGTCGGTGAGGCTTGCCTGGCGCAGTATTGAGAACAAGATCAGGTCATAGACGTCGACGAAGTAGCCAAGTGCGGAGACAAGAATGGCTAGGCGGATATTGTTCGACATCTGAGACGTGGTCCCCCGGGAGTGGCGTAGTTGGGGGCACCTTGCCGATTCACCACCTGGCGGACAACGGCGGGGTAGGGGCGGGACGTGCCTGGTGCTCCTGGGAAACCGGGACGCGGGTGGGGCGTG
>CAYXQB010000244.1:0-5217 GCA_964466435.1 uncultured Flavobacteriaceae bacterium | reverse complement strand
GAAGGACCTTTACGTCACAATTCCGGCGCAACGCGTCGCGCAGGCAAAGAAGTCGGCGAAAGTGTTGGGGCCGGAGGTGTTTGCGAAGATGCCGTTTGCGGGCGGCACTCTGCCGATGGCCAAGCAACTCTCCGAACTCGTGCTCAACCGGACGTGGCGGCCAACGCTCTCAGTGATCGGGGCGGACGGGCTTACGCCATCGGCGAATGCGGGCAACGTGCTGTTGCCGTACACGACGCTGAAGCTTTCGTTCCGGTGGCCTCCGACGTTGGATGCGAAGAAGGCGATCGCGCGGGTCACGGAAATTCTGACAAAGAAGCCACCGTACAACGCGGAAGTTTCGGTCGAGTTCGATCGCGGCGGGGCAGGATGGAACGCACCCGCGCTTGCGCCGTGGCTTGAGAAGTCGGTCGCGAAGGCCTCGCAAATGGCGTTCGGCAAGCCTGTCGTCTACATGGGCGAGGGCGGTACGATCCCTTTCATGGGGATGCTGGGCGAGAAGTTCCCGGAGACACAGTTCGTGATCACCGGTGTGCTTGGGCCGCATTCGAACGCGCACGGGCCGAACGAGTTTCTGCACATTCCCACCGGCAAGAAGGTGACGATGGCGATCGCGCAGATCGTGGCGGATCACTTCGTGCGGAATGAGAAAAAGGGGGGCTCCCGCAAAGCCGCGAAGGGCGCCAAGAAGAGGCGTTAAGGCGGCGCTTTGACATCGTGCCATTGCGGCCCTAACGTTCGTGCCTTGGATGGAGATTTCCAATGCACAACTTCATGCGGCTTGAGTTGCGGACGAAGCTTTTTCTAGCGTCGTTGTCGTTGCTTGCGGTGGGCGCCGGCCTCGCGCTGCAGTTCGGTTAATTCTCTGCCGGTATTCGCCGCGGGCCTAAGGTTCGAGCGCCGTTAGGCGCTTCCTGTCGTTGGTAGGGGCCTTGTTTGCGCCTTTCACATCAGGCGCGGCTTCAAAGCCCATATGTTTCAGAACGCTCGCCGATATCGCGGCGATTTCGGTCGGCGGCGTGCCGACGGTGATGGTCCACTTTGCAACGACCGCTTCTGTCTTTGTGTCGACCACAGTGACGGTCTTCCCATCTTGAAGCACGTTGATGTCCACGCTCACCGGCTGCAGCGGGCTCATGGCGATCAGCCGTTGGCTGGAGCTTTGCTGTAGAAGCGCGTGGATCTTTTGCGCAAGAGACTCGGTTGGCGCCGCGTGTGCGCGCGCCGTCTTGCCTGATGGTTGTTTCGCGGCGACAGATCTTTCGCCGGCTGTTGCCGCCGATGCCGTCATCAGCGCGATTGAGGCGAGGGCCAAAGCCGCTCGTGTCCCTAGCCGCATCATATCCCCTCAAGCCGCATCCGTTCGCTCACCTTAGCAAAGCGCGCGGGGCGCGGCCATCGATATGCGCAGTTCGCCTGATTGGTGTGGTGGCCAGGCTCACTTCGCACACCGCGCGATTTCGCGCTTGGCTCGTGAGTTTGCGCGCACCGCGTGATAACAATGGTGCCGGGTTTCTTGTTGGGGAAATGAGATATGCGGTGGGGTTTGTTGACGGCCGTTTGCGTTGTTGCTCTCGCGCAAAGTGGCGCGGCGTTCGCCAAGCCGTTGCCCGCGGGCGGGGCGACGGTGGAGGAAGTTGCCGCCTCCCTGCGTGCGGCGGGTCTGAACGCGGAGATCGGCAAGGACGATCAAGGCGATCCGAAGATCAAAAGCTTGAACGAGAAGCAGGGTCTTGAGTTCTACGTCTATTTTTACAGCTGCAAGAATGACCGGTGCGGTGCCATTCAGTTTTCGGAGGGCTACGACCTTAAGGACGGAATCTCTTGTGAGCGGATCGATAAGTGGAATCGCGAGTGGCGGTACGGCCGCGCATTCCGCGATAAGGAGAACGATCCTTACGTGCAAATGGATGTGGATCTTGAGCGAGGCTCAACAACCGAATCGATCGACAACAATCTCGAGGTTTGGCTCACGATTATCGGCGAGTTCGAGAAGCACATCTACGCGGAGTCGGTCTAACCGCCTGCGGCGCGGGATCCTTTCACTACCGATATCCGCGCACCGGTTGCGTCCGGTCGATGCGCGGCTCGCCCGGCGGCAGGCCGGTGACCGGGCTTGGGTGCCCGTCGAGGCGCATGTTGAACAGGAAGTAGGTTGGGACGCAGAAGCCGACTTCGTTTTGATGTAGCGCGCGGATTGCTGCGCCATTGATTTTGTTGGGCGTCGATGCGTTCACGCGGACGCCGTTTTTGGTGTTGCCGTAGTCGCGGGCGCTGATTTTGTCGTAGCTCGGGAACTTTTGGCAGATGTAGTCCTCGCGGCAGGTGCGGGCGGGCGAGCAGGTGTCGAGCATGCCGCGCACGACGCGCGTTTCTAGGCACGCGCCCGCATTTCCGCTTGCGGCGCACAGATCGAAACCGTTGCCGCCTTGGTTGGCGCAGAGATGAGGCGGCGGGCCCAACGCATCGACGCCGGCGAAGTTTTCCTCCGAGGCGGTGCAGTCGCGGCTGGCGCGGCCGAGCGGGGCACCCGATTGCGGCAGCACGCATCTGAGGCCGCTCACCTCGCCGCGTGCGTAGGCGGAGCCAGCGAACTTCCATTTGTCTTGAAACGCGAACAGATTGTACGCGGGGATCGGGCCGCGATTGCCGGGAATCGTGCCCACGTCGGCGACTTCGCCTTTCCAGCAGACGGCGCCAGCGCTTGCACGGCCGCCGGTGACCACGCACTCGCCGAAGATGACGGGTCCGCTGCGCGAAGACACCGTGCGCTGGCACACGGAGCCTGCGACACACGCGGGTGCGCCTGCAAAGGCCGCCGTCGTCGAGCACATTTCGCCGACGGTGGCGCGCTTGTAGGCGGGCTGCGTGCCGGCAGGTGTCCAGGCGGCTTCGGGAAAGGCGGAGTGCGGACGGAACGTGTTCGGCCTGCGGCCCGCGGCCATCGCTTCGACGTAGGCTTTGCGGCGCGCGCGTTCCGCGAAGGCGTGCGGCGAGAGCGGCAGCTGCTGGCGGTTGAAGTGGTGGGAGTAACGGTCGTCGGCGTAGCCCAGCGTGTGGAAGCCCGCGGTGCCGCTCATTTGGTGGCAGCCCATGCAGGTCAGGTTGTTCAGCCGTTCGACGAGTGCGTCGTGCGATTTGATGTATTTCAGGCGCGAGATGTCCAGCGACTGCAGCAACGCTTCCTTGCCCTGGAACAGGCGCGAGTAGGGTTTGTTCGCGAGGCGGGCGCGTCCCAGCGTCGACCAGGAAACGGCGAACTTCGCAAGGAACGCGGGGTCGAAGTCGATGACGAGCGTGCCGTTGTCGAGCTTGGCGAGGTTGCCGTCTTTCTTCAGGAACTCAATGAAGCCGGTGAAGAGCGCGGGGTTGCGCTCCACCGCGAGGACGTCGGGCGTGTTTTCGAGCGCGAACGGGGCGAGTCTGGTGCCGTCAGCTCGGAAGATGCGCTGCATGTACATCGCCTGGCCGCCGAAATCGTGCATGTAGCCGGAGGTGAAGCGCAGCGATTGGAAGTTCACTTCGATCTGCTTGAAGACGAGATCGCGGAGCGCGTTGTTCTTCAGGCTCGCCGCGGTCTGCGCGCCAAGCCAGCGGCGCGCGAACGGTTTGCAATCCGTTTGCCGCGGATAGGCGCGCACAAGGTTCAGGAAAAACGGCAGTGACGAGCCCGACTTCGGCGTCCGGTAGGCAAGGCGATAGATGAAGCGCACCTCGCCGCATGTTGCGGGGTCCTGATCCGCGCGATCCATGCGGTTGACGATGGCGATCAGCTTCATCTCGGCGAAGCGCGAGTTCAGCCAGCGCGTGTCGAAGTGGCGCGGCTCGTCGCCGTCGTACTCGACCATGTAGGGGTGCTGCGAGTTGTTCGAGAGCTGGCGGATGAAGTAACCGCCTTTCGTGTCGTTCGCGGAGCGTTTGCCCTTGTCCTCGAAATTGCGGATGAGGCGAACCATGTCGGGGATGTCGCCCGCACCCGGCGGGATCACCTGCGGCAGTTGGTCGGTCCGGGCGTCGTGGGGGAGCGGACTTCCGATCGTGTCGGCCAGGCTCTTGTAGAACGCGTTGCGGGCGTAGAGTTCGCTCGTGATCGAGGTGTGGGGTCCGCCCAGCTGCTCGGAGATCGAGAAACCGTTGTTCTCAAGCGCGCTCAGTGTCGGAACGTCGAGGATATTGACAGTGGCGGGCTCCGCTGCGGCGGCGCGCACGATGAGTGCTGCCGCCAATGCGATCGTCCAACGCATTCCTCCCCCCATCCGCTTAGAGTGCGAGCATATGGCCTTCTTCGGGCTTTGCCTTGCCGTCGAGCATAGCACGATAGACGCGCTCGACATCGGCGCGGCCGCGGCCCTCGATCACCGTCATCCAGCCGTCGACCGAAGCGTTGAAGGCGGTCCAGGCGGTTGAGAGGTGCCGTTCAAGGCCGCCCGGACCCCAGTCCTGGTTGCGCTTTTTGACGCGATCGGGGGCGAAGAACATTTGCGGCCTGGGACCTGGCAGATCGCCGGCTTGGCCCAAATGGTCCCAGTGCGTGGCGCCGACGGCGCAGCTGTATTTGAGGTTGCCCGCCCAGTGTTTGTGGACTGCGAGGCGCACGTCGCCGCTGCCCGCCATGTCGACGAAGACGGCGGCCTTGTCACCCGGGCTTTGGGCGATCGCGTCGTAGGCCGTCACCCGGTCGTAGTAGCCCGTCTTCTCGACGAAGGGAGCGTTCGACTTCGATGTGAGACCGGCGACGGTCACCTGGTCGCGGCGGTTTTGCCGCAACAGGAACGCGAGGCCGAGCGAGGTTTTGCTCGATGCGCTCGACAGCACCACCTCGCGCGCGCCGAAGAAGTCGTTGTCGGCGAGTAGGTCCTCGATCAAAAACGATGTCGCGAAGAGTGGGCGGAGCAGCGCTTGCTGGGCTTCGCGGTTTTTTTGGTATGCGGGGTCGGCGGCGACGCGGGTGTAGTTGTTGTAGACGGCGGCCATCTTCTGGCGATGAGCGGCGCCGTCGAAGAAGCCGTGCGCGGTCGCGCGCGCGGGCTCCACGACGACATGCGTCGACATCGGGAAGTAGCCATAGACGCGCTCGCCCACCGTTACGGCGTCCGCTTGCGACTCGATCACGTCGCCGAAACCCCAAACCGGCACGCGGCCCCAACCGTCGGGTGCCGGGAAGAAGTTCCAATACATCATCGCGTCGCCGAACGCGCCGTAGGTGACGTTGTTGGC
>CAYXQB010000243.1:0-5251 GCA_964466435.1 uncultured Flavobacteriaceae bacterium | reverse complement strand
AAAGCCTTCTTCAAACCGGAGCTCTTGGGCCGCTTCACCGATATCCAGTTCTTCAAACGCCTCGACGCCGACCTCCTATTCAAGATCGGCAAGAAGAACCTCGGCGGCGTGAACAAGATGCTCGAAGGCAAAGAGGTAACCGTCGAGTTCGCCGACGACGACCTGCGCCACGCCGTCAATCGCGTGATGAACCCGCGCTATGGCGCAAGGCCCATCAACAACCTCTTCGCCAAGTTCATCAAAAAGCTCGTCAGCGAAATCGTCCTCGACGAAGAGCTGAAGCGCGTCAAGGCCAGCGCCAAGGCCTCGCGCGGCGGCAAGATCGCAATCACGTTCGACGAAGCGAAAGACGAATTCACGGCTACGTTCAAACCGGCCACCACCGGCCTCTTCTCTGCAGCCGTCGAGCCCAAGACAATGAAGCTCGACACGCTCGACCTGAACAGCGACCGATGAACAGCGGCGACAAACCCGACGATCCGAAGCGTGAAATCCTGAAAGCGGACGACACGCTGCAAGATCTCTCGGACGATCCGACCGAACGCGCGGAAGCACACGCCCGCGCCGCCCGCCGCGCGCTTGATGAACAAGAACGTCAACGCCAGGAGGAGGAAAGGAAGCGTCGAGCCGAAGCGGACAGGGCGCTCGGCTGGCACGGCCGCCTCTGGCGCCGCATCCGCATTTTCGGCCAAAGCTTCGCAGGCCCGCTTACGGTGATCGGCACCTTCTTCACAAGGCACATGCCACGCACGTCTGCGCACGTTGCTTCAGCGGTGATGTTCCTAGAACGCCAGTTCGTAACCTACATCTGGCCTGTGATTGTCGCCGTATCGACCAAGACCGATAAGACCGGCGCGCGTTCGCTCACATTGACCGGCCGCCTACTGATCGCAACGCTCGTCTTCATGGTCGCCTGGCCGTTCTTCAAGATCTACTACGTCCTCGGCACGACGCGCACATTTCAGAGCGTGCACATCACATTCAAGCAAATCATCGACGAGGATCGCTACCTTGTTTTCGGTGACTATACGGACGCCCAAGGGAACAAGGAGAACATGGCGTTCAATATCACCGATAGTTGGGTCTACTGGAACTGGACGCCGGACCTGACGTTCGCACAAGTACCCGTCGTCGGCACGTGCGACTTCAGCACCTATGGCTGGTACGTCCGCGTGCCGCGCTTCGTGCCACTGATCGGCCGGACGCTGCTCGTCGAACCGATCATTGTCGACGCCAAATGCATGCCCTCTGATCTACCACGCCAGTAGCGAACTCAACGCTGAGACTTGCAGTTGTCCGCACAGGGCTTTCGAACCGGGCGCTTCGTCATCGCGCTAGGGGCCTTCGCCTGCTTCGTTGTACGGGCGGTCATAGAGGCCAAACGCGTGCCCTGTACTTTCGTAGAGTGTTTGGCAATGGCAACCGGTGCGGGCGGTTGCTCTTCGACACGTCCCGCAAGCAGGGCGTTGTAGGGATTGACGGCAGGTCCACGCCACCACGGTTCACCGTGCAGCACGTGCTGAATCTGGAAGTGCAAATGCGGCGGCGTCTTTTCGGCGTTACCGGTCGTACCGACATAGCCGATGATTTGCCCTTGCTCGACTTTCATCCCCTTCTTCAGGTCGGGCGCGAAGCCGTTCAGGTGGGCATAGTAGTAGACGAGCTTGCCCGACTCATCGAGCTGCCACAGCGCAATCCCGCCCTTGCCGACCAAATGACGCCCAACGATCGTGCCGGCGGCAGTCGCACGCACCGGCGTCCCTTGCCGCGCGAAGATGTCGATCCCTTGGTGAGTGCGCCCTCCCGACCGTGCCGCGCCAAATGAATCAACGAGCTTGTTGACCCCGACACCCTCCACCGGCACCCAGAGGGGCCGCTGCGCCATTACCGCCGGCCGCTCGACAGGGCCGCCCTGATAGGGCGCCCACATGAGCGAGCCGGCGCCCATCAGCGACAACACTGCCGCTGTCGCCAGCGCGACACTAGTCCGGGTGAGGGCGAGCATCAGCGAAGTTTCCGCCGCTCACGCCCGATCGTCAACTCGCGGAGCTCACGCAACCGCGAGTTGGGCACTACAACTTCATCCTCGGTACAAGCTTCGCCGCGCAACCGCCGCCGGGCAAACCCACGTGAATCTTCCTCCATCTCCGACCGTGCGCCCTTGACCACACCCGCCTGCCAAAGCGACGCTAACCCCAAGCAGAGCGCAGTCCGATACGTCATATTCGGGGAGCGATTCGTGCGTAAGACGGCCGGGGGGACGTCCTTGAGGTAGACTTGCGAGACGACGCGGAGTGAAATCGCGCACAAATGGCCAAGAAGCCGGATAGATCGCCACCGCCTTATCGCACCGCCATCCTCGTTCTCGGGATGCAGCGAAGCGGCACGTCGGCGCTTGCACGCATCGTGAACTTCTTGGGGGCGGCCATGCCGCGCCACCTGGTCCCGGCCAACGAGTGGAATCCGCGCGGCTACTGGGAGTCCGCACCGCTCACCGCATTGCACGATGAGATGCTCGCCGAACTCGACTCCTCGTGGGACGACTGGCGTGCGCCACCCGCACGCTGGAAGGACGGCGAAATCGCAAGCCGCTTCGCAAGCAAGATTCGCATGGCGGTCGATGAGGAGTTCGCAAACGCGCAGCTCTTCGTCCTCAAAGACCCGCGCATGTGCCGGACCCTACCGTACTGGATGTCGATCCTCGAAAAGTCCGGCATTCGCTCCGCGCCGCTCCTCATCATCCGCAACCCGCTCGAGGTTGCCGAGTCGCTACGTGAGCGCGACGGCATTCCGTTCGAAAAGGCAATGCTCCTGTGGCTTCGCCACTACCTCGACGCCGAGTACGAAACCCGCCACTTGCCGCGCAACATCGTGACGCTAGATGCGCTGCTGGAAGATTGGAAGCTCATCGCCGTGCAATCCGGCGCTCGCATGGGCGTGCAGTGGTCCCGCCAGCCGAACGATGCCGCCACCGACGTGCGCGAGTTCCTCGACATCGAGTTGCACAATCACCGCGCAACGCTCAGCGAACTCGACGCACACACCGAAGTCCCTCACTGGGTCAAGACGGCATACCGCGCCCTCACCTTGCTTTGCGACGAACCGAAGGCCGCCGAGCCCAAGCGCGAACTCGATCGCATGCGCGCGGCATTCGCCGAAAGCTCGCGCCTCTTTGGCGTGGTCGCTTTCGCCCAAACCGAAGCGTTGAAAAAGGCCGAGAAGGACGTCGCCGAAGCGACCGTGAAGGGCGCCAAAGCTGACGCCCTGAAAGCCGACCTCAACAAAGCGCGTGAAGAAAAGTCCGAGGCGACCAAACGCATCAAAGCGATTGAGAGCGAGCTGAACGCAGCCCGCGCTCGGTGCGCCGAATTTGAGAAGATGGGTCTGGACCTGGAAGCTGCGCTCGGCCAAGTCAAAAGCGAAGCCAAAGAAGCTTCGAACTTCGCCGACGAACATCAGCGGCGCTCGGAGATGTCGGTGCAGAAGGTTACGGCCTTGATGACCGAGATCGCAGAACTCGAGAAGAAGCGCGTACAGGCTCAAGAGACGGTCAAAAAGGCCGTCGCCGATGCGAAGGAGCTGCAAACGCTCGCCAAGCACTTAAGCGAGCGGACGGATGCCATCGAGACCCAACTCAAAGCGCAGATCAAAAAGAGCGACAAAGCGCACGCCGAAATGGAAGAGGCGCGCGGCCGCGCCGTGACGGCGCTCGCGAACGCCATGGACTTGAGCAAGCAGCTCGCCGCCGCCAAGGAGCAAATCCACACGCACGAAACGCGCGCGATCAAAGCGCAGGCGGAGGCACGCCATCATCAGGAGGCCCTGATGGCTGCCCGCGAACGCATCGCCGAACTCGAGGCGAACGAACGCGACATCCTTGCTGAAGCGGCAGAACTTCGCGCCGAATTGACCGACGCATGGAACCAAACCGGCACGCCCCCGCAAACCACCGGCGAGGCCAAACAGGGCGCTCTGACTCAAGGCGACCTAGAATCCCGCGCCCGCCGGGTGGAGGAAGACCTGCGCTTTGAGCGCATGCACGTGCAGCACTTGGAACGCCGCCTGACCAGCTGGAGCGGAATCGCAAGCGCAGCCCTTCGCAAGATCACGCGCCTCGGCCGTAAGCCGCCGCCCGCGAAGCGCAAGCCCACCACCAAACGGATTGGACCGCCGGTGCCGGCCCGCTAGCCAAATCCGGCAATCATTTTTTGCGGCTGCGAACGCCGCCCTCACAACTCCGTGTTCGACGCCCGTCGGAAAATCGGACGATACTTGACGATCTCATTCGGCCTTCACGCCTCCCGAGGTGCCTTGATGACGATCGAACTTTCCCGCCGCGATCTTGCACGCGCGACACTCGGCCTCGCGGCGGCCACGCTCCTCCCGCAAGGAGCCCTCGCTCAAACGCCGCGTCGATCGTACCAAGGCCCCAACGTCGTCATGATCCGCTTTGGGGGAGGCGTACGCCGGCGCGAGACGATCAACCCGCAATACTCCTACAGCCCGTACCTCAGCAAAACGCTCGCGCCGCAAGGTACGCTCTTCCCGCTGATGCGCATCGAAGCGCGTGAGGGCATTGTCACCAGCCACGCCCAAGGCACGCTGAACATCCTGACAGGCCGCTATGACCGCTACGAGAACATCGCACGCCGCTTCGGCCAGGAAGCGTTCGAAGCGAAAGCCCCAACGCTATTCGAGTACCTGCGCGCCGCCTACGACGTCCCGGCGCACCAAACGTTGATCGTCAACGGCGAGAATCGACCCGACGAAGACATCCTCGTCTACTCGACCGATCCGCACTACGGCATCCGCTACCACTCCTCGGTGATCAGCCTCACGCAGTTCAAAGCGCACCTGCTGCGCGGCCGGCTCGCTGGACGCGAACTGCAGGGCGCGGACCGCACTGAAGCGGAAAAACAACTCCGCTCGCTCGAATCCTCCGACCTGAACCGCGAAATCGTCCGCCCGTCAGGCCCGCTTGAGGCTTTTTGGGACGGCTGGCGGCGCGACTTTGGCGACAGCGGCCTCATCAACGCGCGCGGTGATCGCCTCCTCACGGCGCTCAGCCTGCGCGCGATGAAGGAGTTGAAGCCCAAGCTGATGCTCGTCAACTACCAGGACCCCGACTATGTGCACTGGGGAAACATCTCGCACTACACCCGCGCGATTGCGATCATCGACGACGGCATACGCCAGATCATCGAAGCGGCGTCCGCCGATACAAACTACCGCCCTAACACCGTCTGCATCG
>CAYXQB010000242.1:0-5253 GCA_964466435.1 uncultured Flavobacteriaceae bacterium | reverse complement strand
GATTTACAAAGGCAAGATCATCTGGTCCGGCCGCAAGGAAGACATCGACAACTCAGGCAATCCCTACGTCGACCAATTCATCCACGGCCGCGCCGAAGGCCCGATCAAAATGGAACTCGCAAAATAGGAGGATGCACATGCCCCGGTGGTTGAAGATCGTCGCGGGTCTCGCAGTCCTCATTGTCGGCGGCGGCGCAGCAGCCGTTTTCATCGGCGGCCCGGACCTCATCTACCCGCGGGTCAGCGGCACGAACTACGGCCCCACCTCCATCGCGTTCGAAGACACAGACCCCGGTCCCACGATCGGCGGCACGATCACGCTCGGCCGCGCGCCGGATGAGAAAGGCGTCGACATATACATGGTCCACTGGGGCCTCGAAGTGGGCCACGCCGGCACGGCGGACGACAGCGGCCACGGCGACCACGGTGGCAGCTGCAAAGGCTTCCGTGACACAAACCACGTCGCCAAAGCAGAACCCGCGCAACCGGGCGAGGCGATCACGATGGAAATCCCACAAGGCACAAAGGTACCCGAAGGCGCCGTCTATCTCGTCGGCCACACGATCTACGGCGGCATTCACAATCTGGCGAAGTGCGTACAAACCCCGATCGTCAACCGCATCGACTGACACGCATGACCACCAGCTTGCCCGGATGGCTCTACACCGACCCGCGCTTCTTTGAATTGGAGCGCGAGAAGATCTTTCGCCAGACCTGGCACATTATGGGCCACATCAACGACGCCCCGCAGCCCGGCGACTACGTCACGCTCGACGTGCTGGGTGATCGCGTCGTCACCCTTCGCGGCCAAGACGGCACCCTCAGAAGCTTTCACAACGTCTGCCGCCATCGCGCCGCAAAGATCGCGCCGGAAGCGCGCGGGTCATGCGGCCACCGCCTGGTGTGCCCCTATCACGCCTGGAGCTACACGCTCGACGGCACGCTGAACGGCACACCGAAATGGCAAGGCTTCGACGATCTCGACAAAGCGAAACACGGCCTCCACCCGGTCGAGCAGGAAATCTTCCAAGGCTTCATCTTCGTCCGTTTCGAGAAAGGCCTGCCCTCGATCGCCGAGATGATGGCGCCCTACGCGGAGGAGCTGAAACCCTACGCCCTCGAAACGTTGATCCCGAACGGCCGCGTCACACTCCGCCCCCGCAAGGTGAATTGGAAGAACATCGCCGACAACTACTCCGACGGCATGCACATCCCGGTCGCCCATCCGGGCCTCACGCGCCTACTTGGCTCGTCCTACAAGATCGAGGCACAAACCTGGGTCGACAAAATGTCGGGCGAGTTGCAGTCGAACGCATCCGAGAATTGGTCAGAACGCGCATACCAAGGCTTGCTGGGCAGCCTCGACCACGTGCCCGCACATCTGCGCCGCACCTGGGTCTACTACAAGCTCTGGCCGAACGTCGCCTTCGACATCTATCCCGACCAAGTCGACTTCATGCAGTTCATCCCGGTCTCGCCGACGGAAACGCTGATCCGCGAAATCGCCTACGTGCATCCCGTAAAGAGCCGCGAGATCCACGCCGCACGCTATCTGAACTGGCGCATCAACCGCCAAGTCAACGCCGAAGACACGAAACTGATCGAAGGCGTCCAAGCCGGCATGTCGTCGTCCAGCTACACGTCAGGGCCGCTCTCGCCGAAGGAGGTCTGCCTCGCCTCCTTTGCGAACCGCATGCGCAAGCTGATACCCGAAGCCGCCCTCGAACGCGCGCCGCACAAACACTGATCTGACCGTCGCGACAGGTTTCGCTCAGTCGCGATAGAAGATGTGTGAGCCGATACGCGCGACCTTGACCATGCTCGATGCCCAATACGGTCGAACCGATGTCGCGTGATAGTGCGTGGCACCGCGCGACACTATCTTGCGCGCGTTTGAACTCAGCACCAGCGCAGCAACGCGCTTCGCGCGCGCCCACGCCGCACCGTTGCGCACCACGTCGGCGATCCCGTCGCAGGTAAACGAGAACTGACACCCCGTCGAGCGGTGCGATCCTTCATAGACGACGCCGCAAACCGACTTCGGCCGGCCCGCTTGACGCGTGCGCGCGAGAATGACTTCGCCGACCGCGCGCTGCCCTTTGACGCTTTCACCGCGCGCTTCGAAATAGATAGCTGTCGCCAGACACGCCTTCGCGCTCGCGTGCTTGCCCGAAGACAACTCGACACCCGCCTCGTCCGCCGCGGTGCCCGACGGTGCGTCGGCCGTATCTGGAATCGGCGCCATCGCGATCACGCCGGGCTTCATCTCAAGGAGCCCCGTCTTCGCACCGAGGCTCGCAGGCAAGCCTTCCGTCTGCGCATGAAGCGGTGCAGTGAACAGAGCAAAGCCCCCGGAAACCAAAACAGCGTAAATGAAACGGTTCATTCATCGTCCTCCGAATTTCGGAGGCGCGCAGGTACATCGTCATATCCGCGCGAACCACTCGCGTTCGCGTCACAGTCAAAGTGACAGGTATGCGCAAACGCTACGAAATCCGCTAACGCGCGGCATGGCCGTGACGAATTTGTAATCGGAGATCTCTGCTTCGTTCAAAGTTGAATCAACATTTCAGAAAATTTATCCGAGTAAGTTCGCGCGGTATTAGAACGCAGCACGTGATGATCGCTTTGTTGCAAGTTTCGCTCAAAGGCAGATCGCCATGGGAAAAGGTCGTAATCACCGTTCGAATAGCCATCAGCGCTTCGAAGACCACGCTGTCACGCCGCAGGACGAAGCATCGTCGTTCTTCTTCGACTTAAAGTTGATGCTCCCGCCAGGAATGACCGCGCACGACGTTCAGCAAGCGCGCCAAACGATCGAGCACAGGCTGCAGAGGATCCTGCGCAAGAAGGACCGCATGGTTTGGACGGCCGACGGCTTCTTTGTCTCGATCGGTACCGAGCATCCGGCGCGCGCGGCGGCCGCCGCCGAGCGTATCCATCAGGATCTCTGCTCAGTACTCAACGGTGACACAGTGAGAGGCGGCGGCAAACGCGAAGCGCCCGATACCGCTCCCTACGGTCACCCGCGGCCGGCCCGCCACGACCAACTGAATCACTAGCCCCCAATCCGTCCGGCGGCTTTCCACGGGCGTCGGTAACGTTTGCGCGCGGGACTGTGCCGGTTGTCCGAATCGGTGGCGCCCTCTACAGTCCCGCGCGCCATGGCCCGCCCCGCCACCGATCCCGACGACGCGCGCCGGCACCCCTGGCGCGTCGCGGCACTCGTCTTCTGGATCCTCACCGCCGCCACCTACCTGGGCTTCCGCCTCACGACACTGAACGGCGCCGCTCCGGTGTACTCGTCCGTCTTCTTCGCGGCTGAGCTCTTCATCGCGATCTCGCTCTCCCTGTTCGTCTTCTCGACCTGGCGCTTCCCGAAGCGCGCTTCGCAGCCGCCTGAGCCGGGCCAGACCGTCGATGTCTTCATTGCGACCTACAACGAACCTCTGGACCTCGTGCGCAAGACCGCCGTTGCCGCGCGAGAGATGGATTACCCCCACGAAACCTGGATCCTCGACGACGGCAATCGGCCCGCCTGCAAGGCACTCGCCGGCGAACTAGGCTGCCGCTACGTCGCAAGGCAGGAGAACACCCATGCGAAGGCGGGCAACCTCAACAATGCACTTGCCGCGTCGAAAGCCGATTTCGTCGTCACGCTGGACGCAGACCATGCGCCGCACAAATCGTTGATCGCAAGCACGCTCGGTTACTTTCGCGACGAGCGCATCGCGTTCGTGCAAACGCCGCAGGCCTTCGACAACACGGGTTCGTTTCTTCATCTGAACGCCGGCCCCGGAACCGATCGTTGGAACGAACAGACACTTTGGTTTCACGCCATCGAACGCGGTCGCGACCACTGGAACGCCGTAGCCTATTGCGGCTCGCCCGCCATGTTCCGCCGCAAAGCACTCGATGACATCGGCGGCTTCGCGACCGGCACGATTACAGAAGACACACACACCTCGATCCGCGCGCACAAAAGAGGGTGGTCGGCGGTGTACCACCCGGAGATACTGGCCGAAGGCCTTGCCCCCGACACGCCCGCAGCGTTCTTCACCCAACGGCTGCGCTGGGGGCGCGGCCAAATGCACGTGTGGCGCCTTGAGCCGATCCTGCGCGCAAAGAACCTCTCTTGGGGCCAGCGCCTCTGCTATCTCGCCAGCGCCACGCATTACTTTGCCGGCCTTCAATATGTCGTGCTGGCACTCGCGCCCGCGATCGGACTCTTTGCCGGCGTTGTCCCGTTTGCCGCGGACGCGCGCATCCTGTTCCCGCTCTTTACGCTTAACATGATTGCGGGGGCGCTGACGTTTTCTCTCTTCTCTCGCGGCCATGGCCGCTTTCTCGCGGGCGAGCACTTCAACGCAGTCCTCACCGCGCCCTACGTGCTTGCACTGAGCGCACTCATTGCGCCCGCACGCCGGTTCATCGTCACGCCGAAGGAAGCGGAGGGCCGCTTCGCGCTATGGCCGATTGCCTGGCCACTGGCGCTTGCGCTGCTGAACACACTCGCTTTTGCGAACGGTGCGGCGCGTCTCGCATCAGGCTTTCCCGTGAGCGACTCGCCGGGAACCACGCTCGCGCTCATGTTTTGGTCGATCTGGATCGCCACGTTCTCAGGCAGTGTTGTCACAAAGGCATGGAGCCAACATGCAACACGCCACCATTCATCGCGTCACCCAAATAGACTTCAAGCGAACCGCTCTTAGACTGACACTTGATTGATTCGTCAGGTGCGGGGCCGATCGTCGGGCGCGTGGCGGATCGCTTGAGGGAAAACACATGCGCCACACGAACTTGAAATTGGCGGCCTCCGCGGCCGCGATCATGTGCTTCGCCACCGCAGCGAACGCCGACGTATTTCCGAACAGCGGAGCGAAAGCCCAGCAGGGCGTCGTCTTCGGCGCCGCGAACATGGGCGACGACAACACCTACGCGGTCATAGGCGCCGTGCACGCTATCAACGGCAACATGGGCAGCAACGGCTTCCTGGTCCATGTCACGGCAGAGTTGCTGAACTACGACTATTCCAGTCTCGGCACGCCAGTCGCCGCCGACGGCTGGGGCGGCTCGATCATGGGCGGTTATCAATTCATGCTGGGCGGCGCGAGCAAGATCGCGCTCTACGCCGGCATCGGTCATCGCGACATCGAATCGAGTCCGAACGACCCGTTCAGCCAGTCGAATGGTGAGAACACGGCATTCAAGGGCCAAATCGAAGGCTACTACGACAACGACATCTTCGACCTG
>CAYXQB010000241.1:0-5281 GCA_964466435.1 uncultured Flavobacteriaceae bacterium | reverse complement strand
GAGGCAAATCCGCTCGCCCTCCGACACGACAAGCTCCGCCCCTGTCAGAAGCGGCGTGCCTCCGAAGGTGAGATGAATGTCCTGCAACTGAATCAAGGGCGCGGCCATGGCGCGCGGGTTTTGGCATTGGCGCAATGCGAATGAAAGGACGAAACGCAGCCTGGGAGCGCGGGCGTCCCGCCCGCTCTGTCAGTTTTTCCAGTGCGCCATCGGTGGGCAGGGCGGGACGCCCGCGCTCCCAGACTGCTCCGGTGCCTCTTCGCAGAACTTAGAGCGTACGATAGAGTTCACAGATGACGCGGTTCCTCACACTCTTCCTTGCTCTTGTTCTCGCCGCCTGCGCCGCGAACGATGCACCGGCGTCCCCTTCGCTTGTTGGCACCAAGTGGACGTTGCAGTCGCTTACCGGCGTGCTGATCGGCGATGTGCGGCGTTCGCCGACGATTCACTTCCAATCGGACGCGCAAGTGGGTGGCCATGGCGGCTGCAATTCGTGGGGCGGCACCTACGAGATCAAGGGTGACACGATCCGGTTCGGCGAGATGCGCTCGACGCTGATGGCGTGCGCAGAAGGCATGGATGTCGAAGGTCGGTTCCACGCGATGCTGAAGCAGGCGCGCACCGTCGCCGTGGCCGGCGGTAGACTTGTGTTCAAGAGCGAGACCGGTGCGGAGCTCGCGCAATTCGTGCGGGCGGACAATCCGTAAGGGCTCGTGCTCTGCAGCAATTCCCCTGACACGCGAGAAAATTCTCTCGAACTCGTGACGTGACGGGTGCTAGAGCTTGGCCTCAGATCATGGCCTTCAGTTCTTAGGGGAATCATCACGATGGGTTTGAACGTCAATCGGCGCGCGATGTTGCTTGGTGCCGGCGCCGCCACGGCGGTTGCGATGGGCGCGGGTGCTTGGACGATGGCGGCGCGCGCGGCTGCGGGCAAGGCGGGTATCGGCACGTGGGGTGTCGATCTGTCGGCGATGGACAAGGGCATCAATCCGGGCGACGACTTCTTCCGTCACGTCGGCGGCACCTGGATGAAGAACACGCCGATCCCGGCCGACCGTTCACGCTGGGGCTCGTTCAACATCCTGGCCGCGAAGTCGGAAGACGACGTTAAAGCCGTGCTCGACGATGCGCGCCGCAAGAAGCCGAAGGCCGGCACGGTCGAACGCAAGGCTGTCGACTACTACGAGGCGTTCACCGACACGGCTGGCATCGATGCGAAGGGCCTTGAGCCCGCGAAGGCCGACCTCGGCCGCATCGCCGCCGTGCAGACGCATGAGGAGATGGCAGCGTTGCTCGGCGGGCCTGAGTTCCGCGCGAACGCGCCGGTCGGCGTGGGGGTCAACCTCGATGCGAAGCGGCCGGACACGTATGTGATGGGCATCGGCCAGGCGGGCCTCGGCATGCCGGACCGCGACTACTATTTGAAAGACGACACGAAGTTCGCCGACACGCGCGCGAAGTACCGCGCCTATGTCGAACAGATGCTGACGCTGGCGAGCTACCCCGACGCGGCGGCGAGCGCGGACGCCATCGTCGCGGTCGAGCGGCAGATCGCCGAGATTCACTGGCCGCGCGACAAATCCCGCAACCGCGACCTGACCTACAATCCGAAGACGCGCGCGGAGCTTTTGGCGTTCGCGCCGGAGTTTCCGTGGCAGGCGGCGCTCGATGCCTTCGGGGCGCCGACCCACGACTACTTCATCTTGGTGCAGGTCGACGCGATCCAAGCGTTGGCGAAGCTGTTCCGCGCGACGCCGGTTGCCACCTGGCGCGCCTATGTGACGTTCCACTATCTGAACGGTTTGGCCGACGTGTTGCCGAAGTCGTTCGACGACGCCGCGTTCGACTTCAACGGCAAAGTGGTGACCGGTCAGCCGATGCAGCGCGAGCGCTGGAAGCGCGCGGTCACGACGATGAGCGGCACGCCGTTCAATGCGCCGATGGGCGAGGCGGTGGGTCAGCTTTATGTGAAGCGCAACTTCACGCCGGCGGCGAAGGCGGCGATGGCCGAACTCGTCGAGAACCTGCGCGCCGCCTACAAAGTGCGCATCGGCAAGCTCGCGTGGATGTCGGAGGAGACGAAGAAGGCCGCGCTCACGAAGCTCGACAAGATCAACGTCAAGATCGGCTATCCCGACAAGTGGCGCGACTATGCACCGCTCGACATCAAGGCGGGCGATGCGTTCGGCAACCGTATGCGCGAGCGTGCGTTCAACCGTGCGCGCGACGTGGGGCGCCTCTCGAAGACCGCCGACCGCAAGGAGTGGGGCATGGCCCCGCAGACGGTGAACGCGTACTACAGCTCGGTCTGGAACGAGATCGTGTTTCCGGCCGCGATTTTGCAGCCGCCGTTCTTCGACTTGAACGCGGACCCGGCCGTGAACTACGGCGGCATCGGCGCTGTCATCGGGCATGAGATGGGCCACGGCTTCGACGACCAAGGCTCCAAGTCCGACGGCGACGGCGTCTTGCGCAAATGGTGGAACGCCGACGACGAGCGGCGCTTCAAAGAACTGGGCGACAAGCTTGTCGAGCAATACGGCAAGTTCGAAGCGCTGCCGGGCCTGTTCGTCAACGGGCGTCTCACGCTCGGCGAAAACATCGGCGACTTGGGCGGGCTCAACGTCGCGCTTGAGGCGTACAAGATTTCGCTCGGCGGAAAGGAGCCGCCGGTTGTCGACGGCTACACCGGCATCCAGCGCTTCTTCTTAGGGTTCGGTCAGATTTGGCGGCAGATTCAGCGCGAAGAGGCACTGCGCAACCAGGTCGTCTCAGACTCGCACTCGCCCGGCGAATTCCGCGCCAACGGCACCGTGCGCAACATGGACGAGTGGTACCAGGCGTTCAACGTGCAGCCGGCGGCGAAGCTCTATCTGGCGCCGGATCAGCGGATCAGGATTTGGTAGCAGCCTCCCTGGGACCGCGGGCGTCCCCGCCCGCTCTTTAGTGATTCTCAACAGGCAGTGCGATGGAGAGGTCTCAAGAGCGGGCGGGGACGCCCGCGGTCCCAGGGCGTTCGTGCCATGATGACGAGTACCGCCAATCCTCGGGCTTTTTGCACAATCCTGCCTTGACCGGGTTGGCTGCGATATACGCGGCGACATTCGCGTAGTGAGCTTCGTCACGGATGGCGCGGTCGAAATACTCGGGCGCCCAGAAGGTGCCGCGGCTGCGGAGCGCAATGTTTGCCTTTCGCGCGGTGTATGATTTCCAAACCTGCGTAATTTCCGAAAGCGTCCGTTCGCCGAGCGGTGTGATCAACACGTGAACGTGGTTTGGCATGATCACCCATGCCTGCAGCCGATAGCGTACGGTGTCGAAGTAAAGCAGGGCTTGCTCGACGATGGTGGCAATTTCAGGCTCTCCGAGAGCCAACGAGCCGTAACCGCGATCAAGTGCAGATTCGATGCGCTTGCGCCGTTCTGTTTGCACGGCTTCGGGAGGCACCGCAGCCAGCTCGTCGCGCCATTGATCAAGAACGGTGCGAGGCAAGCTGTCTGCCAATCTGAACGTGATCGATTGCGGGATTTCGCCCAGCTCCCAATGCGGCAAGTATCCACGCGAGTGCCACGGCAACGGTCTGTCTCCCTCTTGGAGAGAGATTGCGTAGAGCTTTGTCGGAAAGATGGCGAATCTTCCTGGGACCGCGGGCGTCCCCGCCCGCTCTTTCTAACTCTCGGCGATCTGTGAGCTTGAGATGCTGCGAAGAGCGGGCGGGGACGCCCGCGGTCCCAGGAAGTTAGAACCACTTCGTCCATTTGAAGACGAGGACTTCGAGCGCCACGATTACGGCGAGTATGGCCAGCAGGACCCAGAACGCGTTTGGGTCGCTGGCCAAGGGGATGCCTTGCAGGCTGACGCCGAACAGTGAGGTCACGAACGAGAGCGGCAGCATGATCGCCGCCACGATGGTGAGGACGTAGGAGTTGCGGTTCTGCCGCTCGGTCAGGCGGTTCAGCACTTCGTCCTGCACGACGCCCGCCCGCTCGCGCACGCTGTCGAGTTCTTCGATGTAACGCGTCGTCTCGTCGGCAAGTTCGCGGAAATGCGCCGCGTCGATCGCGTCCAGCATCTCGTGCTTTTCGCCCTGAAGCCGCGCCAGGGCTTCGCGCTGCGGCGCAAGGTGCCGGCGAATGGCGATCGCGCGCTTGCGCGCCTCGCCCAGGTGATCGCGTGCCTTTTCGATGTCGCCGGAGACGACTTGGTCTTCCAGGGCGTCCACCGAGTCCGACAGTTCTTCGACAATATGCCCGACGCGCCGCAGCAGCGATTGCGCCAGCTCGAACAGACAATCGATCTCGTCCTTCGGCCCCGCACCCCGCGCGAGCCGCGCCTCGACGTCGCGCGTCGCCATCAGCGGCCGGGCGCGCGTCGTGATGATGCGGCGCTTTTGGATCCAAAGCCGCATCGAGATCATGTCTTCCGGGTCCGCCCCCGGATTGAAGTTGACGCCGCGCAGATTGACGATCAGCCCCGGCCCCTGCGGTGCCACGCGGGGGCGCGTGTCGGGCGCGAGCAGCGCGTCGACGACGATCTCGTCGAGCCCGGCCTCCTGGCGGATGTAGCGCTCCGCGTCGTCTTTCGTGCGGTTCAGGTGCAGCCACAGCACGCCGGCGTCGGGCGTCCAGGCGCGGATCTGAGGCCAATCGACCTCCCGCGCGCCGCCCTTGCCGTCGAGCAAAAGCCCGACGATCAGCCCGTCTTCGGTGTGCTCGTGCTTTGGCGATTGAGCTTGCGTGTCCATCGTTCTCATCACTTGCGAGCGGCGCGGCGATGGCGGAAACTAACGCCCATGACCACCGCGCTCTTCACCCATTCCGCCTGCCTATATCACGAAACCCCGCCGGGCCACCCGGAGTCGTCGGACCGCTTGCGCGCCGTGCTGCACGCGCTGGAGGACGAGGCGTTCC
The DNA here is from genome assembly GCA_964466435.1 of uncultured Flavobacteriaceae bacterium. Classification (GTDB taxonomy): domain Bacteria; phylum Pseudomonadota; class Alphaproteobacteria; order Micropepsales; family Micropepsaceae; genus SZUA-430. The sequence goes on along the minus strand of CAYXQB010000241.1, from coordinate 368 downwards.
AATACCTCGCCCGCGAGGAGGCCCCGCCGGCCGCCCGCGAAGAGATCAGCCGCGTGCACCCGGCTTACTACGTGGACGCGGTGCTGAAGGCGGTGCCGGAGACGGGCTACGGCTCGCTCGACCCCGACACGCATCTCTCGCCGGGGTCCGGTGAGGCGATGCTGCGCGCGGCCGGCGCCGTGGTCGCCGCGGTCGATCGCGTGATGTCGGGCAAGGTTGCGAACGCGTTCTGCGCCGTGCGCCCGCCCGGCCACCACGCGGAGCCGACGCGCGCGATGGGCTTTTGCATGTTCAACAACGTTGCGATCGGCGCGCTGCACGCCCGCGCGCGCCACGGCTTGAAGCGCATCGCCGTCGTCGACTTCGAC
>CAYXQB010000240.1:0-5294 GCA_964466435.1 uncultured Flavobacteriaceae bacterium | reverse complement strand
TGCTCTGCATCGCCGCGGGCGGGCGCGGCTATCTCGTGCGCGACGGCGAGCCGCTGCCCGCGTAGACGCTCGCCAACATCGTCGGTCAACCGTTGGCAACGGTCGAAACGCTGATCGCCGAGCTCGAAGAAAACTGTGTCTTCTCGCGCGACCGGCGCGGCCGCATCTACTCGCGCCGCATGGTGCGCGAAGCCAAGCACATCGAAAGCGCGCGCAAAGCGGGCAAGAAAGGGGGTGCGGTAAGCCTCGAAAAGAAAAAGGGAATTTTCGGCCCGTCGCATACCCCCCTCGCCACGCCGTCCGCACCCATAAGCCATAAGCCAGAGTCCAAAAGCCAAGCACCAGAGTCCAAAAGCCATGCGCCAGAGTCCAGTAACGGCGCTGCGCTGCAGGCTTCGCCGCAAGCCCCCGTCATCCGCGCGGCCGACGCGATGGGCACGACGTTCGACGCGCTGCAGCGCAAACGCGCCTGGTCGGTGTTCGGCGAAACGTTCGCAAGTTGGGTTCAGGAAGGCTGCGACCCCGAACGCGACATCTGGCCGACGCTGCGCCGGCTCGCCTTGAAACGCGGCAAGGTCCCCGCATCGCCCGCCTACTTCACCGCCGCCGTGCGCGAGGCTCGCGATGGGGGGAGCCAAGGCTACGCGCCGCCACACTACGCGACCGCGGTCAGCCCCGCCGCCTTCATCACCGCCGAACATTGGGCCAAACGCGCGCGCACATTCCACGAGCAAGGCCTGTGGTCCCGCCGCTGGGGCCCGAAGCCCGGCGAGCCCGGCTGCGTGGCAACAGCAGCATTGGGCGAAAAAGCCGTGTAGTCTGCTCAGCACATTGCCATCACCAAACACGGAGCCACCCCCATGTCTCTCAAAGGCCGCGTCGCCCTCGTCACCGGCGCCAGCCGCGGCATCGGCCGCGCGATCGCTTTGGGCCTCGCGCAAGACGGCGCCGACGTCGCCGTCAACTACCGCCGCGAAGAAGCGGAAGCCCAAAAGGTCGTCGCCGAAATCAAAGCGCTGGGCCGCAAGGCCGCCGCCTACCAGGCCTCGGTCGACAACATCGACGACGACGCCGCAATGCTCGAGCGGATCAAGAACGAACTCGGTCCCATCTCGATCCTCGTCAATAACGCGGGCATCGCAAGTCGCGGCAACACTGTCGCTGACACCGACCCCGGCGAGATGCAGCGCGTTCTCGGCGTGCACGCATTGGCGCCGTTCTATCTCTCGAAACTCGTACTGCCGCAGATGCGCGGCCAAAAGCGCGGCGACATCATCGTCATCTCCTCCGTCGCCACGATGGGCTACGCCGGCCGCGGCAGCCCCTACAACATGGGCAAGGCCGCGGGCGAAGCGCTCGCCTACACGCTGGCGAAGGAAGAGAAGGGCAACAACATCTACGTCAACGTCGTCGCCCCGCCGCTAACAGACACCGACATGGGCCAGCGTCTCGCGAAGTCGCGCGGCGTCGCGGCGATCCACGACCTCGACAAGCAGTCCCCCTTCGGCCACGTCTGCGCGCCCGAAGACATCGCGAACGTCGTGCGCTACTTGGTGTCACCGTTAAACACTTACGTCTCCGGCGAAAAGATCACCGTCCACGGCGCCGCCGACCGCGCGGGCTTTGCGTAAGATGAGCAACGACGCGAAGGCGCGATGAAGAGAAGAAGAGGCTCACACAATGGAACAATGCAACAATGAGGGGGCCATCCTTGCGCCGCAGGCGCGATGACCGCGGTCATGCTGGCGCTACGCCCCGGGCGCGGGCGCCCATTGTTTCATTGTTCCATTGTGTGAGATTTTCTTTCCTCTCCTTCGCCCCTCGACAAGTCGCACGGTTCCATGATCATTTCGGCGCATGACGGCTGAAGCAAGCCCGGCGGCGGCGCGAAACAGGTTTCTGGACGGGGTCGAACGCTTGGGCAATTTGCTGCCCGACCCAGTCTTCATCTTCATTTGGATCATCGTCGCTGTCGTCATCGTGTCCGTGATCGGCGCGATGGCGGGCTGGACGGCGACCAACCCCGTCACCGGCGAAGTGCTGGCCGCGAAAAGCTTGCTGACGGAAGAGAACCTGCAAAAGCTGTTCGTCGAGATGCCGAAGACCTACACCGGCTTCACGCCGCTGGGGCTCGCGCTCACGATCATGATAGGTGCCGGCGTCGCCGATCGCGCCGGCCTGTTCTCAGCGCTGCTTCGTGCGGGTTTGAGTGGCGTGCCGAACTCGCTGCTCACGCCCACCGTCATGGTGCTCGGCATGATGACGACGCACGCCGTCGATGCCGGTTATCTGGTCTACATCCCGCTCGCCGGCGTGATTTTCGCCGCTGCCGGACGACATCCGGTGATGGGCATCGCGGTCGGTTTCGCAGGCACGGGCGTCGGCCTCTCGGGCAACCTCTTCCCCGGCCAGTACGACGTGCTCATTTTGGGGATCACCGAAACCGGCGCGAAAATCCTGGTTCCCGACTGGACGATGAATCCGCTCGGAAATTGGTGGTTCAGCTTGGCGGCGGCATTCCTCTTCACAACGCTCGCCTGGATCGTCACCGAACGCATCACCGCCCCAAGGCTGGGCGCGTGGAACGCGGACGGCGCCAAAGCCGAGCTCGCCGCCGCCGTGTTGAAGCCTGAAGAACGGCGCGGCTTGGGCCGGGCGGGCCTCGCCGCACTTGGCGTGGTGGCGCTCTTCGCTTGTCTAACCTTGTGGCCCGGTTTCACGCCTCTCTACGACGAGGCGGCCGAAGGCTCGCAACGCCTCACGCCGTTCTATCGCAGCCTGACTGCCGGCTTCTTCCTGCTGTTCATTTCATGCGGATGGGCCTACGGCGCCGCCACGGGGACGATCAAATCGCACCGCGACATCGTCGCGATGATGGGCAAGGGGCTTGAGGGCATGGTGCCCTATCTGGTGCTCATCTTCTTCGGCGCACATTTCGTGGCCATGTTCGGCTGGTCGAACTTAGGCCCCATCACAGCGATCGTCGGCGCCGAGCAACTGCGCGCGATGAATGCGCCGCCGGCCCTTCTGTTGCCGATGCTGACCACAATGTCGGCCTGGCTCGACTTCCTCATCGCGTCGGGATCGGCGAAGTGGACCGCGATGGCGCCGGTCGCAACGCCGATGATGATGCTGCTCGGCATCTCGCCGGAGATGACGACCGCCGCCTATCGCGTCGGCGACTCGGTGACGAACTTGATTTCGCCGCTGAACGCGTACTTCGTTCTGACGCTGACCTTCTGCCAGCGCTGGGTTCCGGATTTCCGCTTGGGCTCGCTGCTCGCCGTGATGCTGCCTTACGCCGTCGCCTTCTTCCTCGGCGGTGCAGTGCTCACCGCAACCTGGGTCGCGCTCGAAATTCCGGTCGGTCCCGGCGCACCGGTTGCCTATGAGGTTCCCGGCGCCAAGCCCGCCGCGCCATAGGCAGGTTGCACACGAGAATCCCCTCGTCGCAAATAACTGCGAGCGAGGTGATTCGTGCCTGATCCGACTTACACCCTGAACGGCGGCTTCAAGCCCACGACGAAGCGCCGTGCCGATCTCGACGGCCCGGACTTCTTTCCGACGCCGGCCTGGGCGACGCATGCGCTCGTCGAGAACGAACGCTTCGAGGGCACGATCTGGGAATGCGCCTGCGGCGACGGTGCCATGGCGCGCGTGCTGGAAGAGGCGGGCTACAAAGTGCGCGCCACCGACCTCTACGGCCGCGGGCACGGCGAAACCGGCGTCGACTTCCTCAAGAGCACACGTAAGGTCGACAACATCGTCACGAACCCGCCCTACAACGTCGCCGAAGCTTTCGTCGCCCAAGGCCTAAAACTCGCGCGGAACAAATTTGCGCTGCTGCTCCGCCTGGCCTTCCTAGAAGGGGCGAACCGCGCGAACACGATCTTCCTGAAGCACCCGCCGGCGCGCGTGTGGATATTCTCCGAACGCATCACGTTCTACATGAAGGGCGCGGAGCGGGCAGGGAGCGGCACGACCGCTTACGCTTGGTTCGTCTGGGACAAGCACGCCAAAGGCCCGACCGAACTCAAATGGTTCAAGCCGGGCACGAAGGCGCGCTTCACTTCCCCCGCATCTGCCGCTCGATCCGCCAATCGGGAATGAACCAAATCACGGCGACGATGCTGTAGATCGCAAACCCGGCATAGTTGTTCACGAACGACGCTGCGATCCCCGCCAAGTAAAGCGCAAGCGACAGGTTGCCCTTGATGTCGCGGCCGATCGCGGTCGCGAGCAACGATTCATTCCCGTGCAGCGCGATCAGCGTGCGCACCAGGATCGTGTAGGCGACCGCCGCCATGAACAGCACGACGCCGTAGAGCGCGACGGGCACAGTCGCAAAATGGTTCTCGCCGACCCAACCCGTCATGAACGGAAACAGCGACAGCCAAAACAGCAAGTGCAGGTTCGCCAGCATCACCCAGCCGTTGATCTTATGCGCCGCATGTAGAAGGTGATGATGGTTGACCCAATAGATGCCGACATAGATGAAGCTGAGCACATAGCTCACGAACACGGGCCAGATCGGCACCAGCGCCGATAGATCCGTCCCGTGCGGCGGTTTCATTTCCAGCACCATGATCGTGATGATGACGGCGATGACGCCGTCGCTAAATGCTTCCACCCGGCCCTTGCCCATACGGTTTCCCTCTCGAATCGCGCGCGGCTCTCGCAACGCCTTGAAATAAAGGGTGAATCACGCCTGACGCTATGCCTGTTTGCGTCATGCCGCAGTGCAGCATAGCCTGTGACCCGACAGACATCGGAATCGAGCAGTCATGACGATCACCCTGGACGGCGTTGAGGCGCCGATGCGCGAGCGCGACGGCCTCAAATATCCGTTCGATGCGAAGCCCGAACCCGGTCAGACGATCGAGGTCTCGCCGGGCATCCACTGGATTCGTCTGCCGCTGCCGTTCCAGCTGAACCACATCAACGTCTGGCTGCTGGAAGACGGCGACGGCTGGACGGTGGTCGACACCGGCATCGCCTCCAGCGCCGCGAAGGACATCTGGCGCCAGGTCCTCGCGAACAAGGGCGGCAAGCCCGTGAAGCGCGTGATTGTCACGCACTTGCATCCCGACCACGTCGGCCTCGCCGGCTGGTTCGCAAAGAAATTCGAAGCGCCGCTCTACATGTCGCGCACCGACTATCTGCTCTGCCGCACGCTGGTCATGGACACCGGCCAGCCGGCGCCGGAAGACGGCGTGCTGTTCTACAAGGCCGCCGGCTTCCACGACGAGGCGCTGGAGGATTACCGCAAGCGCTTCGGCGGCTTCGGCATGGGC
>CAYXQB010000239.1:0-5310 GCA_964466435.1 uncultured Flavobacteriaceae bacterium | reverse complement strand
TGATGGCGGGCTTGGGGGATTTCGATCATCGGGGCGGCGCGGCCCAGAAGGTTGAACATGTACTCGCCGACTTCGTGGGGCATGAGGACCGACATCTCGCCACGCATGATGGCGATTCGGCACTTCGTTGAGCGCAGGCGTTCGGCGGCGTCGCCGATCGAGAACGGCCCCGACCAAAGCGCGGGGTCGAACTTCCAGGTCCAGCCGCCATCCACTTGTTTCAGCGAGCCGCGGGCGACGTGGTCGACGATGTAGTCGTTCTCGCACGGCTGCTCCGGCGCCAAGCGGAAACGGGCGAGCGCTTCCGTCAATGTCGGGTAGATGCGGTGCGGGCGTGCTTCGCGCTTCGGCGGACCGCCGGGGCGATGCGGCGGGTTCACGGGCGAGTCCACGATGATCGTGCCCGCGAGCTTGTCGCCGTGCAACGCGCCGGTCAGCATCGTGACAAAGCCGCCGAAGGAATGGGCGACGATGACGGGTGGCTCTTCATGGTCGAACATGCCTGCCGCGCGGGCGACAGCAAGTTCTTCTTCGACGAAGTGCTCCATCGAATAGCTCGTCCGGTGGGCGGAATCGCCCATGCCGGACAGGTCGAGTGCGGCGACGTTGTAGTCGCCGCTCAAGAACGGCGCGATGAAGCTCCACCACTCCGCATGAGCGGCGTTGCCGTGGACGAGCAGAAGGCCGGGACGCTTGCGGTCGCCCCAGCGCAAGTAGCGGATTCGGGTGCCCGCGGCGTCGACGTAAGCAACCTCAGGCTTGACGGCTATCGCTTGCTCGAACCAGGCGGGGCCGGCGACGGGCTCACCGTTGAAGCGGGCGAGCGGGCCTCGCGTTGGATCGGCCGCCATTACGGTTTCCGTTTCGGCGGGCGGACGCCCAGCGCTTTGAAGATGCCGGTCGCCGTCATGATCGTGCGGTCGCCGCACCAGATGCGGCCGGTGACGGTGTAGATGTCGTTGTCTTGGCCCGCGACCTTTCCCGTGCCTTCGACCCAGTCGCCGACGGCTGCTGCGTCGACGAAATCCGTCACCATGCGCACCGTCACCCAATAGCGGTTCGCGCTCAGCGTGATCGCGTGCCCTAGGGCCATGTCGGCGAAGGCCATCAGCATGCCGCCGTGGCAATTCTTCATGCCGTTCGTGTGGGCTTCGGAAACGAGGAAGGCGCGCGTGTAGGTCTTGTCGGCGCTCACGCGCTCGTACATCGGGCCGATCTGGCGGCCGAAGCCTTGGAACCAGTTCATGCGCGCGTAGCCTTCGGGGATCTCGGGCGCGTATTCTTCGAGGAGGTCGTCGGTCATGGTCAGGAATCAGATATCAGAAATCGGACATCACGCATCGGATTTCCGAACTCTGATCTCAAGGTGACGTTACGCATTTCAAGGGGACGATGTCGTTGGCGATCACGCCGTAGGTGCTGAGTTCGTCGGCGAGAAAGAGCTCGGCTCCAGGCCCGGCGGCAAATCGCAACGGAGGGCTCGGCAGACCCACGACGCGCTTGCTTTCCCATTTGCCGTCTGAGTTCTTGCGCACCTCGAACAGGGAGCCGCCGCTGTCACCTCTCAGAATCTGAAACCCGAAGGCGAGTACCCTCGTGCCGTCGCGATGAAACCCAGCGATTGGTGTGTCTTGCCCACCTTCCAAATCCGTCACTGTTCCCGATGTGCTGACGTGGCGAAGGAGGCCGCCGTAGTGGCCAAGGTTCGCGCCATAAAGCCAACCGTCATCGACAGCCATGAACGCGCGCGTGCCGCGACCATAGATTGGGAGTTTCGGAAAACGGCGCGGAAGGGGTTCGAGAGTGGCCGACTTCCACGCGATGGGAAACCACGCTGCGCCACCTATGCTGAAACGGCCGCGAGGGCTGCATTTCGGCAATCCATGATAGATCGAGGGCGGTGGCCCCCCGACCCTTACAACATCAACATCGTCGACTTTGTTTGGTTCCTTTTTGCTTGCCTCGCTTGCGGGCCGGAGTCCGAACTTGACCAGTGTATCCACTGCCGCTTGGCGTACGCGCCTGGACCAGTGCTTCCTGGCCAGTGCTTCTAGGGCGGCGACAATCTGCTGGCCTTGATCGCCGATTTCGGCGAACGCCTTAGCGATTCGCTCTTGTGTTTCCCAATCAGGAACCTTCAGCAGATCGATCAATGCGGAGAGCGCATTCTTGGATCTGATGCAACCAAGCACGTTGACAGCGGCATGAACGTCGGACGGCCAGGCACGTTCGTCACGAATGACCTCTAGAAGGGTGCTTTCGGCAGATATTGCCGTCACGCCGTACTCGCAGAGCTGACGCTCCCATTCGTATTTGGACGTTGTCTTGATGCGCTCCGTCAGTCCGGGGATCGCTGCCTCGTGCTTCTGGCGCAGTAAAGCTTCGGTTACTTCCCGCCTGACGTCCGGATCACTCGTGTTGGCATGACGGAGCAATGCCGATAGAGCGGGCCGTGCCATCTGTGGTTCGACCATTCGCAACACGAAGGCAGCTTCAAAATGCTTCTGCGCGCTCAACGCTGGGTTCTCCAGAACCTGCGCGAGAAGGTGGATGGCGTCCGTTGCTTCATCGTTTAGCGGATCGTCGTAGGTACTGTATGCCCGCGCCATCATTCCTGGCGGATATTCGATGTCTTCATCTAGGTAGAGTGTCGCGAGAAGAATTGCTGCCTTGCGCTTAAATTCGGATTTCGGTTCGACGGGCGGCAGCATTGCGTCAGGAATCACCGTTCGAAAATCGCTCGCACCTAGTTCGTCGCAAATCAACTTCGCCAAGGTGTCGTTGTACCAACCGCCTTTAACCGGACGCTTCGAATCGAGCAGCCCCACAATGTGCCTCTCAACGAAGGGGGCAGCTTGTTTGGCGGATGGGCCCAACAGGCCCACCGCGTATGCTGCCGTATCTCGAACTTCTTGCCGCTCGTGGTCGAATGCTCTGACCAGAGTCGACAGATTTGAACTAAGACTCGACAGCGGCGGTAGGGGCGACCCTTCGAATGCTATGACCGTGCCCTCACCTACCGCGCCGCATTTAGCCGCCCGGAACTCAGGCAGCATTGCGGATCGGATGCGCGCCGCCAGATCGCGGTTCTTACGCGGCAGTCCACCGGTGTAATTCGCTGTTCTAAGCGCGTTCAGTTCGGCAAACAGCTTTGCAAGCTCTCCTTGCGGCCCTGCACTGACAAACTGAACGGAGAGCGAAAGCGCGAACAGTATTCCAAAACTAACGCGGATCGATCGGACCATTGAACTAGCCCGGCAGCGGCACGCCAGCCGCTTCGAACACCGACTTCTGGCGCTTGCCGACCGTCGCCAGCGAAAAGTTCTCGATCTCTTCGTTGAAAAGCTTGTGGAAGTTGAGCTCGGCCTGGAGATGCAGAAACACGCCGCCGAGGCCGATGGCAGCGCGATCCATGAAGACGAATTCGCGCGGCGGTTTGATAGGACCGAGTTGCTTCAAGCGCTGGTGAACTTCGAAGGCTTGCTTGCGGCCATAGGCTGCCGGTTCGACGCCGTCGGCCACCGTCCGCACGCGGTTGTCGAGCATCGGCGCATAGATGAAGCGGGCCCAGATGTTTAGCGTGTCGATCACTTCCTTCTTCAGGCCGACAAAGCCCCATGTCTCGTAAGCGTGGACGGCAAGGTCGGGTTTGTTCGTTTCGAGCGCGCGGTAGAGGTCGATGACACCGCCGACAAATTTCGGCTTGAACGTCCGGATGCAGCCGAAGTCGAGGAGATTCAGATCCAGGTTCTCGCGGATCGTGTAGTTGCCGAGGTGAGGGTCGCCGTGGATCGCGCCGAAGTGGCTGAACGGGTGCCACCATGCGCGAAACATCGCGAGTGCGATTTTGTTGCGGTCGGCGAGCGAGCGGCCTTTGAACTCGAGGATCGGGCGGCCATCTTCCCAGCTCATGGTGAGCAGGCGGCCGGTTGAGAGTTCGGGCACGACTTCGGGGATGTGGATCGTGCCGATGTCTTTGAGCATCGCGCGGTAGAGGGCGATGTGGGCGGCTTCGCGCTTGTAGTCGAGTTCTTCACGCAGGCGCGCGCCGACTTCTTCGCTGATCTCGGACGGGTCGATCGCGCGGTCCATGCGGCTGTAGAGCGCGAAGATCAGCTTGAGCTGCGCGAGGTCGGCTTCGACGGCGGAGGCCATGTCGGCGTATTGGAGCTTGCAGGCAAGTTTCTTGCCCTGCTTGTCGGTCGCACGGTGCACCTGGCCCAGCGAGGCTGCGGCTGCCGCCTCACGCTCGAAGGACTTAAACCTCTGCTCCCAGGCCGGCCCGAGTTCGGCTTGCATCCGGCGGCGAACGAACGGCCAGCCCATCGGCGGTGCCTGGGTCTGCAGGGTGCTCAGTTCGACTGCGAAGTCGGCCGGGATGGCGTCGGGCACGGTCGCGAGCATTTGCGCGACCTTCATCAATGGGCCCTTGAGGTTGCCCAGGGCGGCCTTCAGGTCGCTTGCCTCGGTCTTGCTGTTGCGTTCCAGGCCCAGCATACGGGCGCCCGCCATACGGGCGGCCGCGCCGCCGACCGTGGTTGTGACATCGGCGTAGCGCTTCAGGCGGCGTCCGAGCGTGTTCTTTTCGTCAGTCATTGGGGTGGTGTTTGGCACGCGACGCGGGCTGCGTCGAAGGTTTCCGCTCCGGCGTCGAAGCGGGCTTGAGCCGCGGCACAGGGGCAGGTCTGGCTGGCGAAGATGGGTGCCACTTCGGCCCCGTCCAGGGCGGCTTGGCCCTTGCCGGCCAGGGTGGCGGCCTTTTCCCAGTTGCGGTTGGCCCGCACCGCGAGTTTCGCCTGAAGCTGGTATTCGCGGGCGAGGCACGCGCGCCAGGTGTCGCCGGTGATTTGTTCTTTCAGGAAAGGGCCGACTTCGAACGTCTGGCAGGCCGATAAAGCGCCGAAAACCGTCCAGAAACAGCAACGGCGTACAAGACCCCCCAGATCTTGCACGCCGCGCTTCACCCCCTCGATGCGTTTTCCGGTATCCCCATTCGCTCGCTCACTTAGCAGAGCAACCCCCGCGAGCCGGACATCAGAAAAGCGAGTGAAACTTTTCATTAAGCCCTGCCACTTGCAAGACGTTGTGGCCCATCCGCTTCTGATTCGAGACGCAGTGTAGCGCTGAGACAACAGGGGACCCCGCGGGCACCCTAGATTTGGCGAAATCGACCCAAGCTGAGACACCTTAAACCGCACCTTTACCCCGCGTGAGCCATGGTGGGTCCCAAGATAAACCAAAAAATGGTGGGGCCCATAAAATGGCGCATACGACGCTTATTGTTGACGACGATCCGACCCAACGCCGGCT
>CAYXQB010000238.1:0-5313 GCA_964466435.1 uncultured Flavobacteriaceae bacterium | reverse complement strand
TTTTGTTGTTCATGTTGGACCGCGGATCCGAGAAGTCGGTCAACGAACTCGACAAGGAGCTTTCCGAGCTTGAGTTGCCGCCGGCAGATGGCTCGGCACCGCCTTCGTCGCCCGGCGGCTCGCCCGGAGCCGCGGTATCGCTCGCGGGCAAGTCGCTTGTCGTCGTGTCGTGGGGCGGCGCCTACACGAAGAGCCAGATCGAGGCTTACCACAAGCCGTTCACGACAAAGACGAGCGCGAAGATCAACTCGATCGACTACAACGGTGGGATCGCCGAGATCAAAGCGCAGGTCGAAGCGAAAAACGTGCTCTGGGATGTCGTCGATATGGAGCTCGCCGACGCGCAACGCGCGTGCGACGAAGGGTTGCTCGAGAAGATCGATGCCGGGATGTTGCCGGCCGCACCGGACGGGACGCCCGCGGTGCAGGACTTCATGCCGAACGGAATCACGCCATGTGCCGTGACGACGATCGTGTTCAGTCACATTGTCGCCTACGACGACACGAAGTTCGAGGCGAAGAAGCCTTCGAAAATCGCTGATTTCTTCAATCTGAAAGATTTTCCCGGTAAGCGCGGCCTGCGCATAACGAGTCCGAAGATCAATCTGGAACTTGCGCTGCGCGCGGACGGCGTTCCGGCGGAGAAAGTTTACGAGACGCTTTCGACGAAAGAGGGTGTCGACCGCGCGTTCAAGAAACTCGACGCGATCAAGGACAGCGTCATTTGGTGGGAACCGGGTTCGCAGCCGCCGCAATTGCTCGCCGACGGACAGGTGACGATGACGACGGCCTACAACGGGCGCATTTTCGACGCGCAGATCGGCGAGGGTAAGCCGTTCAAGATCATCTGGGACGCGCAGATTCAGGAACTCGACGTGCTTTCGATCGTAAAGGGCACGAAGAACCTCGACGCGGCGCTGCAGTTCGTCGCGTTCGCGACGGACACGCAGCGCCTAGCCGACCAAGCGCGCTGGATCGCCTATGGCCCCGCGCGCCGGTCTTCGTTGCCGCTGGTGGGCACGTATCACTCGAAGCCCGACGTCGACATGAAAGTGCACATGCCGAACGCGCCGGAGAATTCCGGCAATGCGCTGCAGATCGACTTCCTGTGGTGGGCGGACCATCAGGAGGAGTTGAACCAGCGCTGGAACGCCTGGCTCGCCAAGTAACGTGAAGGGACGCATGGGGGATGGGGACGTGATGTGACGGCGCAGACGGTGAGCCTTGCGGAGCAGTTCAAGCGTTCGGGCAAAAACGCCCGGCGCGGCACGTTTCTGCTCGTGCTGCCGTTGCTGGCGTTTCTGACGATCACGTTCTTCCTGCCGATCTTCAACATGCTGAACCGCAGCGTCGAGGACACCACGATCTCGCAGCACTTGCCGCGGGCGGCGGCGGCACTGCGCTCTTGGAACGGCAAGGGCCGGCCGCCGTTCAGCGCGATCGCGGCGCTCGCCGACGATCTGGCGCAGGCGCAGCGCGCAGGCACGATCGGGAAGATTGCGACCCGGCTCAACTTCGAGCGGCCGGGCATGCGCTCGCTGTTGATGAAGACGGCGCGCGAGGCAAGCACGTTCGAACCGCCTTATGCGCAAGCCTTCAACGCCGTCGATCTGCAGTGGAGCGATCCGGAAGTTTGGGGCGTCATACGCCACGCCAGCGCGGTCCACACGTCCGGGTACTACATCGCAGCGATAGACCAGACGCGCAAAGCAGATGGCACACGCCAGCCCCGCGCCGAGGAGGAGCAGGTCTATGTGATGATGTTCCAGCGAACGCTGTGGGTGGCGTTTCTGGTGACCGTGCTGTGCTTCGTGCTCGGGTATCCGCTTGCGCATTACATTTCGCGGCAGGACGAGAAGACGCGCAATCTGTTGCTGATCCTGGTTCTGCTACCGTTCTGGACGTCTTTGCTCGTACGCACGACGTCTTGGATCGCGTTGTTGCAAAGCAACGGAATCGTGAACGATGCGATCGCGGCCGTCGGTGGCGAAGGGGCGAGGCTCGATCTCATGCACAACATGACGGGCACGCTGATCGCGATGACGCACATCCTGCTGCCGTTCATGATCCTGCCGACTTACAGCGTGATGCTCTCCGTGCCACCGGCCCTTACGCGCGCGGCGGTATCGCTGGGTGCGACGCCCTGGACGGCGTTCTGGCGCGTCTACTTCCCGATGACGCTGCCAGGGGCGGCGGCGGGCGGGCTGCTCGTTTTCATTCTGGCGCTCGGATACTACATCACACCGGCCCTAGTCGGCGGGCGGTCGGGACAGCTCATCTCGAACATGATTCAATTCCATATGCAGACGTCGCTGAACTGGGGGCTGGCGGCGGCGCTGGGGGGCATCCTGCTCAGCTGCGTGCTCGTGCTCTATATCATCTATGCGCGCACGATTGGGCTTAACCGGTTGAGGCTCGGGTAGTCATGGCCGAACCGCAAAACCAAACGACGCAAGAAAAGGTCGAGAGCTTTCTTTCGCGCGGGGTCGCCTATCTGGTGCTCGCGTTCCTGGTCGCACCGCTCCTCGTGATCGTGCCGCTGTCGTTCAACGCGGAACCCTATTTTACGTTTACGTCGAAGATGCTGACGCTCGATCCAGAAGGCTATTCGTTCCGCTGGTATCGCGACATCGTCGAGAACCCACAGTGGCTTGAGGCGATCGGGAACAGCTTGCTGATTGCGCTGGCCTCGACCTTCTTGGCGACCGTGTTGGGCACGCTCGCCGCCGTCGGCCTCGCGCGGTCGAACATGCCATTCCGCGACTTCTTCATGGCGCTTTTGATCTCGCCCCTCGTCGTGCCGATCGTGATTGCAGCCGCGGGCATGTATTTCTTCTATTCGAGTGTGGGGCTGGCGCAGACGCATCTTGGCATCATCCTGGCACACACAACGCTCGGCGTGCCGTTCGTGGTGATCACAATGACGGCGACGCTGTCGGGCTTCGACCGCAACCTAATCAAGGCGGCAGGCAGCCTCGGCGCCGACCCGGTCACCGCGTTCTTCCGGGTGACGTTGCCGCTTGTTGCGCCCGGCATGATCTCGGGCGCACTGTTTGCGTTCGCCGCATCGTTCGATGAAGTCGTGACCGTGCTTTTTTTGGGCGGCCCCGAGCAGCGCACGATCCCGCGTCAGATGTGGTCGGGCATCCGCGAGCAGATCAGTCCCACAATCCTCGCTGTCGCGACGCTGCTGATCATCTTCTCGTCGCTGCTGCTTCTCGCGGTCGAAATGCTGCGTCGCTGGCATGCACCGCATGCGCAGGTCGCGAAAGAGTAGCTACGCCGCGAGATTGCGTTTGGCCTCTTCGTACTCGCGCTTGAGCTTTGCGACCACGTCGGCCACAGGCACGATGTCTTGGATCTGGCCCACGCCTTGCCCTGCGCCCCAAATGTCTTTCCAGGCTTTCTTTTCCATGTTGCCGCCGGAGCCGAAGTTCATTTTCGACTTGTCGGCTTCGGGGAGGTTCGCCGGGTCGAGGCCGGCCGCCGTGATCGAAGGCGCCAGGTAGTTGCCGTGGACGCCGGTGAAGAGGTTCGAGTACACGATGTCCTGCGCGGCCGTGTCGATGAGCATCTGCTTGTAGCGCGGATCGGCATTTGCCTCGGTCGTCGCGATGAAGCGGGTGCCGATATAGGCGAGGTCCGCGCCCATCGCTTGCACGGCCAGCACGCTGGCGCCGTTGGCGATCGAGCCTGAGACCAGGATCGTCTTGTCGAACCAAGCGCGCACTTCAGGCACGAGCGCGAACGGCGAGAGCGTGCCCGCATGGCCGCCAGCGCCGGCGCAGACCAGGATCAGGCCGTCGACGCCCTCCTCCGCCGCCTTCTTGGCGTGGCGGATGTTGATGACGTCGTGGAAGACGACACCGCCGTAGCCGTGCGCTGCCTTTACGATTTCGGCGGGCGCGCGCAGGCTTGTGATGATGATCGGCACCTTGTGCTTCACGCACATGGCCATGTCCTGCATCACGCGATCGTTCGAGTGGTGCACGATTTGATTGACGGCAAAGGGCGCCGTCTTCTTGCCTGTCTTCTGCTCATGATCGTCGAGCTCGTTCTTGATGCGCTCAAGCCACTTGTCGAGCAGCTCCGCGGGCCGCGCGTTCAGCGCCGGGAATGATCCCACGATGCCGGCCTTGCACTGCGCGATGACAAGTTCGGGACCGGAGACGATGAACAGCGGCGAGCCCACGACGGGGATCGAGAGACGATTTTGAAGGACGGGCGGCAGAGACATGTCGTTGATCCGATGCTTGAATGGCTGTCGGATCAACGCTTAGCGGTGCGGCTTGCGCTTTGGCAAGCTCAGGCGACGGCTGACGCTAGGGCGCGCAGGAGCGCGGCGCCGTCGCCGGCCCAGGCCGAGCCGTGCATGCAGGCGAGCGTGCGGGGTGCGGTCGCGGCCAGGCGCTCGAACTGCTCGTGCGCGTTCGAGGTGTGGGCGTAATAGTCGAGCGGTTTGCGGAACGCTTCGCTGGGCCCCAGGATGTCGGCTTCGGTGAGGGCCGGGGACTCGGCGCCGCCTTGCGTGAAAAGGTCGCCGCAGAACAGCGTCTTCGTCGTCTCTTCAAACATGTAGCCGCAGTCCCAGCCGTGCGGCAGATGGGGTGCGTCGAGCCAGCGCATCGTCTTCTTGCCAAGGACGAGGCGTTCGCCGTCCGCCATGGGTTTTGCCCCGCGATCGGCTACGTCGTTGACCGAGACCATGGCACCCACCGTGCTGCAGACGGGCACCGCATGGGGTGCTACCTCGAGCCATTCGTTAAGCGCGCCACACTCGTCGGCCTCGAAGTGCGAGAAGGCCACGTATTTCAGTTTCGCGAGCGGGATCGCGGATTGCACGGCCTCGCGGACGAACGGGAACAGACGGCGCGGGCCGGTGTGGAACAGGAGCGGCTCGTCATCGACGACCAAATATTGGTTGAACGAAAAGCCGCCCAGCACCTCCTTCAGCGGTGTGTTGATGCGGAATATCCCGGCGGCGACTTCGTTGATGTTCGTGCCGGTGTCCTTGTTCGTGATCATCGATCTCTCCGTTCGCGAAGCAGTATAGCGCCCCGCCCAAGGCGATTGCGACTTTCTCAAGCACCGGCAGAGCTCGCCTACTTTATCATGCCGGCATCCAGTTGCCGTGGAAGCCCGGCGGGATGCGGTGCGGGATCGTGATCGTGGCTTGCGGGGCGCCTTCGAAGTTCGCGGCGTCGAGGATGACCAGGTCCGTTGTTTCGTTCGTCGTATCGATGACGTAGCCCCGGAGGCCGCCGTCATCTTCGGCGCGGGCATTGGCCTGGGCGACGAAGACGAATTCGCCCG
>CAYXQB010000237.1:0-5335 GCA_964466435.1 uncultured Flavobacteriaceae bacterium | reverse complement strand
TCGTCGACATCGGCCGGGCGAGCCGCGCGGCGCGCATTCAGGCGGGGGCTTACGGGCCCGCGCTCGAAGCGCAGTTGAAGCCGCACGGGCTGACGCTGCGCCACTTCCCTCAGAGCTTCGAGTACTCGACGCTGGGCGGGTGGATAGCAACGCGCTCGGGCGGGCACTTTGCGACGCTTCATACGCATATCGACGATTTCGTCGAAGCGATGCGCGTGGTGACGCCGAAGGGCACGATGGAGACGCGACGGCTGCCGGGATCGGGAGCCGGGCCGCAGCCGGAGCGTTTGATGCTGGGGTCGGAAGGCATTTTGGGCGTGATCACGGAGGCGTGGATGCGCTTGCAGGATGCGCCGAAGTTCCGCGCGTCGGCATCGGTGAAGTTCGCCGACTTCTTGAAAGCGGCAGACGCGGTTCGGGCGCTGTCGCAATCGGGGCTCAATCCGTCGAACTGCAGATTGATCGACGCGGAGGAAGCGCTGGGCACGCTGGCGGGCGACGGTTCGGCGTCGCTGCTCGTGCTTGCGTTCGAAAGCGCGGATCATCCCCAAGACGCGAAGCTCGCGCGGGCGCTTGAGCTGGTGCGTGATCACGGTGGCGTGGTCGATGCGCCGAAGTCGTCGGGGGCAGAGCACCGCGAAGGCGCGGCGGGCGCTTGGCGCAATGCGTTCCTGCGTGCGCCGTTCTATCGCGAAGTATTGACGCCGCTTGGCGTCATCGTCGACACGTTCGAGACAGCCGTCACCTGGGACCGGTTCCCCGCGTTCCACGCCGAAGTGAAGGCACGGATGCACGACGTGCTGGCGCGCGTCACGGGCAAGCCCGGCCACGTCACGTGCCGCTTCACGCACGTTTATCCGGACGGGCCGGCGCCGTACTTCACGTTCCAGGGGCTTGGACGGATGAGCGGGCTGCTGGAGCAGTGGCAGGAGATCAAGGCGGTGGCGAATGATGTCGTCGTCGCGGCGGGCGGGACGATCACGCATCATCACGCGGTCGGGCGCGATCATCGCCCCGGCTATGCGCGCGAGTGTCCGCCTCTGTTCGCCGAGATGATGCGCGCCGCGAAGCAGGCCGTCGATCCCGCGGGCATTATGAATCCGGGTGTGTTGATCGACCCTGCGGGCCGGAGCGTCGGCGTGCGCGGGGCGATGGCGGGGGTTTAGGCGAGCTTTGCCTGTAGCTTCGCGAACAACGGATTTTCGGACGTGAAGACATAGTCGGCGCGTTCCGACCCGACTGTACCTTGAGCGCCGCTCGCGCGGATTAGTGCGATGGCCGCCGACAAATTCGCATCGGGCACCAGTATGGACGCCTCGCCGCCGGCAACCTTCGACAGGAGCTTGGCTTTTAAGGCGTGTTCGAGGGCCGGAAGTGCTGCCTCAACACCAGCGTCCACACGGACGCGGATGATTTGCGCGCGCTTGGCGAGCGCGCGGGCAGCGATGCGCTCGAGGATCAGCCTTGCGGCGGCGCGTGCTGCGTCGGACCAGGTTGCATCGAGGCTTGCAGCCAAGACCGCTTCGCTTTCGAGAATGAGACCGTCATCCAGCACTTTCAGTTCGTTCGCGGCCAAGGTCGAACCCGTCGTCGTGATGTCGACGATCGCTTCGGCGGTGCCGGCGGCGGGTGCGCCTTCGGTCGCGCCCAGGCTTTCGACGACGCGGTAATCGGCGATGCCGTGGCCCGCGAAGAAGTCGCGCGTGAGGTTCACGTATTTCGTCGCGATGCGCAGGCGGCGGTGATGGCGCGTGCGGAAGCTTGCGGCCACGTCGTCAAGGTCGGACATCGTCGAGACGTCGATCCACGAACGAGGCACGGCCACAACGACGTTGGCGCGGCCGAAGCCGAGCTTCTCGACGACGAGCGTTCGTTCGGCGGCAGCCGACCCATGCTCGCGCAACAAATCTTCGCCGCTAATGCCGAAGTGAACGCGTCCCGCGTTCAGCTCGTCGGCGATTTCGGCGGCCGAGAGCAGCGCAACGGTGACGTTGTCGACACCCGACAGTTTCGCCGCATAGTCGCGGTTGCCGCGCGATTGACTGATGCTGAGACCTGCATCGGCGAGGAATCCAAGCGCTTGTTCCTGCAGCCGGCCCTTCGATGGGATTGCAAAGACGAGCGCGCTCATGCGCCACCGCCCTGCGCGCGGCGTGCGGCCAAAACGCGCTCGCCGAAGATCGCGAGGCCTACGGCGGGTGCAGGCTTCGGCGCGCCCAACGCGGTCAAAAGGTTGTCGTAGCGGCCACCGCCCGCGAGCGACGCCGGCACGGCGGGAACGCGGAATTCAAAGACGAAGCCGGTATAGTATTCCATGTTGCGACCGAACTCGGCGGCAAACGTCGCGCGTGCGAGGCTGAGGCCGTGGCGCTCGATCAAGCCCAGACGGCGTTCGAGGGCGGCGATGGACGTGTCGAGCGAAACGCCCGCGGTGCGCGCGAGCTTGCGCAGAGCTTCGACCGCACCCGATGCCGGAACCCGCACACCGAGATAGGCCGCGATCGCGTCGGCGACGTGGCGCGGCAGGCGCGCAGACGAGGCGTCGGCTGCCTGTTCGAGGAAGCGATCCGTGATCTCATCGATCGTGCGCGTGCCGATCGGCTTGATGCCGCCGAGCGCGAGTGCATCTTGCACGACGGCGCGCGCTTGTTCCGGCGGCAGCGTGCCGACTTGGGCAAGGAACGCGTTGCCCGCGCCTGCTTCGCCGGTGAGGCGATTCAAGAGCTCGTTGAGATAGGCCGGCCGCCAGACGTGGCGGCGCAAACGCTCCGCGCGTTGCGGCGCAATGCCGAGCGCTTCGAGCAGGTTCGAGAAGATGCTGATGTCGCCGAGCGTGACGTCGGCATTCTTCAGGCCCGCTCGCGCGAGCGCATTGTCGGTGAGAACAAGCGCCTCCGCATCGGCGGCCGCCGGATTTGCGGCGTTGATGTTTTCGAGGCCCGCTTGTGTCGTTTGACCGGGCTTGTTCGGTTCAGTCGGGTTGTGGCGGAACACTGGCCCCGCGTAGCAGAGTTTCGCGGCACGGTCGGCCGCGGGCGTGCGCGCCAGATAGGCCTGGCATGTCGGGATGGTGAGATCCGGGCGTAGGCACAACTCGCCGCCGCCCGGCCCTGAGAACACATAGGTGCGGCGGCGAAGATCCTCGCCCATGCGATCGAGGAAGGCGTCGGCGGGCTGCACGATCGCAGGCTCTATGCGCTCGGCGCCGTAGGTCTTGAACACGTCGAGCCATGCCGTGGTTTGCGCGTCCAAGGCGGCGATCGTGTCGGCGTCGTGCGGCGGTGCGGCGATCATGACTTGGCCTGGTTCGCCATGATCTTCTTGACCGCCGCAATGAGTTCGCCACGCGGCACCGTGACTTGCGCGGTCGCGCCCGACGCCCATTGCGCGCGGTCTTTGATGTCCTTCGCCTGCTCGGCACCGAGGATCAAGTCTTTGAGCGTGATGACGCCCTTTGCGCGCTCGTCGCTGCCTTCGATGACGGCGACAGGGCTCACGCGCTTGTCGGCATATTTGAGCTGCGCCTTCATGCCGGAGGTGCCGGTGTAGACTTCGGCGCGAATTCCGGCTGCGCGCAGCTCGCGCGCCATGGCCACGTACGAGGCCGTCGCATCTTTGTCCATCGCCAGAACAACGACAGGCCCCGAGACGGCGGTTCCAGACAATCCGCGGGCGTTCAGCGCGGCCTGCAAGCGCGACACGCCGATCGATATGCCGGTCGCCGGAACCTGCATCCCTTTGAAGCGCGTGACGAGGTCGTCGTAGCGGCCGCCGCCAGCCACGGATCCGAAGCGCACGAGATTGCCGTCGTCTCCGCGCACCTCAAATGTCAGCTCCGCTTCGATGACCGGACCCGTGTAGTAAGCGAGCCCGCGCACGACAGATGGATCGAAACGAACGCGTGCGTCGCCATAGCCGGCGCCGCTCAGCGCGGCGTCGATTTGGCGCAATTCATCGACGCCCGCGCGACCGTCGACGCTGTCGCCGACGATGCGCTCAAGTTCGGCGCAGAACGTTTTGCGGTCGCCGCCGCCGGCTTGCGTGAAGGCAAGCACGCGTTCGATCGCATTGGCGCCCAGGCCCGCACCCTTCGTGAAGTCGCCCGACTCGTCCTTGCGGCCCGCGCCCAGCAGGTCTCCGACGGCATCGGGACCGAGACGGTCCAGCTTGTCGATCGCGCGCAGAACGCCAAGACGCTGGCGCTCCATCGCCGCGTCATTTCCGACGATGCCAACCGCTTCCAAGACGCCGTTGAGGACCTTCCGGTTGTTGACCTTGACGACGCTGTCTTGGCCAAGCCCCAAGCGTTCCAGTGTGTCGCAAACCATCATGCAGAGCTCCGCGTCGGCGAGCATGCTGGCGGTGCCGACCGTGTCGGCGTCGAACTGCGTGAATTCCCGGTAGCGGCCGGGGCCCGGCTTCTCATTGCGGAAGACCTGACCCACTTGGTAGCGGCGGAACGGCTTTGGAAGTGCGTCATAGTTCTCGGCGACGAAGCGGGCGAGCGGGGCGGTCAAATCGTAACGGAGCGACAGCCACTCTTCGTCGTCGTCACGGAACGCGAAGACACCTTCGTTCGGGCGATCTTGGTCGGGCAGGAACTTGCCGAGCGCGTCGGCAAACTCGATCACCGGGGTTTCGAGCGGGTCGAAGCCGTAGGACTCGTAGACCGCACGGATGGTCTCGAGCATGCGGCGTTCCGCCAAAAGCTCCGCGCCCAGCCGGTCGCGGAATCCGCGCGGCTTTTCGGCACTGGCTTTGGTCGGTTTCTCGCTCATGGCACTCGTCCGGGCAAAATGCGCAACGCCGCCCACGTTTCGGTGAGCGGCGTTGGTATCTTAGTCGTGCGGCGCCAGCAAGGCGGCGCCGGTTAACAGGCGCGCCGCTACTGCGGCGGCGCGGGCGTCGCTGGTGCGGCCGGCGGTGTCGCGGCCGCCTTTTGTTCAGCGGCGTAGGCGGCGTTGGCGCCGGCCAGGATGTAAGCGCGGATCGCAGCGACATCGTCCTCCTTCAGATGATCCGCGAAGGAGGCCATGCCCCTTGCTTTGAGCTCACCGTCGATGACGATTTCCTTGTAGCGCGCAAAGACTTCCGGCGAGCTGTAGCGCAGGTCGGGTACGACGCCGCTCGCCATTGCGAAGAAGCCGTGGCAGACGCCGCAATAGCGATGATAGGTGGCATCGCCCTTTGCCACCTGAGCGGGGTTGAGCTTGTCTTCGGGCGGTTTTGCCATCGGCGGACGCACCACTTCCTGCGCCTCGATCGTCTTTTGCCCACCAATCTTGAAGGCAAAGATCTTCCCTTCGTTGCCGTACTTCAGAATCGCGTTCGCGGG
>CAYXQB010000236.1:0-5340 GCA_964466435.1 uncultured Flavobacteriaceae bacterium | reverse complement strand
AATCCGGCAACATGGCGATGGAGGAAACCGCCTTCTCGCCCCGCACCTTGATCGAAAGCGTAGCCGAACTCCTGGGGCACCGCTGCTTCGAGAAGGGGATCGACATCGCGACCTACGCGCATCCGCGGCTTGCCGGCCAAATCCTGGCCGACGAAGGCCGCGTGCGCCAGGTGCTGCTCAACCTTGCGGGCAACGCCGTCAAGTTCACCGATGTCGGCGGCGTGCGCATTACCGCAACCCCCGATGCCGATTCGACGTTCATCCGCTTCGAAGTGGCCGACACGGGCATCGGTATCTCCGACGACGCGCTGCCGAAGATCTTCCAGGAATTCACGCAAGCCGACTCGTCCTTCGCCCGCCGATACGGCGGCACGGGCTTGGGATTGGCGATCACGCAGCGTCTCGTCAACGCGTTGGGCGGCATGATCGGCGCATCGAGCCAGATCGGCAAAGGCAGCCGTTTTTGGTTCACGCTGCCCATGAAGCGCGCCCCCGGGGCCGAGGTTCAGGAAACCGTGCTGACAGGCGCCAAAGTGCTGGTGCTGACCGCGTTCCCGGGCCTTGCGGAATCGATCGTGCGACAGCTCTGCGAAGCCGGCGCCGACGCGTTTGCGGCCAAGGGACTTGCCGCCACCGAAACCGCGCTTGCAAGCGGCTCGTTCAACGTCCTGCTCATGGACAGCCGCGCCGGCAGCGCGCCTGCGATCGAACTTCTCGTCCGCCTCAAAGCCCGCCTGCAAGGCGTGAAGACGATTGTGCTTCTGCCGGCGAACGAGCGCGCCGTCTTGCCCGCCATGCAGTCGGCGGGCTTCAACGGCTATCTGATCAAGCCGATCCGCCGCACTTCGCTCGTTACCCGCGTAGCCAGCGTCTTGAGCGGCGACGACACGCACACCACCAGCAGTGCCTTCGGCGAAGAGCAGCAACCGCACATCGCAGCCCAAGGTGTCAGCTTGCGCATCCTCGTGGCTGAGGACAACCGCATCAACGTCATGCTTGCGACGGCCTTGCTGGGAAAGATGGGTCACCGCGTCGACACCGTCGCAAACGGCAGAGAGGCGGTGGAAGCTCTTGCCTGCGCACCGTACGACTTGGTGCTGATGGACGTTCACATGCCCGAGATGGACGGCCTCGAAGCGACGAAACGGATTCGAACCCAAGAGAAAGCGGGTCGCCGCCAGGGCCGGTTGCCGATCGTGGCCTTGACCGCTTCGACGCTCGACGATGACCGGCAAATTTGCATCGATGCCGGTATGGACGACTTCTTGGCAAAGCCACTCAATCTCGACGCGCTGCGCGCCGTGCTCACCCGCTTCTCGCCGCAGGCGCCTGCGATCGCAAAAAGCGCCTAGCGGCAGTCGCCGAATCGGTAGGTACCGCCCTCACAACATCCGCCTGTTCAACAGTTGCGCGGGGTTCTGCGGTGGGATACCCCCGATTTGACAAAGCAAGGCCGGCCCGAGTCTGATCCGGCCTGCACCACCCCGTCACCAGTGAGGTTAGTATGTCAGGAACGGCCGCCAACGGAGCGCCGAAGGGCCACTGGTGGGACGCAGTGTCCGTATACTTCCGCCCGCGCGTGGCGCTCATGTTCCTATTCGGCTTCTCGGCCGGTCTTCCCTATCAATTGACCAGTTCCACCCTCCAAGCCTGGCTCACGGAGAGCAAGGTTTCCGTCGAAGAGATCGGTTTGTTCGGCTTGGTGGCGGCGGCCTACGCCTGGAAGTTTGTCTGGGCACCGGCCATCGACGGCATCCCAATCCCGGTGCTCAGCCGGATTTTCGGTCACCGCCGCTCGTGGCTTCTCGTGATCCAAGTCTGCTTGGCATGCGCAATAGCCGGCCTCGCCTTCGTGAGCCCCAACGAAAGCAAGCTCGCAGTCGCCGGCGTCGCGGCCCTCATCGCGTTCTTCTCCGCATCGCAAGACGTTGTCATCGACGCCTACCGCATTGAGGCGTTGAAGGAGAGCGAGCTCACGGCCGGTTACGCCAACTACAACGCCGCCTACCGTACCGCCATGCTGCTCTCCTTTACGGGTGCGGTGACGCTGGTTGCTTGGATGGAAACGGCGGGCGTCCCGGCCGAGGACGCATGGTCTTACGGCTATCTCTCGATGGCGGCGATGGTTGCCGTCGGCATTGTCGGCACGCTGCTCGCGCCGGAGTCGTGGGAAGGCCAGAAGGAACGTTTCCAGCGCGGGTTCGACGAGCGCTTCCGCAAAGCGGTGATCGAGCCGTTCACCGACTTCCTACGTAAAGATCTCTGGTGGGCGATTTTGCTGCTCGTCGTGCTGTTCAAACTGGGTGACGCTTTTACGTCCGAGTTGCGCACGTACTTCTTCCTGACGATGGGCTTCGAGAAGGCGACGTATTCGCAGATACAGTGGCCCTTCGGGTTTTTCACCGTCCTCGCCGGCGGCTATATCGGCGGCGTTATTGCCAACCGTATGGGCATTATGCGTGCGCTCTGGATCGGTGCGATCGTCCAGATGGCGACGAATCTCATTTTCATTTGGCCGGCACTCGTCCTTCCCGGCATCACCGAATCGATCGGCATTGCGGACGCCGAAGGCGTGAAGAAGATCACCTACACGGCGATCGCGGGCGGTGGCTGGGACGGCTACATGGCGTTCGCATCGCTCGCGGGTTCTGTCGGCGTAGAGAATTTGGCGACGGGCATCGGCGGCGCGGCGTTCGTCGCCTACATGTCGATGCTTTGCGGCAATCGCAACTACACCGCAACGCAATATGCATTGCTGTCGTCACTAGCAAACCAAGCGCGCGTCGGTCTTTCGGCTCCTGCGGGCTTTGCCGTCGCTGCGGTCGGCTGGGTTTGGTACTACATCATCGCGACGGCGCTCGCGATTCCGGGGTTAATTCTGCTCTGGTGGCTGATGCGGCGCGACCACGGCGCATCCTTAAGATCCCGCCCGGAGTTTGCCAGCGACACCGGGCTCCCCTAAAGTTGCACCGAACCAACACGAAGCGGGCCGGCATGCGCTCGCGGAAAACGTCTTGATGACCGGCACCAAGCCGCAAAACACTGGCAACCACCAAACGCTCGACAGCTCGGGTTCGCTAGAGGTGCGTCTCGCTACGACGCAGGCCGAGGTCGAGGCCGCACAACGCCTGCGCTACGACATCTTTTACCGGGAGATGAGCGCGAAGCCCTCGCCTGAGATGGCTGCAGCAGGCCGCGACTTCGACGAGTACGATCCGATTTGCAAACACCTGCTTGTCATCGATCATGACAGCAACGACCGTGTGGTTGCGACCTACCGGTTGATGCGCGAAGACGCTGCCGCACGTTCGCCGTCGGGCTTCTACACCGCCGGCGAGTACGACATCGGCGCCATGCTGAAAGCACGCGCCGGTCAACGCCTGCTCGAACTCGGCCGCTCTTGCGTTGAGAAAGAGTTTCGCACGGGTCCTACCATGCAGCTGCTCTGGCGTGGCCTTCTCGTCTATCTAATCCGCCATGATGTGGCGTTGATGTTCGGGTGCGCCTCGTTGCCCGGAACGGATCCCAAGGCGTTGGCTCTGCAGCTTTCATACTTGCATCACTTCCACGGAACGAAAGAGGCCGCGAGCGTGCGAGCGTTGCCGGCCCGCTACGTAGCGATGGACCTGATGCCGAAGGAGAAGATCGACACCGCCGAGGCGCTGCGCTCGCTGCCGCCGCTGGTGAAGGGTTATGTCCGCTCCGGCGCGCAGATCGGCGATGGTGCCGTGATCGACCATCAATTCGGCACCACCGATGTGTTCATCTACTTCCCCGTCGCGAGCGTCGATCCTCGCTGGATCAGGCACCTGAAGAAGAAGACGGCATCCGAGGCGGCCGGGTAATCGGGGCCGCTATGCACCTCGACGCGGCCGAACTGCAGTCCTTCTACGACCGCGAACTCGGTCAAATCGCGCGCCGCTTCATCCGTGCGCGCTTGCGCGAAGTCTGGCCGAACGTCAAAGGCATGTCGGTACTGGGCTTGGGCTTCGCGACGCCCTACCTGCGCCCATTCCAAGGCGAAGCCGGGCGCGTCATCGCGCTTATGCCGGCACAGCAAGGCGTCGCCTACTGGCCCGCACGCGAGGGAAATCTGACAGCGCTCGCCGACGAAAGCGCGCTCCCCTTGCCCGACGCGTCGATCGATCGGGTCGTCATCGCCCACATGCTTGAGACGACCGAGACCCTGCGCCCGCTGCTCAGGCAGGTTTGGCGCATTCTCACGCCGTCCGGCCGCGTCGTCGTTATCGCACCGAATCGGACCAGCCTGTGGGCGCAAGTCGAGACCACACCGTTCGGCAACGGCCGCCCGTTCACGCGCTCGCAGCTGAATCGCTTACTCACCGACGCAATGTTCACGCCGACGGCCTCGACCAGTTGCCTGCATATGCCGCCGTTCGGCGCGGGTCTGCTCGTGCGCAACGGCGCGCGGTGGGAGCGTTGGGGTCAACGCATATGGCCCCAGCTTGCGGGCGTTCACTTGATGGAGCTGACGAAGGAAGTGATGGCCTTGGCGCCCGACCGGGGCCTGCGCCAACGCGTGCCTGCAAAGCCCGCACTGGCCCAGCCTTCGCCGAAGGCGACGGCGGGCTTGGTGGATGCGCGTCAGCCCTCCGAAGACTTGGCGAAAGAGGGCGACTAAGCGCGCTGTGCCAACAGGAAGATCGCGCCCTCGGCGGTCAAGTTGTCCCAATAGCCGGGCTCGCTGAGCTCGCGGACATCGCCGCCTTCGTTGACCGCCAGCGATTGCTCGATTCGAGCGTCGATCTCGCGCGTCAGCGCCACGAAATCGGCGATCGTGCAGAGATGGATGTTCGGCGTCTCGTGCCAGGCATAGTTGAGCACGCCGGTGCGCGGCATCCGCCCTGTTAACGCGAGCTTCAGCCGCACTTTCCAAAATCCGAAATTCGGGAACGAAACGATCACGCGCTTGCCGATGCGCAGCAGCTGCTCCAACACTTCCTTCGGCTTGTGCGTTGCTTGGATGGTCTGGCTCAAAATCGCAAAGTCGAACGACTGCGCGGGGTAGTCGCGCAAATCTGTGTCGGCGTCGCCCTGGATCACGGGCAGCCCCTTCGCCACACACGCGTTCACCCCGGCCTGGCTAAGCTCGATCCCGCGAGCGTCCACTCCTTTCGTGCGCGCCAAATGGTCGATCAACTCCCCGCCGCCGCACCCGACGTCGAGCACACGCGTCGACGGTGCGACCATGTCGGCGATGCGCACCAAGTCCGGGCGCAACGATGGCTGTTTGGCGAGCATCTTTCAAAGTCCCCGGGCGACCGCGGCGGCATCGATGAACCCGCGCAGCGTCTGAAACATCTCCGGGACGTCGAGCAG
>CAYXQB010000235.1:0-5371 GCA_964466435.1 uncultured Flavobacteriaceae bacterium | reverse complement strand
AAGCGTGCAAACCCGCGTCGGCGATCATCGACGTCGCGGCTCGCAAAGTAGAAGGAGCAGATACTCAATGAGATACCTTACGCTTTCCGTGCTTTGCGGCGCACTCTTGGCGGCACCGCTTGTCGCCACTGCGGACGCCGCGCCTCGCATAGAGACGGGCGCCGAACTCGTGAGCGCATGCGAGGCGTTCGTGAAGCTCGACGACCGCGCATCGCAAAACTCTGTGCACCCCCACCACTGCCATCAGTACCTCGTCGGCTACTTCTCGGCATTCAGCGAGGGCGAACGGGCCGAGCGGGATTCCAGGGCGAGTGGAATGCAGAGCGGCGCGCCGTCCCGCTCTTGCGTTCATCTTCCGGAGTATGTGTCCTTTCGCGACATGGCCGCGCGGATCGTCGCGCACGCCAAACGTGAACCGTCGACGCTGAAGGAGCCCGCCGCGAACCTGGTACGGCGCACGCTCGAGCACGATTTTCCGTGCGCACCTGGCGAGCACAACCCCCACCACTAGACTCAGACCGCGCAAAGCCAGTTCGGAGAGGCCGCAGCGGACGCGGCCTTCCTCTTGCTTTAAGTCCTGTACTTGAACGCAATTAACACCGGCTCCGGCCGGCCTGCGACCACGATGTCGACCTTTATCGTGTAGACGTTCGACTCTGGCATCGAAAAGAACTGCCCAAATGTCATTGCGCCGGCGATTTCCATTGGTTCGAGTTTCTTGGTGACACGGCCGATATGACCGCGACCCTCGACGGTCGCCGTGACGTCGGCAGTTCTAATTCGATTGGAAGATGCGGTGTCGAAGAGAGCGACAAGAACATGCCTCTCATAGGCGGCGCGTGGCTCGCCTCCATGCATCGTGCTCTCCGGATGCGTCGGTGCATGACCACGCACGACGGATGCCGGTATCACGCCCAGATATGCCGTGATTCCATCGGCACTACGCGTATAGGGGTCGTCGAGGATGACGGTTTGCTCCGCTGCGCTGGTCGTGCTCGCGATTAGCGTCGCGAAAGCCAAAGCCCACCACAAACACCTCAGGCCATACGGCCATGGAATTGTGCTCATTCGTTCACACCTCAACACCGGCACCGATAGGCCACGCCGCGCGCGGCCCATCGAACGCCTGAAGTCTCGAAAGTTGGCCGATTCCGAGCGTCGCGTTCGTTCGAGACATGGACGCGCCTGCGTTCGCCTCATGCCGCGTAAGCGCTCGGATCGCGTCGATGTTTTCGGGAACGACGATGGCCTGGTTGTCGACCATATAGGCGAAGTACGCTTCGTCGCCCCGGACAGTGATGAGATCTTGCCAAAGCCCAACCTCATAAAGACTGTCTCGGCCACGGCCCAAATCGGCCATCATTTCCTTCACGGAATTCGGCGCGACAAGCCCGTCGCTCATGCGCAGCAAGGCGATTCGTGGCGAAGCTCGAAAGGCCGCCGCGAGCTCATCGGCGGTTGCGCTGCGGGTAAGCTCCACCCACCATAAATGAAGATGCGCGATGGTTTCCGGAACCTTGACCGCCATGGTCACGACATCGAGAGCGGGATCGACATTTTGCGCGTCCGGCCCTTGGTGGCTTGGTATTGCGTTCTCCGGCACGAGTGTGTTCATGATGCCGCCTTCATGGCTTTCCCACGGATCCGTGGCGCGCCTCATCAATGTTCCGCGCGCCCGTTTCAACAGCCCGGCGCGCTTGAGCGCCGTCAATGACCGGACGATGGATGTCGTGTTGCAGGAGACCACGCGCGTCGACGCCCGATCGATGGCGGTCTCGTAGTTTGCTTCGGCGACGAACGAATGACCGGTAAGCTCATGCTTCTCGGCGCCTTGAACGATGAACTTGAGGCCTCGCCGGCGATAGATATCGACGTTCTTCGCTGCGACCCGCTTCGGCGTGCAGTCCACGACGACCTCGGCGCTGCCAAGCAAATCGTCGAGGGTGCCCGCGACTTTCAGCCCCGCTCCTCTCATCTCCTCGACGTGATCGCGGGTCGGGGCAAATAACCGGTACCCCTTGTGCAATGCGACCGCAGGCCGCCAATCCGCGGCGATGTCGGCGACGCCGACGAGTTCCATGTCCGGCTGCGCGGCGATGGCGTCGGCTACGCGCTTACCGATGACGCCGTAGCCGTTTATCGCAACGGGAATTTTCGCTCTTGTCATGACTTTCTCCGACTTTCCTCACGTCTGGCGACGCGATGACGCGATTCTGCGGCCGGCCCGCCGCGAAGCTACTTAGATTCCGCACCGTCGTATCGACGATGCGTTTGACCGCCTCACGCGTGTTGAAGGCACCGTGCGGCGTCACGATGACGTTGTTCATGCGCAACAGCACGTGATCGGCCACAAGGTTGCGCAGATCGTGCTTGTTGCAGAAGAACGTACAAATGAGTTCCGCCTCTTCCCGGATGGCCGGCTCGTCGGGGAGCACATCCAGACCTGCGGCTGCGATTTTGCCGCTCGAAAGCGCCTGGATGAGGGCACGCGCATCGATCAAGCTGCCGCGCGCCGTGTTGATGATGACGCTGCCAGTCTTCATTCGGCGAAACTCACGGTCGGCGATCAACGGCTTGTCTTGCGCCGGCACGTGAAGCGTCAGCACGTCGGCCGACCTCAGCACTTCGCTCAACGGCGCGTAGCGAAACGCGAGCGAACGCGCGAGCGCCGGATCCGGCTTCACGTCGCACGCGACGACGTCCATGGCGAAGCCCTTCGCGATCCGAATGACATGCCGGCCGATGCTGCCTGTGCCGAGAACGCCGAGCGTCTTGCCTGCGAGCTCGAAGCCTTGAAGGTTCGCGGGTGAGAAGAAGCGCCCTGTACGGGCGCGTTCGTTTGCATCGATCAAGCGATGGCTGATCGCCAGCAACAACGCGAAAACATGTTCGGCGACCGAATTCGCACCGTATTCGGGAACGTTGCTGACAACGATGCCGTGCCGGCCGCAATAGGCAAGGTCAATGTGATCGTATCCTGTGGATCGCGTTGCAACGAACCTGAGATCTGTCAGCTTCTCCAACACACGCCGATCGAGCGTCGAGTAGATGAATGTGGAAACAGAGCTCGCGTCGGCAAAGCGCGCCGCGTTCGAACGCGACAGCGGTTCCTCGACCAATTCGACATCGAAAGCGCGCGACAGCGCCTCGAACGCCGACGCCTCGCGATGTTCGACTTCAAAGACGACAAGCTTCCGCCGCCGTCCCGACGCGATGCGGCTCACCGCCCGAACTGCTGGCACACCGCGTTGTAGATCAACGCGAAGACGCATCCGACATAAGCGCTCGCAATCAGAATCCAGGCAACGCCGAATAGGATTGACTCGCCCGTGAGCCACACGAAGCCTGGAAAGATCGCCGGATAGAGCACTTTCATCGATGTCGCCATCGCCGGTACGAGCAATGCGATCCCGATACACAAGGCGTAGGTCAGTGTGCCAAACAGCGCTAACGAAATCGAAAGCGCGGCGGGATTGATGGCCCCATACCGCACACCGGCGGCGTAGTCGTGATGCACCGTCATTTTACTCTCCCTTCTTATAGGTTCGCTGAAACTACTGCTTGTTCTAGACGCCGAGCTGCCCTGCGCATTACAGCCGGCCGAGGTTCTTGCCCCGCGCTTCGGGATGGGGCGTCGCCCCGCCCCTGCCTTACGACCTTGGCCGGCGCCGCTTGCGTTTCGATGCCTTGCTTCAGCGCCTGGATCGCTCGGTGATAGCGCACGGCCAACGCATTTGTGCTGAGGCCAAGTTCGCGAGCGACCGTGCGGCGCTCTTCGCCGGCCACACCGAGTTTTCGGATCAACAGCTCTTGCTGAGGCGAGACATAACCCAGCGCCTGCTCGAAGTTCTGCGACCGCTCCTCGTCCCGTCCGGCGACTTCGGGCGGGACAGCCGCGATCGCGTCAATCTCACTCCCGAGCGCGACCACACGTCGGTCGCGTCGGCGAAAGTGATCAACGATCGCGGATCGCAGCACTTGTGACAGCCAAGCGCCGACTTTTTCCCTTTGCTTGATCTGCCAGTACCGGTTCAATGCACGCAGGCAGAATTCCTGCAATACATCTTCGGCATCGTGCGCGTTGCGCACATGTACGCGGACCTGGCGGTAGTATTGTCCGTAGCTGCGCGCCAGCTCTTGATCGATCAGCCGTCGCAGAGACGGATCGCTTGTCCATCGCAAAGTTGCGTCCATGGCCGCACCTATCCGAGTCCGCGGTTGTCGTGCGGCGGCCGGCCACCGAACTGCCGCGACAGGTGCGGGACGAACGCCGGAACGTCGGCCATGTACCGGCGGTAACGGTCGCCGAATGCCGCCAATGACTCTTGCTCTTCTGCCCGAGCAAGGCGCACATACATCACGGTGAGCACCGGGAACATGGCGAGCGTCAGCAACGTCGGCCATTGGAGAAGAAACCCGAACATCACCAGGATGAAGCCGACATATTGCGGATGCCGCACGTAAGCGTAGGGGCCGGTGCCCTCCAGTTCGCCTTTGAGCTGCGCCGCGTAGAGCGCTGCCCAGCCCGCCGAGACCAGCAGAAAGCCGAAACCGATGAGCAGCGAGGACAGGATGTGGAACGGGCCGAAATGCGGGTTCGTGCGCCAGCCCAGCGTCATTTCAAGGAGATGACCTGCATCGTGCGACAGCCAATCGACCTCTGGAAATCGGCTTTGCAGCCAACCTGAGAGGAAATAGATCGTTAGAGGAAAGCCGTACATTTCAGCGAACAGCGCCACCAGGAATGCGCTGAATGCACCGAACGATCGCCAATCGCGGGTCGTTCGGGGTTTGAAGAAGCTGTATGCGAAGAGGATGAAGACAGCCGAGTTGACGATCACCAAACTCCAAAGGCCGTAGCCCAACGACTCGCTCATGACGCCTCGCCCTCCCCAGACGACTTTGGAGCCGCATCACCCGAAGCATCTTCGCGCCGGCGATGGCCGTGGCTGTGGCCATGGCCGCCATGCATGAACGAGTGCAGAAGGATACAGGCAAATGGGAGCAGCCAGATCAGCGCGCCGAATACGTGGGCGCGATGTTCACTGAAAAGAAGCAAACCGGCGATGATGAAGAACCCAACGACGATCAGCGTTCGAGTCGAACGCCAACCGCGCGGTTCGGGGCCGCGAGCGGCGTGATGATCCTGCGTGGACATTTGAATTCCTCGTGGTCGGCCGTGCGCAACGCTCGAAAGCGGCGGACGGCTGTTGATCTGCGGAATGATGGGCGACGCGCTGCGTTCTCAGCTCTCGCGCAAACAGAGTTTGCACGATTGCCTGAGCGCCCGGCGCCGCCCGCAAGCGTATGACGCGGGCCGACAGCCCGGTCTGCGCTCAGCGGCGGATCACGACGAACGAGGTGGCTTGAA
>CAYXQB010000234.1:0-5412 GCA_964466435.1 uncultured Flavobacteriaceae bacterium | reverse complement strand
CCAGCGCGCTGAAGAATTTCTTGCGGGCGGTGGTGACGAGCATCGACTTCCAGCAGATGCCGACATAGGGGCCGGGGCCTAAGGCCTCGAGGCGGGCGAGCCAATGGCGCACGCGCGCCGGGTTGGGAATCAGGTAGGCGCGCGGCTTGAAGCTCTCGATGGCGGGGCGCAGGTGGCGCATGAGCGAGCCGATCGGTGCAAAGAAATCGGGTGCGCATTCGCCGCTCGCCCACGGCACCGTGCGTACCGGCCGCGTGTCGTGTTTTGCGTGCATCTCGGCGCCGACATGGGCGGCGGGGAACGAGCGTGCGAACAACGGCACAAGCCGCTGGTCGACGGCGAGCATGAGTTTGCCGGTTGGGCCGACGCGCTCAATGAGGTCGGGGATCATGCTTGCGAACATGATCTCGTCGCCTAAGCCTTGCTCGCCGACGACGAGGAACTTGCGGCCGGTCAGGTCTTCGCCGTCCCAGCGCGGCGTTGGGATTGCGAAGTGCGTTGCTTGTGCGAAGGCGGGGTTCAAACGCTCCTCGTGGTCGCTCCACGCCTCCTTGAGGCGACCTGCTGCGGCATAGCTCAAGGCCCGGGCGTGGCACGTAGCGGCGCGCGTGCCTTCATCGCGCGCGCGTTCAAGTGCGCGCGAGAAGTTTGCGATCGCCTGATCGTGGGCGCCGATGTGGCTTTGCGCATGGGCGATGTTGTGGAATGCGTGCGCGGTCATCGTTGCGAGGCGTTGCACGGGGGCGTAGGCGGCGATCGCCCCTTCGAAGTCGCAGGACTCGGTCAAGATCGTACCGAGCGCCGACCAGAGATCGGCCGACTCGGGTGTGGCGTCGAGCGCGCCTTGCACGATGCGGCGCGCTTCGCCGGCGTCGCCGGCTGCGAGCAGACAGAGGCTCAGGGCGCTCGTGCCCTTCGGGCAATCGGGGCGAAGTTCGAGATAGGCGCGGTAGGCCTTCTCCGCACCGTCGAACATCCGCAGCGTCGCGGCGGCGTTGGCGAGGTCTAGGATCAGGTTCGCGTTGGCGGGGTCGAGGCTGAGCGCGCGCTCGTACATTTCGAACGCCTTCGTGCGCTGACCCAAATTGTCGAGGGCCAGTGCCAGCAGGTGATAGGCGGCGGCGTAGCGTTCGTGCCGTTCCGCCGCGTTTGCGGCGGCGAGGGCTGCTGCTGCGTATTCGCCGTGCTTGTAATGGGCGACGGCTTTGCGCAACGCCTCGACGGCTTCGAGCGGCGGCTGGAGCTGAATCGCTTGCGTGGTTGGTGCGGTTTTCGACGCCATCTTCTTGTCCCACGGTGGATCGCTAGAATATGTGGGGACACTTTAATACGGCGCTAATCTTGCGCGCGGCGCGCGTGCGCGATTTCAATGTTTTGTTGACCAAAAAGTTTTTCGGCGGAAGGCCCGTGTTAACCCTGAGCCGCTAGTGTCGTTCGTGACGACGGAACGAGGACGCTAGCGTCATGACGCTGAAACTCTCTCTTAAGCCCGGTGAAAAGTTCGTTGTGAACGGCGCGGTGCTGATCAACGGCGACAGGCCCGCGAGCTTCATCGTCGAGAACCAGGTTACCGTGCTGCGCGATCGCGACATGCTGCAGGCGGCGGAAGCGACTTCGCCGGCGAAACGCATCTACTACGCGATCCTTATGCTTTATCAGGGCAACGACGGCGGGGCGCGCTATTACGACGACTTCGTCAGCGAGATGTCGGCATTCATGAACGGCATCAACGACAGCGAAACGCTCAATCTGTGCGTCTCGATTTCGCGAGATGTTCTGGTGGGACAGCACTACAAGGCACTGATCAAGTGCCACACACTCTTCGACTCCGAACAGCCGGTGGAGAACGCAGCCTAATAAGCGGAACCAAAAGCTGCCGGTTGTTCGTATCGGTCGGGCGCATAAGAAAAGCAAAAACAGCGCATACGACCGGCTTCGGCACGGTGGGGGTAGTCGAGGGGCGGGGCCGGCAGCGTATTTGCCGGCCCCGTTTTTATTCTTCTAGATCTTGGCGCAGCGATTGTGCAGCGCGCCAGAAACAATAGGCCGCTAGCGCTTGCGGGATCACTAGCGCGGCGAGGCCGTATTGTAGGCTGTCTCGGCCCACCTGCGGTGCGAGACCGTCGCTTATCGCGCCGACCAGCGGAGGCCCTAGCCCTAAGCCGAACAGCGTGCCGACGACGCCTGCGGTCGCGGCAGCGCGGGCGCGCGCATCGTTCGGAGCGAGGCGCTGGAGCGCTGCAGCGGCAGGTGCAAGCGTGATGGTGCGGAAAAAGGCCTCAGCGGAGGAGGCGCTGAACAGAATGAGGATCGTCGGCGCGAAAGCTACGGCCACGGTGCAGGGGCTTGCGAGAACGAGGCCGAGTGCCGGCAACCATAGCAGCCAGCGCGCGTCCCGCGTCGAGAGGTAGTCCGACATGCGGCCGCCGAGCCATACGCCGCCGATGCTCACGACGGCGCCAAGCGTGCCGACGACGGCGCCGGCTTCGCCGGGCGTCCAATTGAAGAAGCGAACGACATAGGTCGTGCCCCAAACCAAGCTACCGTAGATCGCTATTGAGACGAGTGCATTACCTACGATGAAGTAGCGGAACGCGGGTTTCAGCGTGAGCGTGCGGTATGCGCCTGGGACTGCAGATGCGGCGGCGGCGTGGATCGTAACCGGCATTTCCGTCCGCTTGCGTGTCGGTTCGGGAAGCACGATCGCGGCGATGAAAGCGGCAAACAGGCTGACCCCGCCCAAGACGTAGAACGCCATGCGCCAGCCGAACTCATCGTTCAACAGGCCGCCCAGCGTGCCGGCCGCGATCAAGCCTGCCGGGCCGCCCATCACATAGATAGCCATCGCACGGCCGCGGCGTTCAGGCGGCACGTAGTCGGCAATCAGCGATTGGGCGCACGGATTGCAGCCGGCCTCGCCGATCGCAAGGCCAATGCGTGCAGCAGCG
This sequence comes from uncultured Flavobacteriaceae bacterium, assembly GCA_964466435.1. Classification (GTDB taxonomy): domain Bacteria; phylum Pseudomonadota; class Alphaproteobacteria; order Micropepsales; family Micropepsaceae; genus SZUA-430. Next base: position 2,464 of record CAYXQB010000234.1, on the reverse strand, counting down.
AGATGGGCGTAGGCTGCGCTTGCACCGACGATGCCCGTGCACAGCGCCCAGGATGTGGCGCACACGGTCAAGATTCCGGTGCGGCTGATGCGGTCGGCGGCCCACGAGACCGGGATCGAGGCGAGCGAGAAGATCACGGCGAAGAGTGTGCCGGTGAGCAGGCCCAGATCGGTGTCGCTGAGATTGAACTCGTGCTTGATCGGCTCGGCGACAACGGCCAGCAGCTGGCGATCCATCATGCTCAGGCCGATTAGAATGGCCAGAATGATGACGTAGCTGTTCGCCCGTGCCTGCGGCAGCGGTTCGTTGTCGTGCATGAAGCCCCCAAGACGCGGAGCCAGTTAAGAGTACGGCGCTGTCTGTGGCAATCCTGGCGCCAGTGCACTCGCCTCAGGGGTGAGTCGACCTAAGCTGCTGCGTATGCTTTGGAGCGCTCGAGCAGGTCGGCATAGGCGATGACCTCGGCGCCTGGCACCTGGGTTTCGGTTACTTGGCGAATCTCGTCTTCAAGGCTGCGGGAGAGTACGACGACGATGTCGGGCTTGAGACGTGCGAGCACTTCGGGCGGCGACAGGGGGACGCCATGGACTTCGCCGGTGTAGCGGATCAGGTTCTTGTCCACGACAGCGGCCAACGATTGCGGTTTCAGGCCGCCGGTCTCGATCAGATTACCGAGCAGCCGGCCGGCGCCCCAGACGACGACTTTGCGCGGCGCCATGGCGTCTATCGCTCGGGCAACGTTTGCAAGAGCGCTCACGTTCCTAAGGCGCATCGCTTGGTAGGTGGAGATCAGCGCGGCGGCGGCCTCGACTTCTTGCGGGTCCGCGGGAACGGCGAGTCGCGGTTCGTCGCCCTTGACTGCAACAACGGTGATGTTCGCGGTGTCGCGCGTATCGGCGATCGCGACGCAGCGCAGGCCGCAGACGCCGAGCAACCGGATCAACGTTCGGCGCGAGAAGTGATAAAGATGCTTGTCCGCGAAGAACTCTTCAACAACGTCGCTGGACGCAATGCGGGCAACGTTGGGGACTTCGATCAGAACGTAGCCCCCGGGCGCGAGCGCGGCGCGGTGGGCAAGGAGAGCCTCGCGGGCGCTCCCTAGGCGTTCGAGCGTTTGGCAGGAGTAGATGAGATCGAAGCCCTCGTCTTCGAGGCGCGTGTCCTCGAGGCGGGCGTGGAGCCAGGTGAAGCCGGGCTTGCGGGCCCATGGGGCGACGAGGCGTTCATTCGGTTCGATACCGACGATGGTCGCCTTCGGACAGGCGGTCTTGAGTTCGAGCGCAAAAGCGCCGCGATGCGCGCCAATGTCGAGAACGCGGAGGGCCTTGTTCTTGTTCAGAAATGGGCGAAGCGTGGCGAGGTTCGCTTCGGCGCGGTAGCCCTTGGCGTCGCGCAGATGACTGCGATGCTCGATGCGGGATGCCAGCTCACGCGGGATGCTTTGCAGAAGGCCGCAATGCGTGCAGAGCGTAACGCGTTTGCTCCGCGCGTGTTGTGGCGCGTACACCTGTTCGAGTGCAGTGCTACGGCAGAGGTCGCAAATTAATCGCATGGGCGTCTTCCACGCTGTCGTTGAACGAAGCGTGGGCCGCGCGAGTTAAAGCCCGGTTAGGGCGCGCTTGCCGTCGGCGCTGTGTGACTAATATGCGACGCGGTATTCGGCGCGGCGAGGATAGCCCAGCATTTCCATGACATCGCTCGCGATCATATTGAACTGCTGCGTCTGCTCACTGGTCAGCGGATAGTCTTCGGGGCGTGTGACGTTGTGCGGCCGGTTGAGCAGGCCCATGATCCGGTCGTCCCATGGCAGGCCGAGGAAGTTGAGCAAACCATGTCGCGAGTCGGCGCGGGTCGCGAGGTCTTCAAGGCGCACCGTGTGGCGGCGGGTTTCAGGGATCGTGTCGAGGTCGTGGATGATCGTGCGGTTGATCTCGGCCCAGTGGAAGGCGATGCGCTGGAACTGGTTGTAGGTCAGGAACTCGTGCTCCTGCTGGTGTCCGCGCGGAGGCAGCGGCCACCAGTACTTCTTTTCCGGCGGCGGCGCCGGGAGTTCGCCCTTGGCGTCGTAGAAGCGCTGCATGATGGCCGTCGAGTGATCGTCGTAGCACTCGGCGCCGTGCTTGTGCAGATAGGAGCTCGCGACTTTGCGACCGTCGCGCACGAGATGGATGTAGTGCGCGTTCGGGAACAAGTGGTCGAGCGCCGGGATCAGCCACGAGAGCTTGCTTGACGAGTCGCCCCAGAGAGGTGCGTCGCTATAGTAGACGGCAGCAGCATGCGTGGCGCGCAGTGTGTGCAGCGCTTCGCCCAAGCCCGTCATTCCCATGTGGTATTTCACGGCAACGGGTTGGATGTGATGCAACATGTATTCGTGATGCATCTCGACTTGGGGAAAGCACGAGAACAAGCGCTCCATCATCGCCGTTCCGGAGCGGCCCGATGAGATGACGAAAAACGGTTTGGT
>CAYXQB010000233.1:0-5464 GCA_964466435.1 uncultured Flavobacteriaceae bacterium | reverse complement strand
TCGAGAAGCTGAAGGACACGGGCTATGGCGGCTTGCCGACAGGGCAGCCGGGCACGCTGTTGCCGCAGTGGGGTGCGAACGGATCGGCGCCCGGGAACTTTGCGCAGTTGGCGTCGGCGTATCGCGCCAAACACGGCGTCTCGAAGCAGGATCTGAAACGTGCGATCGCGCATGTCTCGGTCAAGAGCCACGAGAACGGCGCCAAGAACCCGAAGGCGCATCTGCAAAAGCCGATCACGGAAGAGATGGCATTGAACGCGCCGATGATTGCCGAGCCGCTTGGCCTGTTCGATTGCTGCGGCGTGTCGGACGGCGCGGCTGCGGCGATCGTGACGACGCCCGAGATCGCGCGGGCGATGGGCAAGAAGGACATCATCACCGTCAAGGCGTTACAGCTTGCGCTGTCGAACGGCCTGGAGAGCATGCACAATTCGTGGGACGGCAGTTACTTCCACACCGCGCGGATCGCTTCGAAAAAGGCTTATGAAGAAGCCGGTATCAAGCGCCCACGCGACGAAGTGTCGATGATCGAGGTGCACGACTGCTTCTCGATCACGGAGCTTGTCACGATGGAGGACCTGTTCATTTCGGACGAGGGCCGCGCCGTGCACGATGTTATGGACGGCTTCTACGATGCATCAGGCAAGGTGCCCTGCCAAATCGACGGTGGACTGAAGTGCTTTGGTCATCCGATCGGCGCCAGCGGGTTGCGCATGCTTTATGAGATGTATCTGCAACTACAGGGCCGCGCGGGTGCGCGACAGCTGAAGAACCCGAAGATTGGGCTCACGCACAACCTTGGCGGCGCGCCGTCGATGAACGTGTGCTCGGTCGCAATCATCGGCGCACACGGGGCTTAAAGCACCCTTACTCGCTTTCGTGTGGAGCATAAGGTCATGGGGTTTGCCGTGGCCGATGTCGTCTCCGTCGTCGCGTCGCTGAAGGCACGTTGCGTTCGAACGGATCGCCGGCATTCCGTATGACGAGCATGGCATGTTGGAACCCAAGTCGCGTGGTTCGGCGATCCCGATGGACATCTCCTTTCGGTTGTCCGGTACGCGTGAGAGCGCTTACTGCGACGTCACGACGGGGGCTGGCGTCTCCGTCGCGAGTTCGCTGCTCTCGGGCGGCTCGGGGAGGCTTGCTTGGGCCGCGAAAGACTCAGCGCGGCGGGCGATGTTGTCTTTGATGTCGGCGTAGAACGGGTTCACCTTCGATGGGAACAGTTCGCGATAGCGGGGGCCGGTCCAAAGAAAGATGGGGGTGGGCGTCACGTCGGTGAACAATAAGCCGTTCCAGCAGTCGGCCGCCGTCACTGCGCGCGTCATAAGTGTTCCGTTCGTCGCGAAGTCCGAGAGTTCGGCTGCACCCAAATTCATGTCGGGCGTACCAGCGCGCCCCCCGATCGTCCAGGTGAGCGGATTCACGCAGGCGAGGTCGCGACCGCGTGTCGGCTCCAAGCCGCCGCCTTCCTTCCAGACCAGCGCATTCTGACGCGGCATGTCGCTGCGTGCGTGCTGCGTGATCGAGTGCCAGATCACTAGGCAACCGGTTTGGTCGGGTGAGTCGCAGAGCGGTGTTCCGGTATCGATGAGATCGACCGGGATCGCTACCTCGAGCAGGTAGCCGGCGACGAGGCGGGTGCGCGTATCCGGCGCCATTTCCTTGATCAACCGAAAACCGTATAGCGCACCTTGGCCGTAGCCGGCGATTGCGAACGGGCGGCCGCCGTTGTGGTTCGCGATGAATGCGGCGAACGCGGCTTTCACATCGGCGTAGGCGAGTTCGCGCGCCTTGCGACCGTCTTCGGCGGCTGTCATGAAGCTGTAGGGTGCCGCTTGCCGGTAGAGTGGAACGACGACGTTTGCGGTTGTTTCAAATGGGGCGACGTAGAGCGGACGGATCACGCGGGCGAGCCTCTCGCGCACCGCCGTGTTGGCGACAGGGGCATTCCAGTGTTCGCCGGAAAAATAGATGGTGGGGTAGATAAAGAACACGTCGATCGGCTTGTCGGCTTTTGCGCTGAGTTGCGCCCACGACGCGGCTTTCGCGTAGTCGGGGGCGGTCGCTTGTGCGCCTTCGCCGAAGCTGCGGCCGGGGTTAAGCGTGTAGCGGATAAGGTTGTCGCGCGCGCCATAGGCCGCGATCGCGCTGACGACGATCAGCGCTAACAACAAACCCGCGATCAACAACGCTCTGCGACGGCCCGCCGCCATACTGGTCTCGATTCTAAACCGGCCGGTTACGTATCACGCGGCGCGGTCACCGCGGCGCGACCGCAACATTCATCCTGCGAACGTGCTTCGCGGGACACAGTTATTTTGGTGGATGGTGGGGCGAATGCTGAAACCCTGAGTAATTTGGTTGATCGACCGCAACTTTAGCGAGAGTTGTTTGCACGAGATGGCCCGCCAGGATCGGGTCATCGACCGGCAGGCTGTTCGTTCTAATCCGCCGGCAGAGCTCTCGGTTCAGTTCATCCAGCGAGCCGTCTTGGGCGAGCAGGGTCTTCAGGCGGTTGTGTTCTTCGGTGTTGGCTTTTGGGGCTTGCTCGAGTTCGCGCGCGACGATGGCGAGCGCGTTTGCGGCGACGCGGGCGTGGAACGCGGTGCGCCCCCGCAGTTCCGGCATTGCGTGCTTCTCGATGAACTCGCGCACGGCGGTGACGAGTTCGAGCGCTGAAGGTTGGTCCATCATGGCGCCGCTTTTCCGTAGAGAAGGTTGACGAGATCGATTTCGGTTTCTGACGAGCGGCGGCCGATTGCGGCGCGCTCGACGCTGCGGTCGGCGCCGCCCGCGAAGGCTTGGTACATCGTCATGCACATGATGCCCCACTTCAGCGTGCCGAACATTTCCCAGAACTTTACGCGGTCCGCGGTCATATTCTTGCCGCCGGCTTCGGCGTAACCCGCGAGGAGTTCACTCACGTCGCCGAAGCCGCCGACGACTTTGTGCGTTTCGCCGAAGCGCCAGGAGTTGACGCAGATCCAGCCCAAGTCTTCAGCCGGATCGCCGATGTGGGTCAGTTCCCAATCTAACACCGCGCGCACGCCGTCCGAGCCGATCATAAGGTTGCCGTGGCGAAAGTCGCCGTGCACGAGCGTGAGTTCGGGTGTCTCGGGCAGGCGTTGCTCCAGCCACTTGAACGCGACCTCAAAGACTGGGTGAGGATAGTCGTAGGTGTCGTAGATCGTGCGGTATTGGTCGAACTGTGCGCGCGGGGGCACCACGGTGAGGTCGCTGACCTGCACTTTGTCGATCGCATGAATTTTGGCGAGGATGCGGCCGCATTGACGCGCGAGCTTTGGTCTCGCGTCCGCGAACTCTGCGTCGCGCAGGATCTTCCGTGCGATCGTTTCGCCTTCGACGCGGCCCATGATGTAGCCGGGACCGAGATCGTCCGTGTCCTGAAGAACATAGGGCACGGGCGGGACGGGGACGCCTGCCTGTGAGGCCAGGCGGATGACTTTGGCTTCTGTTGCGAGCGGGACTGCGGTGGCGGAGCGCTGAACGGGCTTGCCATGGGGCGCTCGGCGCAGGATCAGCGGCGTGACGCCTTTGGGACCGGTTCCGTCGAACGACCAGGTCTCTTGGCTGGCGCCGCCTGAGAGGCGCTTGAGACACGCAATTGATGAAAGGCCTGCGATGGCGCGGGTGACGGCGCGTTCGAGCGCTGGGGCGAAGTCGGGTTGGCTCATGGGGTGAGAGTGGCGGCGCCATCGATGGCCGTCAATGCGGCTTCAGCAGAAGCCACAGACCTTGGGTGATCGAGATTGCGCCGACGACGAGGACAATGGTTTTCGTCCACTTGCGGAAGTTCTCGTTCGACATTTTTTCGAGCAGTGGACCCGCCAATGTCGTACCGACAACTGCGGCAGCGATGGCGGCGGCGTAGACGTCGAGGCCAAGGTTCGGGACTTGCGCGAGTAAAACGCCATAGTAGCCGACTTTGAGCGTATGGCTGAGGGCTTGCGTGGCCGCCTTCGTGGCGACGACGGCGCGGCGGTCGAGCGCCGAGCGGACAAAGAACGTGTCGAGCAGCGGGCCGGCGACGCCGGCGATCAGCTGGAGGCCCGCGACGACGAAACCGCAGAGGACGGCGTGCGACGTCTTCGTGGCGTCGAGTGCCAATTGTTGCGGTACGGCGAGTGCGACGTAGGGGGTGAGCCCCAACAGGATTAACATCGTCGCTTTGTCGGGGACATAAGCGACCGCTAGGGGCACGATCAGGGCGGGCAGGGCCCCCATTGTGTAGAGACCGATGATCCGCCAATCGATCCACTGCCGCCAAATGACTGCGCGCCAACCATTCGAGAAGAACTGGGTAACGCCGTGCAGGATCATCGCGGCGGGGACGGCGAGGAACTGCCCGAGGATCAGCATCAGGATCAGCCCGCCCGCCATGCCGAAGACGCCCGAGATCATCGACGTTACAATCACGACGACGCCGATGACGAGGCTTAGGGGCAAAGCAAGGGACACGTTTGGACTCTGTTGAAATCAATATGTGACCGCGATGGGCCCGAGCGTCGAGACGTGATCGACCGAATCAACGTGTGACATACGATGCAAGCGTTGCCGGACTAGCCCGATTTGATCGTCTTTACCGCATCGTCTTGCTCGAAGAGGTAGAGCAACACCCGTAGCGCCTCGCCACGTGGGGTTTGGAGTTCGGGATCGCGGGCGATGATCAGACGGGCGTCGTCGCTGGCGACCGGGATTAGGTCGCTGTGGACCTCGAGGTCGGCGAGGCGGAAGCCGGGGAGGCCGGATTGGCGTTGGCCCAGCAGTTCGCCGGCGCCGCGCAGGCGTAGGTCTTCCTCGGCGATTTTGAAACCGTCTTCGGTGGTGCGCAGGCAGTCGAGGCGTGCACGGGCGGTTTCGCCCAAGGGCGCCTGGTAGAGTAGGAGGCAGGTCGAAGGCTTTTGGCCACGGCCGACGCGGCCGCGCAGCTGGTGCAGTTGGGCGAGGCCAAAGCGCTCGGCGTGCTCGATGACGATGATCGTGGCGTCGGGCACATCGACGCCGACCTCGATCACCGTTGTGGCAACGAGGATGTTTGCCGCGCCCGAACGGAAGTCGGCGATGGCGGCGTCCTTCTCGGCCGGTTTCATGCGGCCGTGTATGAGGCGGACACGGTCGCCGAACGTGCCGCGGAGCACGTCGAAGCGCTCTTCGGCGGCGGTCATGTCGAGGTCTTCGTTTTCTTCGACAAGCGGGCAGACCCAGAAGGCGCGTTCGCCCTGCGCCATGGCACGTTCGACGCCTTCGACGACCTCGTCGAGGCGTGTGAGCGGGATGGCACGGGTTGCAATCGGTTTGCGGCCGGCTGGCTTTTCGGTGAGGCGCGACATGTCCATGTCGCCATAGGCGGTAAGCGCCAGCGTGCGCGGGATCGGTGTTGCGGTCATCACCAGGATGTCGACGGGGGTGTTGCCTTTGCCCGAGAGTGCGAGGCGTTGGT
>CAYXQB010000232.1:0-5473 GCA_964466435.1 uncultured Flavobacteriaceae bacterium | reverse complement strand
GTCGGGGTCCGATCCGCGCACCGATTTGTGCAGCGCGCTGATCAGGTTGTAGTGCCCTTCCCGACCCTTGTCGTAGATCGGGGCGCGCTTCTGGACCGTGCGCGCCAGATCGGCCGTCGTGAGCGGCTTGGGCGTATTCAACGCCAGAACTTCCTCGACGAGGTTCAAGAGGAAGCGCCCGTCGCCGTCGGCCATCGCCTTCAGCGCGGCGCGCGCGTCGTCGTCGAGCGGCAGCGCTTCTTTGGTCAACGCCTCGGCGCGCTGCAGCAGCAGCTCGAGATGCTCCGTACTCAGACGATTGAGCACGAGCACTTGCGCGCGAGAGAGAACCGCGGCGTTCAGCTCGAAGCTCGGGTTCTCGGTCGTCGCGCCGACAAGCGTCACGGTGCCGTCTTCCATGACCGGCAGGAACGAATCCTGCTGGGCGCGGTTGAAGCGGTGGATTTCGTCCACGAAGAGCAGCGTGCCCTTGCCCTGCGTCCGCCGGGCTCGGGCCATATCGAAGGCTTTGCGCAGTTCGGCGACGCCCGAGAAGATCGCCGATAGCTGCTCGAAGTGCAGGTTCAAGCCCTGGCTCAAGAGCCGCGCGATCGTCGTCTTACCGGTTCCAGGCGGACCCCAGAGGATCATCGAGGAGAGGCGCTTTGCGGCCAGCATCCGGCCTATCGGGCCCTGCGGCCCAATGAGATGGTCCTGGCCGATCACTTCGTTCAACGCTTTCGGCCGCAGCCGGTCGGCGAGCGGGCGCGGTCCGGCACCTTCCTCCAACCCCGCGGCTTCGAAGAGCGTTGCCATTTACACCCCTCTCTTACGTGCGGACGGTCAGCGTTAGCGTGCTGCCGTTCCGGTCGACGGCGATGCTCCAAGCGCGGGCGCCGCGCGCGAGGATTTCCTGCAGCGTGCCGACGTCGCCGATCTTGCGGCCATTGATGCCGACGACGACGTCGCCCGGCTCGAAGCCGAAGCGCGCAGCCAGCGAGCGCCGCGCGACATCGGTGACGATCACGCCGCTTGTGCGCTGAGCCCCGAAGTCATCGGCGAGTTGAGGCGACAGGTTTGCGACCGTTGCGCCTTGCAACGGGTTGCGACCGTCGATCTCCGTCATCGCGCGCGCGACGCCCGCGGGCATGCTGGCGAGCTTCACCGCGGCCGTGCGCAGCTGTCCGCCGCGGAGGTAGGTAAGGTTTGCGGTGTTGCCGACGCCCTTCGTGGTCAGACGGAAGTTCAAGCTCTGATCGTCGTTGACCGGGAACTCATCGACTTTTGTGATCACGTCCTGGCGCTGGAGCCCCGCTTGCGCGGCGGGGCTGCCCGGCGCGACCTCGCGCACGAGGAGGCCCATCGGCCGGTCGAAGCCCAGCGTTTCGGCAACGCGGGCGTCCACCGGTTGCGTGTCGACACCAAGCCAGGGCCGGGCCACTTGCTTGGCGCCGCCAAGCGCCGTGTTCACCACGACCTTGACCATGTTCGAGGGGATCGCAAAGCCGATGCCGATGTTGCCGCCGCTGCGCGAGAAGATTGCGGTGTTGATGCCGATCAGGCGGCCGTCGACGGTGACCAGCGCGCCGCCCGAGTTGCCCGGATTGATCGCCGCGTCCGTCTGAACGAAGAACTGATAGTCGCTGACGCCCGCCTGCGTGCGGGCGAGCGCAGAGACGATGCCGCTCGTCACCGTCTGGCCAACGCCGAAGGGGTTACCGATCGCGAGCACGATATCGCCGACTTCCGCATCGTCGCTGTTGTGGAACGCGAGCGTCGGCAGCGACTTTCCGTTCGTGTTCACGCGCAGGATCGCGAGGTCGGTCCGCTCGTCCGCGAGCAGGATCTTCGCCTCGAACTCCCGCCGGTCGGCCAGCGCCACCACGATCTCGTCCATGTTCGCGACCACGTGGTTGTTCGTGACGATGATGCCGTCCGAACGCACGATGACGCCGGAGCCGAGCGCGCTCTGCACCCGGTCGCGCCCGCCGAACATGCGCCCAAAGAACGGGTCGTCGGCGAACGGGTTCTTGACCTTGCGCTTCGAGTAGATGTTCACCACCGCGGGTGCCGTCTTCTTGACGACGGAGGCGAACGACAGCTGCATCTGCTGTGCCGATGTCGGCACGACGCGAACCGGCTGCGGCTGCGCAACGGCAGCGGATGCAGCGAAGAGGCTCAGCGCAAGGATCGAAAACGGCTTCATCTTCATGGCTCCAACTATTCCCTGAACGCCCACACGGGGGTGTTTGAAACGCGACTCGACGAGGCTTGGCAAGCTGGCCGACGCTGCGCAGAAGTAGGAAGCGGTGCACGCGTTTCGAGGCTCTTGCGACCGCAACCGGAGATTGCACAGGCGCGATGCAAAATCATGTCCGTTAGATGCGTTTGCATGGCCGATTTCTGCGGTTTCATCCGTTTGGAATCCGTTAGAAAGCCGTTTGGTATCCGTATGCTGCGATCCGGCCTGATCCCGGAAAACTGCGATTTCGTGATCAGCGACAGCTCAATCATAAGTGGCGCTCTCTTCTTTCAGCGGGACCCTTCTCGCGCGGACCGATGCGTCCGGCGTCCGGCAGGGCGGTTCCATAAGTTAGACTTACAGCGAGGGAAAACAAGCGGTCGGACCTGCCCAACCTGCCCCGCGCCTGGCAGGATGCGTGCGGCACTTTGCGAGCGACAGCATGTCCAACCCGAAACTGCCCGTCTGGGCGACCGTTCGACAGGCTTACGCCGCGGTGCGTGAGCAAAGTCATGTGCTTGCGAAGATCGCGCAGCGCTGGGGCATTGCGGCGGCCGTTGGGCTGGCCTTCGGCGTCTGGATCGTCCGTGCCTCGCCGCCCGAGCAATTTCCGACCAACGAGAGGGTTGCGATGATGACCTCGCTGCCCGTGCTCATCTTGGGGCTTGGTGCCTATGTCATCATCGTCCGATGGCACCGCCTCATCGTGCAGAACCTGACCGCGGAACAGACACGTCCGGGCGCGTTTGGTAGCGGCATCCTCTATCTTGCGCGGGCGATGTTCCTCACCGCCATCGGTCTGTGTGTTGCTCTGGTCGGAAGCTTGTTGCCGATCACGCTGACCCGCAAACTCCTCGACGGCGACGCGCAATGGACATTCGCGGTAGCGGTCACGGCGACAGCGATCACCGCTGCGCTCGCACTCCTCGCGCGTCTTTGCCTTATTCTGCCGGCGGGCGCCGTGCGGGACTATAGCCTCACGCTGAGACGGTCGTGGTCGCTCACGAAGGGCAATACGATGCGCATGCTGGCCGGAAGCGCACTCGCCTCGGGACCCGCATTCGTCATGAACTTTGTCATCAACGCGGCCGCGCGTGCCAGCGAAACCACGGCGCGCGACGCGACCGCCATCGGCCTTGTCACCGTGTTTTCGCTCGTTCTGGCGATCATTGCAGGCGTCATTCAAGCGGGATTCCTGTCCTACGCGTATACGTTCTTCGCTGGCAGAGGCGGCATTGTCAGTCAGTGAAAGTCACGGCGACGGTTTGGGCGTCTTATCGACTGCTGTTCGCCAATTTCGGGGCGTTCTCGTCAAGTGCCCTGCTGTGGGTGCTGCTGGCGGCACTGCCCGCCCTATTCGCGAACCTGACTCTGCCCATCGAACGCCCCGACGAGGATCAGATGACCCTCGTGGACATGGCCCCCGGCCTTCTGACCATGATTGTCAGCATCGCAGCTTCGATCTGTGTCGCGATCGTTTGGCACCGCTTCGTCATCCTCGGCGAGCCGGCCGGGCGGATGCTTCCCGCCTCCATGGAGGTCGTCGGCCCCTTCGCCGTCCGTGTCCTGGCTGCATTGGTTCCGCTTGCGATCTGGGTGATTTTCGTCGCGACGATGCTGGCGGACGACGAGACGATCGCCCTAACTGCCGCAATTTATGCGGGCACATCCATACTCTTTGCGCTTTCTGCCCAGCTCCTGTTGATCCTTCCCGCGAGCGCGACAGGCGACGGAGCCACCACCGCGCGTGTGTCTTGGCGGGTTACCGCTGGTCAGGGGGTTACCCTGTGCGTGGGGTTGCTCGCTTGCGATCTGCCTTGGATCGCAGCGAGCATCGCCATTGATTACGTCACGTTCGACTACGAGATAAACTCGCTTGAATATGCGGGGGCGTTTGCGGTGACCCAGTTTCTCGACCTGACCCGGAACGCCCTTTGGACGACGTTCTTGTCGTTCGCCTATCTTGAGTTTGTCCGCCCGGTGCAGATCCAAGCCGATCACTTCAGTTAACGCGCGGCGTAAGTTTGTCGCTCCGTTGCAAGAAAGCCTGCACAGGGCCGCGTATCATGCCTGTTCGGATGTGCGGGAAGGATCTGCCGTGGAGGATGTCGAGAGATTCGAACTTGGGAACAATATCGGCGCCGCCTACGGGTTGGTGGGTCGCAACCTCGGCGCGCTCGCCATTTTGTTGGTCGCGTGGACCGTGGTGGTCCTCATTGTCGGCTTTGCCGGTTTGGCCGGCGTAAGGCTCGCGGTCGAAAGCATACCCGAATTGGCGGCATTCGCGACGAACGAGGAGGTGCTTGCGCTCGTCAGCGTCATTCCGGGCTTCGTCGCCGGCGTGGCTGCAATCTCCGCGGTGATCGTCGCGTGGCACCGCCGCATCGTGACAGGCACGAGCACGAGCAACCCGTTCTCGGTCGGGCTCGACGCGATCCTGCGCTATATCGCCTGTGTCGTGGTCGTGTTCGGTATCGCGTTCTCACCCATCGTGTTGGCGGGACTTGGGGCGGCTGCGTTCGTGGGCAAACCAGCGGGCGATGGCCCGGCGTTCATGCTTGCCGTGGCGCTGTTCGCGCTGGTGATCGCAGGCTTGGTCCTGACCATGCGGCTTTCGTTGCTGTTTCCGGCGACCGCGGTCGGGGATCGCACCATGACGATCACCCGTTCGTGGCAATTAACGAAGGGGTGTAGCTGGCGGCTGTTCTGGGGCTCGTTCTTATGCGCACTGCCGTTCTCGATCGCCGGAAACATTGTCGAGAAGCTGCTCGAGGTTCCGGGCCTCGCCGATCCTGCGTTGGCTGTGGGACTCGTCGTCCTGGGCATCGTCGTCGAGATGCTCGGCTACTTCACCGTCGCTGCGTTCATCTCACTGGCCTATATCCAACTCACCGGCTTGGACGGTGCCGCGGACCGGCCGCCAGCGTCGCACTTTAGCTAGATGGTCGACGACGCCGGACGTCCGCGCCAACCCTTCCCCGTCGTTCTGGCAGTGCGGCGCACTTACGAGCTGCTGTTTGGGAACTTCGGCGCGTTCCTTCGTGTTTGCGCTCCGTGGGCGGTGGTGCTTGTTGCGAGCCATGCGCTTCTGCGGGCTCTGCCGCAAGTCCGCGGTGTCGACGTCACGACCTTTGGCGTTCTTATGTTGTTGGTAGGGCTCGCTGCATTCGCCGCCGCTGTCTGCTGTGCCACTGCCGTCGCGACCAGGTGGCATCGTACCTTGCACCCTAGTCAGGCCGGCTCTCCCTATGC
>CAYXQB010000231.1:0-5492 GCA_964466435.1 uncultured Flavobacteriaceae bacterium | reverse complement strand
AAAACGAGATCGATACCAAGCCGCAAACAGATCATCAGGATCAGCGCGGCAAGGCAAAGCCGCATCCAATCGCTGCGCAACCGCCCGCCATAGCGCACCCCGAACTGGGCGCCGATAACGCCGCCGGCGATCAAGAGCAGCGCCAGAACCGCATCCACGCTTTGGTTCGTCAGCGCATGCAACAACGTGGAGAACGCGGCCACAAAGATGATCTGGAACAACGACGTCCCAACAACCACGGCCGTCGGCATCCGCAAGAGGTAGATCATTGCCGGCACCAGAATGAAGCCGCCGCCGACACCCATCACGACCGACAGAAGCCCGATCAAGATGCCCAGCAGCGCCGGCGGGATCGCGCTGATGTAGAGCTTCGACCGCTGAAATCGCATCTTTAGCGGCCAACCGTGCACCCAATAGTGCCCGCCGGGTTCGCGCCGCGTGCCGCCGACGTTCGACCCGCCCTGCAACACCGTTTGGAGGCTTTCATAGAACATCAGCCCGCCGACCGAGCCTAAGAAGATGACGTAGGAAAGCGCGATAAACAGATCCGCTTGGCCCGCCGCTTTCAGCGCATTGAACAGCTGAATGCCGAGCACCGAACCCACCAGCCCGCCGCCCAAAAGCACGCCGCCCATCTTCATATCGACGTTGCCCTTGCGCCAATGCGTAAGCACGCCGGAGACGGAGGAAGCCACGATCTGCGTCGATTGCGTCGCGACCGCGACCGATGGTGGAATGCCCAGGAACATCAAAAACGGCGTTAGAACAAACCCGCCGCCGACGCCGAACATACCCGACAAGAACCCGACCGCCGCGCCGAGGCCGACGATCAGGAAAATGTTCACCGGCATCCCGGCGATGGGCAGGTAGATTTCCATGGGCGGAAGGTGCAGTCGCTGAAGTACGGCGGCTGCTTAGACGCTTAACCTCACGCGCGCGCCCTGGCTAGGTGAACTCGTCACCAATGAGTACTTTGGTCGCGGCCAAGGTGCGAAGATACTTAACCCGAGAAGCTGGGCAGTTCGTTCGCCGCCGGATCCATCGCCTTCGGTTGGAACTTGCGCGCAGCGTCGAGCGCGGTGGCGACATCACCCGCGGGAAGGACCTTCTTCAGCTCCTCAAGCTTCTGGCCCGCACCCGCATCGCCCTGCGACGAGGCAATTGCGTACCATTTGGCGGCCTCGGCCAGGTTCTTCTCAACGCCCATCCCGCGTTCCAGCAGAATAGCAAGGTTGTATTGCGAGTCAGGCAGGCCGTGTTCTGCGCCCTGGCGGAACCACTGGGCCGCACCCTGGAAGCTCTGCGGAATGCCGACGCCGTCGGCAAACAGCACCGCCAGATTGTGCATGGCCTTGCGATTGCCGCCCTTCGCGGCCTGTTCGTACCAAGTCTTGGCCTGCGCCACATCTTTGGTCACGCCGATGCCACGTTCGTACATGGCGCCAAGCCGGTACTGTGCAACTACCAGCCCCTGTTCTGCGGCCTTCGTCACAAGCGAAAGCGCCTTCGCATCGTCCTTCTCGACGCCGCGCCCTTCGGAGTAGCGCAACGCCAACACGAATTGCGACTTCGCATCGCCGCGCACGGCGCCAGCCTCAAGCCCTGCAACCGACGTATCGGGCGCGACATTGCCGGGCAACATCGATGTGCCGGAGGTGAACGTCGTGGGCTCCGCGGTAGGCGTCTGACCGTCGGGCGATGAAGGCGTGAACTGCGCCGACGGACCCGGCTGCACGCCGGCCGGTTGCGGCGCACCGTTCAAGATCTCGCCGATGCTGTCGCCGGCAGCCGGACGGTTGACACCGTCATCCTTGCCGCCAGGCCACGTGAACAAGAGTGCGACGATGCCGGCGACAACCGCGATGCCCGCGACCGCCACGATCAAAAGCCGTCCAATCCGGCTCTTCTGCGCGTCGTCCTTCGGATACGCCGTTCCCGCATGGGCTTTTTTGCCCTTGGCGTGCGAGCGCTCCACTTCCGCCTGCGCCGCTGCTTTTGCGGCGCGGCGCGCTTGGCTCAGGAAGTCCTCGGGCTTTTTGGCTGCGCCGATGTCGTCCTCAATCGGCGGCGAACCGAAGTTCTCGTCATCGATGTCCCGGTCGAGCGACGGCTGCGGCGGCGCAAGCGTCGTCGCCATGATCGTCTCGAGCGCCGAAACGGATAATCCGTCGTCCTTCGGCTGGCTGCCGAACGGCTGCGCCGGCGCCAGATCCGAAAGCATCTCCGCCGCGCTCGTCGAATAGGGCTCGGGCGCAGGTGGCGGCGGCGGCGCATACTGCGTGTTCAACGACGAGGCCATTGACGATGACCGGTGCCGCGGATCGGGCACGCCCTCGGCAGCGGCCTTTGCGACCAAGCCGTCGACGGTGAGCCGCAAGCCCCCGATCGCTTCCCTGTGCTTCTTGTCGGACACTTCCAGGCGCTGCGTCAGCGACCGCATCGTGTCTTCGACCAGCGCCGCCGTCTCGCTCGACTTGCGCTCAGTATCGTCGAAACGGCGGCTGAGGCCGGTGATCGCCTGCGCATTGCTACGATCGGATTCATCCAGTCGCGTCGAAATCGTCTTCAGCGCATTGCTGACCGTCGACACGGACTCCGCCGCGCGCCGCTCGCTGTCTTCGATTTTCGTCGTAAGCGTATCGAGCGTCGACTCGATCGCGCGCATGGGGCCAACCATCGCGCTCGGATCGCTGACTTGTTCGAAACGCTGGTAGAGCGTGTCGACCGACTGCTTGAGCGCGGTGAAAGCTTCCGGCGGCGCACTGGCCTTTTGAACCGTCTGCGCGAGCCGCGCATCCATCGACGAAAGCTGCCCGCGCATCTCGTCGAACATCGACGTCGACCGCGCCTCGAGCGCGTCAAGGCGAGCCGTAACGCCGTTACCGCCGCCGTTCGAACGCTCCTGTGCATCGACGCGATTGCCGAGCTCGCGCATAAAGCGCGCCAGCTGGGTCAGGTCGTCGCGCGAGCGCTTTTCGTTGTCGATGACGCCGTGGCGAACTTCGGAGATCGAAGCCTCAAGCCGAGCCAGCGCGTCCTTCTGCGGAAAATCGCGCGACGTCTCCATTTCGGCGAGGCGCTTCTGCAGGTGATTGAGCGTGATCTCCAGGCGCGCGAACTGGTCCTTCTGCGCCGAGTCGGGTTTGTGCGCCGTCTCCATCTCGACGAGCCGCTTCTGCAGCTGCGTCAGTGCCGTCTCCAAACGCGTGACGGAGTCGCGGCCCGGCCATTCAGCCCGTCCGCTCTCGATGTCGATCAAGCGCTTCTGAACGCTGCGAACTGTCGTCTCGAGACTCTCGAAAGCCGAAGATTGGTCGCGCGCCGATTGCGCCAGCGCATCGGCTGCACTCGTGAACGCAACGTCGGCGAGCTGCTTCACCCGCTCGGCTGCATCGATGCGATCCTGCATCGCGGCAACGGATTGATTGACCGTCGCGATCGCCGTCTGCGCGCGGCGTTCCGAACTCTCAAGCCGGTCCGCGAGATCGCGCAGACCATGCGCCACGATCTGGAACTCGCTGCCGCGCACTTGGCTGTCGAAGGAAGGTTGGGGTTGGTGATGCTGCGGCTGCGGTTGCGGCTGGATCTGCCCGGGGAACCCCGCATGCGGGTTCAGCGGCTGATACGGCTGCGGCTGTGCGTAACCTTGCGGAGTAGCCTGCGGGAAAGCCTGCGCATAACGCGCCGCCGGCTGGGGTGGTTGGTACTGCGGTTGGGGCCCATAGGTGCCGTCGCCCGGCACGAATTGCTGCTGCGGATAGCCGTGTCCGACAGGGCCGGTGACGCGGCCTTCCGTCATGATCAACTGGCTCAAATATTCACCGAGGCTCACGCCATTACGGCGCGCTGCAAGCTGCGCCATTTCGCGTGCTTCTGCCTCGATCCCTTTAACATTCCACGGAACGCCGGGCCGCATCGAATCATTCCCCCAGTACACGAAAAAGACGTTAGGTATGGTGATATGTTGTGTAAAGCTCACGCAGCCGCACAACCCATGGCGCTGTGGCTTTCATATCTTTGTTAATCATCGTTAACGCCCAACTGGTTAACGAATGGTTAAAACACCGTGGCGCTGAAGACTCACCGCACCAGTTTTGAACCGCTTGCTGTGATCATCCGTTGCACCTAGCAGTCGAACCATGTCGCCAAATCTGATTCGTTTCGCTTCGTTCCTCGCCGCGCTCTCGCTGAGCGCGTGCTCGACGTATCAATCAACCGTCACGGCGCTCGACAGTGCTGTCACCGCACCAACGGCGAAAATTCCGCACGTCGACCTTACGAACGCGACTTGGCAGAAGCTGACGCCCGATCAACCCGAGTCGAATCCGATCCGAGTCGCCATCGTCGAGCGAAACGACAAAATCGGTGCGGTACGGGTCGTCTTGAAAGCGCCCGCAGCCTTCACGCTCCCGCCCTACTGGCTGACCGCGCAAGGCAACTACACGGTGCTCAAAGGCACGTTCGTCTTCGAGACGCTGACAGCGGGCGGCAAGCGCACGCAGCTCGCCCAACCGCCCGGCACGTTCGCCGAGATCCCGAAACACTTCATCATGCAAACCACGACGCGCCCCGGCACCGAAGGGCTGCTCTACATCACGGTGTACGGCGAATGGGCTCCCAAAGTCGCCGAAGGCGCCTGGACCCAACAGACGGCGCGCGCGAACTAATTACTCAGCGGCAAGACGCGAATGCGCGAACGGATAGACCCGGTCGCGCCCGAGCAGATACGCTTGGAACCCGCGCGGAAACAGCCCCGCGAACGCATCGTCGAACACGTCGAGTCCGCCCGTATAGGCGCCGAACGCCGGCAGCACGCAGCGCGTCCCATCGGAAACGAAACACCGCCGCCGCAAACGCTTCACCCGCGTCGTCACCCGCGCGACCGGATGCAAATGCCCCGACAGCTCGCCGGCCGCCGCACGCCCGCGCTTCGGCTCATGCCGAAAGACGAGCGGCCCTGCACCGAACTCTGGTGAACACTCGCCACCGAGCACGAGCGCCGACGCTGCATCGTGATTGCCTTCGATCCAAACGAAGCGCCGCTTGCGCATCAAGGCGGTGATGGCGCGCTTCGCCGTGGCGTCCAATCGCGCAGGCCCCTCGCCGTCGTGAAAATTGTCGCCGAGGCAAACGATCGTCTTCGGCTGCAATCGCTCCGCCACGTCGGCGAGCCTGGCCAGCGTCGCATGCGTGTCGTACGGCGGCAGCAACTGCCCGGTCCGCACGGCGAAGGCTGAGCCCTTCTCGAAATGCAGATCAGCAACCGCAAGCAGCCGCTCGTCCGCCCACCACAAGGCGCCGGAAGGGTCGGCCGTCAGCTGAGCTCCTGCGACGTCGAACTGCAAGTAACGCCTCCCGAACGAATGAGCGCGACCTTACGCAAAAAAATCGCCCCCGAACAATCGGGGGCGATCGAACGCTCTGTCAGACGCGCGTGCTCTTAGCGGCGCGGTCCCGGCGCAACCTGCGCCGTCTGCTGCTGTGGCAGCACG
>CAYXQB010000230.1:0-5493 GCA_964466435.1 uncultured Flavobacteriaceae bacterium | reverse complement strand
CAACGCGCGCGACGCGATGCCGAACGGCGGCACGCTGACCATCCGCAGCGCGAACGTGTCGATCGGCGAGACGATGTCGTTCGGCCAGGTGCTGATGCCATCGGGCGACTACGTGACGCTCGAGGTGGAGGACACGGGGCTCGGCATCGCGAAGGAGCATCTGGGCAAGATCTTCGAGCCGTTCTTCACGACGAAGGAGAAGGGGCACGGCACCGGTTTGGGCCTTGCCTCCGTTTACGGCATCGTGAAGCAAACGGGTGGCTACATCTTCCCCGAATCCGAAGTGGGCAAGGGGACGAATTTCCGTATCTATCTGCCGCGTCACATTCCGGCGGCGGCGCCGGCCGTTGTCGAGCCGGAGAAGCCGTCCGCGGCGCGCGACCTCACCGGAGTCGGCACGATCCTGTTGGTCGAAGACGAAGACGCGGTGCGCGATTTCGCCGTCCGTGCGCTGACCATGCGCGGGTACAAGGTGCTCGACGCGTGCGGCGGCGAAGAGGCGCTGGAACTCGTCAGCGAACACGACGGGCCGATCGATCTTCTCATCTCCGACGTGGTGATGCCGGGGATGGAGGGGCCGGAACTTGTGAACGAGATGCGCAAGCGAATGCCGGAATTGCGCGTGATCTTCATCTCCGGCTACGCCGAGGAATCGTTCCGCAACGCGCCCGACCGGCCGGAGGATTGCCTGTTCCTGCCGAAGCCGTTCAGCCTGAAGCAGCTGACGAGCAAGGTGAAAGAGGTTTTGGGCGAGGCGTAAGTTCGCGCTGACGTGCATGTCGTTCTTCCGTCTTTTGCGGGCAGGTACGCAATTGCCGGCCCAGGCTCCCCCCGGCCGCGCATAGGCCCGAAATCGCCGCGGTGGGGGTCCCCCGTCAGAATTTGAGCGAACAACCCCATGTACCCGAGAGTTAGGCGGAAAAGGCACCGCGATCCGGGGGGCAGCGCCGCTAGGTGCGCGCGTTCGTGTGCCGTCGGCGCGGCTGCACTGTGGAGCGCATGGCTCTCAGCGTTGAAAACATCTCCGGCGGCGAATGCCACTGCGCAAAGCAAAGCGGGTCACATAAGAACATAACATGAACGCATGTCGGGGTCAAGTGGCGGTTCGTTTGGACAAACGGCGAGGCCAAGGACGTCGAGATTGTGGACTATCACTGAGGACGGAAGGGCAGAACGAATGACCGATCTTCACAATCCTCATCCGGGCGAAATCCTGGCGAGCGAAATCTTGCAGGGTCTGGGAATGAGTCAGAACGCACTCGCGGCGACATCACGGCCGACACTGATCTGCGGTTGTGCCGCTTCTTTCGCCTGAGCGAGGGATATTTCCTGCGGCTGCAGAACGCGTACGACACGCTTGAAGCGAAGCGTCGCATTGCGACGGCTTTGACGAAGATCAAGCCCCACGCGAAAGGTGATGGCGGCCGGCGGAGTGCTACCGAGTGACCGGGCGAGTGTTGGGGCACTGGGGACACCATTCCCTGTCGCCGTATTCTTGCCTTTTGACTGTTACGTGTCCGAAGACGGCTCCTTACGCTGCCACTGTGATATTGGAGAGGCCCGCCATGCTTGCCAACCGATGGGCAGGTCCGCGAGATCAACTAGCGTTGGATCAAGTGCCACAATGTTTTTCAAACTTACAACGGCCGCGTCTTCAACTGCCACGGGCACATTCGAGAGAAACTGCCAGCCACCATCATCCTCATCGTGAGACACCAACGCTATCCACCTTTTTCCCTCGACAACGTTGCGGTCTGCGATCACCGCGGTGTCCGGACTATCCTGGAATTTCCAATCCTTCACGGTTCGCCTCTGTTGTTGGGAACACGGGGACATGATACCTATTCCCCGCTTCCCGCAACATATCGCAGAACCGCCTGCTGCGGCCAGCCCCGCCGCCTCATGGTGGGGCTCACCCATATCGGCGATCCTGGCGTCGCCGGTCTATGTCAACTGATACGCCACCTTGCCGTCCTTCACCGCGATCAGGCCGCGCGCCTTTAGCGCCTCGACGATGGCGTCAACCGCGGCGTCCGTCATGGCGATGCCGCGGAAGTGGGATTTGATCGTGCTGGTCAGCGCTTTCAGCGTCGAGGGCCGCGCCCGGGCGCGCTTGTGCAGGTTCTCGACGACCTCGTCGACTTGGGAGGCTGTCGCCGGTGCGGCTTTCGCCGTTGTTTTCGGCGCGGGCTTCGGTTTTGCCGCCGAGCGCGATGCGGGTGCGGGTTTCGGTGCGGTGGTGCGGGCGTGCGGGATGCTGCCGAACGCGCTCCAGCGGTGGCAGTGAATGTTTTTACCCTTCAGGTGGTCGATCAGCGGGTCGTAGTCCGTGTCTTTCGAGACGATGTGAAAGACGGCACCCGGCTCCTCGACCGACAAGCGTCCGATGTAGTAAGCGATGTGCAGATCGAGTGCGTTGCGTCCGCTGCCTTCGATCTGAATGTACTCGACGGCGTTGCCCATCGGCTGCAGCGCACTCGCGAGCCCCAACGCCACGCGCGACTGTTTCGCGCCGACAAACACTTTGATCTTGAACGCGCCGGCGTCGAGCGCGCCGATCTTGTCGGGCTGCACGTTTTCGAAGTCGATGAGGATGTAGGCGGGTTTCACGGGGTTTCCTTCAGCGGAGGGTACTGCAGACGGCGCGGCGTCTAGAACTTGAACGGTTCCGCCAGCTCCGCGTCGTTCAACGCGATCGCAGATGTTGGGCCGGTGTCGTTGCGGATTTGTTTGGCGATCATGGTGCTCACGGGGCCCAGCACCGTGAAGTGGTTCGCGCGTGGGACGAGATGGAAGCGCAGGTTGGGATTCGTGGTGGCGGCGCGCATGGCCGCCAAGGCTTTCGCGTTGCCGTCTTCGCCTTCGATGACGAACGTGGGCTTGGCGATGGCGTCGAGGAAACGTACAGGGGCGCGGCGGTCGAGATCTTCTTGCGATCGAACTTGGACGCCCATTGCGGCCATGTAGTTGCGCACCGGCGTTGCAATGGGACCGAAGGCGAACGCCGCGCGGAACTGCGTCGTGGCCGCTTGTGTCAAAAGAACGAGCGAGGCGCCGGTCGAGTGGCCGCCCAGGTAGATGCGGGCGGGATCGACGTGGGGCTGCAGCGCAAGGTAGGTGGCGGCGGCCTTCACGTCGTCCACTTCGCCGTAGAGGCCTTCGCGTTCGCCGGGGTTGTCGTTGCCGCCGCGCAGCGAGATCACCATCAGCACGATGCCGGCTTTGCGGAACGCCGAGGCGGTTTGGTCGTTCTTGGGGTCTTGTTCGCTCCACATGTCGCCGATCGCTGCGCTGTCGCCGCCGGAGATCCAGACGACAGCCGGATGTTTGGCGCTGCCCTTCGGCGGCGGCGTCAGGTAGGCCGCGAGTTCGCCGGGCGGCGCTGGGTAGCGCACGAGATTGAACGTGCCCGGCGGTGGGGATGGCGGCGGGTCGTCGGATTGGCTGCGCGCGACGACGCCCGCGTCGTGGCCGCGGCGCGCATCGGCGAGGGACTCGGCGCCGGCAGTGGCGGCGGCGAGTGTCGTGGCGAGGAGGGTGGCGGTAAGAACAAGGCGGCGCATCGTTTTTCCTTCCTGGGACCGGGCGTTCACCGCTCCCTCTTTCTCACTTCCAAAAGATGCTGTTCCTCAATGCGCCGCCGCCATGCGGCGACGTCGCCGAAGTCGACTGGGCCGCGGGTGCGCTGCACGACGAGGGGGCGAATGACGAGCAGGTAGTAAAGCGTTCCCGTCAGCGCGCCGCCGAGGTGCGCGCCGTGGCCGATGGGAAGGCCGCCGCCGCTCGATTGCCAGGCCAGGCCGATGAGGTCGATACCGACGAAGGCGGCGGCACCCACCAGCGCCGGCATCGGGATGAAGCCGAAGAGCAATATCCGCGCTTCGCGGTAGAGGAACGAAAACAGCAAGACGATGCCCGAGATCGCGCCGGACGCGCCGAGCGCGGGTAGTTCGGGCTTGTCCAGCAAAAACGTCGAGACGGCGGCGTGGGCCAGCGAGCTCATAATCGCCGCGACGAGGTAGAAGCCGAAAAAGCGCGCAGAGCCGATTGTCTGTTCGACGATCGAACCGAACGTCGCCAGGACATACATGTTCAGGAAGAAGTGGATGAACAGGATGTGCGAGAACGCGGACGTGAGCAGCGTCCAGGTGCGGCCGGCGCTGACGGCGTCGGCGCTGATCAGGAAGTTCTCGACCATGTAGGGGCTTTGACCCAGCCAAAGCCACGCCGCGAACACGGCGGCGTTGATGATCAGGAACAGGAAGGTGACGGGGGGCATGAGGGGACCCTACCTCAGCTTCGGCCGAAGACGAAGTGGTCACTGTGCTTTGAAATGCCGTTGATGATAATAGTGTTGGCCGCGACTTCAACGGATTCCCATGTGACGTCGAACGCCAGCCTTGCCGACTATTACGCCGATGGTCTCGGCGTCGCCTCCTACGATCTGTTGCTCAATGGGGCGGCGGTAGAAGGAGATATTGCGTTCTATCTCGATTGCGCGCGGCAGTTCGGCGGGCCGGTTCTGGAGCTTGCGACGGGGACCGGGCGGGTGTTGCTTCCGCTCGCGAGGCAAGGCGTGGAGATCGTCGGCCTCGACCGTTCGCGTGCGATGCTGGCGCGCGCGGAGGACAAGCTTCGCGCGGAGGGCGTTGCCCGGACCCGGGTGCAGCTCGTCGAAGCGGATATGATGGACTTCGACTTGGGGCGGCAGTTTGCGCTCGTGATTGTGCCCTTTCGGTCGTTTCAGCATCTCACCGAACCTGTGGCCCAACGGGCGGCGCTGCGTTGCGTGCACCGGCACCTGAAGCCCCGCGGGCACTTGGTGCTCCACCTCTTTGATCCATGGTTCCCTAACCTTGTTGACCCGGTCACAATGGTCGGCAACACGCGCGAAGCGCGCGACCCGACGCATGGAGTCGTGTTCCGCCGCACCACCATCAGCCGCGATGTCGATTTTGTGCATCAGGTCGTGCGTGAGACAATGCGTCTGGAGGCGGTGGATTCCGAAGGAACTTCGGTCGCGCAAGAAGACACCGTCTGGGCGCTCAAATGGATGGAGCGCCAGGAGACAGCGAACCTGCTCGAACTGTGCGGGTTCGATCCAGTCGCGGAGTATTCCGACTTTCGCAAATCGCCACCGGCCTACGGCAAGGAGCAGATTTGGGTTGCGCGCATGGTGGGCGCATGACGACGCCCGACCCAGAGGCCGTGCTCTACCGCGTCTTCAGCCAGCGGTTTCCGACGGAAGATGCGTGTCTCGATCACTTGCTTGCCGTGCGGTATGGGCGGCGCGGGCCGTGCCCCAAATGCGGGCGCGTTACGACGTTTCACCGGCTGAAGAAGGCGCCCGCCTATGTGTGTCAGTGGTGCGCCTATCATATCCACCCGAAAGCGGGGACGCCGTTCGCGCGGACGCGCACGCCGCTGCAGGATTGGTTCTATGTGATGTTCCTCTTCTGCGTCGGGCATAAGCGGATGACCGCGCGCGAAGTG
>CAYXQB010000229.1:0-5494 GCA_964466435.1 uncultured Flavobacteriaceae bacterium | reverse complement strand
GCGTCCTCGCCCGAGCGATAGTCGCCATAGCAAAGCGTCGCCTTGATACACTTGCCGTTGCCGTCGCGCTCGCACTTCACCGGCTCGGCGTTGATCGCGGGCTCGGCTTCCTGGATCGCCTTCACGTAGTAGAGCGCGTCGCGCTTACCCTTCGTGTATTCCGGATCGACGAACGAGAACGTGCACCCGCCTTGCGCGTCGGGCTTGCAGGTGTGAACCAGGTAGCGATCCTCGATCAGGTCGGAAAGCGCCTCGCCCGCAGCCGTCTGCGGCCGCACCTTCACGACCTCGATGCGCGTGATCTTCCGCCGTTCGTCGGACGGATTGTAGCACTCGCCCGAACAGATGGTCTTGATCCGCTTCTCGTCCAAGCCTGCCTTAGCGAAGTCAGGACACCCCGGCTTCTGTTTGAACGCACCGACCGCGCGCACCTCGAACGTCGGCGCCGCGTCGGTCGACACGCGCCCGCCCATCGGGACCTTGTTGCCCTGCGCATCGACCGCGTTGAACCACAACAGAATGCGTGGACCCGACGTCGCATACACCTCGCGCCGCTGCAGCGAATCCCAAATCGCGTCGCGCGACCGGTCGCTCGCATGCACGGCCGCCAAGCCGCCCGCCAGCCAGAACGACGATTGCCGCTCGAACTCCGTCAACTGGAAGCCTGCCATCGTGGTTAGCTCATCCCGGCTTAAGCGCTTCGACTGCGGCTCAGGCTTGCCCGGATCGGGCCGCATCCGCTTCGCCCAAAACTCGCTGATCGGACCGCCCGCTTCGGTGTTCTTGCGCCGGTCGACAGCCTTGTAACCCGTGCCCGGGCGCGCCCGGTGATTGTCCGACGAACCGATGAAGCCCCAATGGAAGCGCGTCGCCTTGCCGGACGGGTCGTCGAAGTTCGACGTCGCCAGACCCGCCTGTACCGAGTTCGCCGCACGATGGTTGAACGGCGGCATGAAGCAATCCGTGCACTGCCCCGCGTCCAGCCAATCCTCCGGCGTCTCGCCGCCAATGGCGATATGCCCGGCCACGCCCATATTCGCGTAGTCGTCGCGCGCCTGCACCGCGCGCTTCTCGCAGTCGGCTGCAGCCGTACCGGCCTTCAAGCAGCGCTCGCGAATGATCTCGCCGGCCCGCCAGCAACTCGGCTGATAGGTCTCGGTCGGCTGAGGACACGTCGCGCTCACGCCGTCCGGATTTGGATTGACGTCCTTCCACGAACGAAACTCTTCGGAATTGCCGTGGCCCGAGAAGATCTCGATCAGCGGGAATTTCTCCGGATGCTCGTTCGCTTTGAGGGCTTTGTCCCAAGTGACCCCCGGCGGCGTGTAGAAACCCCAGGTCGAGCCATGCGGAATGATCAGCGGATTGAGCTTCTGCTCGTCATAGAGCCGCCGTACCAGCTCGCCCGGCGTCGGCGCCGTCTCGTAGCAAGCATTGCCGAGCTTGTCGGACGGCGTCTTCGCGTCGCAATCGGGTATCGCCTGCGTCAAGCGCAGGAACTTGTTGAAGTCGAAATAGACCTGCCGGTTCTGGAAATCGAGCAGCGGCACCAATGGCGGGACGCCGCCACTGGAACGCAGGGTTGTCGATGCGACGCCGCCCGCCCCAATCGCACGCTGCGCAATCTTCGCATCGTCGAGGTCCTTGAAGATGACGTTCTTGTGCCCAAAGTGCTCAGACGGCAAGCGTCCGACCTGCGTCCACTCGAACCCGACGAACGAGACGAGGTCGGGATTGGGCCCGTCACCCGCGATCTTCTGACAGGCGCGGATGGAGTCCTTCGTGCGCTGCCAGCGCAGCGGCGTGATCGTTTCGGCGTGATCTGTGATCGACCAGAAATCGAGCGCCGAGCAGTACCGCGCGAAGTCGCACGCATCCGCCACCGGATGCACACCAGCCCCGCCGATCATTGGGAACGAGAACTGGAACGCGTCGGCCGAGAACGTTGTGTGCACGTGCAAGTCGCCGAACAGTATCTGATCGTTCGAACCTTCCGGCGCCACCGCGCGCGTGGCAGCCATCCGGCTCGCGACCACCTCGGCGGGAATTTGCTTGCCCTCGATGACCCCGGCATCGCGCTCGGACCCGAACCAGCCTTCGCTCGCGCCGTACCAGTAAAAAGCAAAGGCAGCCGCCAAGAGAAGCGCCAGCGCCAACACAAAGCCGATGATCCGCAGCACGCTAGCTCCCCCGATTGTGATCGGCCCTTAGCGTTTGTTTCGCTCAGGCCATTGCCCTCTTTCGGATTCGTACCAGAAACCGGGCATTTGCCAAGCACAGCCTGGCGCCTGCGGCATCACCGTCGCCGGGGAAAATCGCGGCAAAGTGAACCAAATCCACCGTGGAGGCCGTTGCGTCCACCACCGGTCTTCGCCGACAACGGCCACCTCTCCAAAGGGGACAGGATTCCAAATGAAACTGAGACAGACTGTTGCAGTGCTGGCATTCGCCGGTACAGCAGTGACCGCAGGCGCCCTCGCGCTGAGCGCCGCGACGAACAACCCGAGCTACGGCTCGTGGGGCTTCGACATGGCCGCGATGGACAAAAGCGTAAAGCCCGGCGACGACTTCTTCCGCTACACTGGCGGCACCTGGATGAAGAACACGCCGATCCCGGCCGACCGTTCACGCTGGGGCTCGTTCAACATGCTCGGCGCGAAATCGGAAGAGGATGTCAAGAACCTCGTCGAAGACGTCGCCCGCAGATCGAACAAGCCCGGCTCGATCGAGCAAAAGGTCGCTGACTTCTACAGCTCCTACCTCGACACTTCAAAGATCGACCAACTCGGTCTGAAACCATTCGAAGCCGATCTCGCGGCCATCGGCGCCGTCAAAACGCACGAAGACTTCGCCCGCGTGATCGGGTCGCCCGGCATGCCCGCGAACTCGCCGATTGGCCTCTTCATCGGTCTCGACGAAAAGAACCCGGACCGCTACGCGCTGAACGTCGTGCAGGCGGGCCTCGGCATGCCGGACCGCGACTACTACCTCAAAGCCGACGCCAAGTTCGCCGAAACGCGTACAGCCTATAAGGCCTACGTCGCCCAAATCCTGGGCATGGTGAACTACGCGAACCCTGGCGCTGCAGCCGACGCGATTATGGCGCTCGAGACCAAGATCGCTGAGATACACTGGCCGATCGAAAAGCTGCGCGATCGCGATGCGAACTACAACGCAAAGAACCGCGCAAGCCTGAAGGCGTTCGCGCCGGAATTCCCGTGGGACGAAATCCTGACGGCAGGCGGGCTCGGCGCCCAAGACCACTTCATCGTCGGCTCACCCGAGGCGGTCGCCAACCTGGCGAAGCTGTTCCGCGAGACGCCGGTCGACACCTGGCGCGCCTACCAGACGTTCCACTACGTGAACGCCCAGGCCGACATCATGCCGACTGCGTTCGACGACGCCTCGTTCGCGTTCAACGGCAAGCAGCTCACCGGTCAGCCGCAAAAGCGCGACCGCTGGAAGCGCGCGACGATCGCACTCTCGGGCGCCGCGTTCCTGGCACCGATGGGTGAGGCCGTCGGCCAAATCTACGTGAAAAGGCACTTCACCCCGCAAGCAAAGGCGGAGATGAAGAAGCTCGTCGACAACCTGCTTCAGGCCTATCGCGAGCGCATCCAAACGCTCGAGTGGATGTCGCCGGAGACGCGCCAGATCGCGATGCGCAAGGCGCAAACCGTGCGCGTGAAGATTGGCTATCCCGACCGTTGGCGCGATTACTCCAACCTGGAGATCAAATCCGGCGACGCCTACGGCAACCGCAAACGCGCCGGCATCTGGGACTACAACCGTCAAGTCGCGCGCATCAACCAGAAGACCGACAAGGACGAATGGGGCATGGCTCCCCAAACGGTGAACGCTTACTACAATCCGGTGTGGAACGAGATTGTGTTCCCCGCCGCGATCCTGCAAGCGCCGTTCTTCGACGTGAAAGCTGACGCGGCCATCAACTACGGCGCGATCGGCGGCGTCATCGGCCACGAGATGGGCCACGGCTACGACGACCAAGGTGCGAAGTCGGACGAAAACGGCGTCCTGCGCTCGTGGTGGAAGAAGGAAGACGAAGACCGCTTCGGTGTAAAGGTGAAAGCGTTGGCCGCGCAGTACGGGCAGTTCGAACCGCTGCCGGGCGTCAAGGTCAACGGCGACTTCACCTCGGGTGAAAACATCGGCGACCTCGGCGGCGTGGCGGTCGGCCTGCACGCATACAAGCTCTCGCTGAAGGGCAAGCCCGCACCCGCGCTCGACGGCTTCACGCCGGAACAGCGCTTCTTCCTCGGCTGGTGCCAAGTCTGGCGCTCGAACATCCGCGAAGCAGCGCTGCGCAACCAGGTAACGGCCGACGTCCACTCGCCTGCCGAATACCGCTGCAACGGCGTCGTGCGCAATGTCGACGAATGGTACACGGCCTTCGACGTGAAGCCCGGCGACAAGCTCTACCTCAAACCGGAAGACCGCGTCCGGATTTGGTAAGCGCGACAGAAGCAAACCGAACGACGAAGGGGCGCCTCACCGGCGCCCCTTTTTCTATACCGACGTGGCGATCACTTCTTCGCTTTGTACCGCACCCGATTGTTGCGCGGCTCGTGCTCCAGTTCGACGAGCCCCATGAGCTCAAGCACCGGCGTCACGTAATTCGCGAACCGCCCGCGATAGCCTTTGCGCAATCCATAGTAGCCGCCGACCGGATTCTTCGCATCGCGCGCCCACGCCTCGATCGTCCCCGGCTGCACCGGCTTTCCTTCGTCGGCATTGCCGAGCGCCACCCAATCGCCGTGCTTCTTCAACATGGCAGCAAGATCGTCGATGCACCGCAGCTGATATGAAAGCTTCGTCGTGCCAACCTGCACCACCAACGCCGGAGGCTTCAGCGTCTCATCCCGCCATGCCTGATACGCCGATGTCAGCGACGGCGTCTTCAGCACCCACGGATCGTCCTCCGTTCCCGCACCATAGGTGACCTTGTTCTTGCTCATCCCTTGCGCTCCGCCAGCGCTCGCAAACCGTCGGCGAATTTCTCAAACGACGGCTGAAGATCGGGAATCGACGAACCGATCAACGCAAGCATGGGCCCGGAGAATTCCTCGCGCATATGAAAGGCCGTCCCGCCCGTATGCGGCGTGAGGTTGTACTGGCGCACGCCCTTGAACAGACCGAACGGCATGCCGCCCTCCCACACCATGCGCGTGCCGGGCACGAACTCGCTTACCCGCAGGGCAAAGGCGCGCTTCGGATCCGCCTCCGACCACAGCTTCCGCTTACCGCCGGGTCTGATCTCGCCGTCGAGCCGCAACACGCCGAGCCCCCCGCCGACAAGCGCCTTTGCGTCTGTCAGGCATGCCCACACCCGGTCGGCCGGGGCGGCAATTTGGCGGCGAACTTCATAGAACTTCATGCGTGACTCCCGCGCGTTATGGCGCCGTGTTATGGACCACCTAATAGGACATCTATTGTCATATTTGAGGTTCGCAATGCGAGCGTCGCGCCTTTTGCA
>CAYXQB010000228.1:0-5501 GCA_964466435.1 uncultured Flavobacteriaceae bacterium | reverse complement strand
GTGGCGGGCATGTTGAATTCTTTGATGCCGAGGGCGTCGGTGACGGCGTTCATCACGGCGGCGGGGGCGGCGATGGCGCCGGCTTCGCCGCAGCCTTTGACGCCGAGCGGATTCGACGGACAAGGCGTGACGGTGAGGCCGAGCTTGTAGCTCGGCAGGTCGTCGGCGCGCGGCATCGTGTAGTCCATGTAGGAGCCGGTGATCAGCTGCCCCGAATCCTTGTCATAAACGCCGTGCTCGAGCAGCGCCTGGCCGATGCCTTGCGCGATGCCGCCGTGAACCTGACCCTCGACGATCATCGGATTGATGACGTTGCCGAAGTCGTCCACTGCCGTGAAGTTGGCAATGGTCGTGATACCGGTGTCGGGATCGATCTCGACTTCGCAGATGTGCGTGCCTGCCGGGAACGTGAAGTTCGTCGGGTCGTGGAACACGCTTTCCTTCAGGCCCGGCTCGATCTCGGACGTTGGAAACTTGTGCGCGACATAAGCATTGAGCGCGAGTTCATGGAAAGCGAGTTTGCGGTCCGTCCCCGCGACCTTGAACTCGCCATTCTCGAACACGATGTCGGCGACGGACGCTTCCAGTACGTGGGCCGCGATCTTCTTCGCCTTCGCTTCGATCTTGTCGAGCGCGCGGGACACGGCCGTGAGCCCCACGGCCGCACGCGAACCGTACGTGCCCATGCCGAATTGCACCGAGTTGGTGTCGCCGTGAATGATCTCGACATTTTCCATCGGAATGCCCAGACGACCCGCCACGACCTGCGCAAACGTCGTCTCGTGCCCCTGACCGTGGCTGTGCGCGCCGGTGAAAACTTCGACGCCACCCGTGGGCGTGACGCGTACCTCGGCCGATTCCCATAAGCCGACGCCAGCCCCGAGCGAGCCGACCGCCGCCGATGGCGCCAGACCGCACGCTTCGATATAGGTCGAAAAGCCGAGGCCGCGCAGCTTACCGCGGGCCTTTGCCTCGGCCTTGCGGGCCGGGAAGCCCGCGTAGTCCGCAAGCTTTAGGGCGGCGTCCAGCGAGGCGTCGTAGTCGCCGGTGTCATAGTTCATGATCACTGGCGTCTGGTGCGGAAACTTTCGCACGAAGTTCTTGCGCCGGAACGCTGCCGGATCGAGCTTCAGCTGCCGCGCCGCCTCTTCCACGATCCGCTCAATGACATATGTCGCCTCCGGCCGTCCCGCGCCGCGATAGGCGTCGACGGGGGCGGTGTTCGTATAGACCGCGTCCACTTCCGCGTAGATCGCGGGGAGGTCGTATTGCCCAGAAAGGAGCGTGCCATAGAGATAAGTCGGAACGCTGGACGAGAACGTCGACATGTACGCGCCGAGATTGGCGATCGTCTTGACCCGCAGGCCCAGCATCTTGGCGTCGGCGTCGAGCGCCAGTTCGGCGTGTGTCACGTGATCGCGGCCATGCGCATCGGATAGGAACGACTCCGACCGCTCGGCCGTCCACTTCACCGGCCGGCGCACCTTCTTCGACGCCCAGGTGCAGACGACCTCCTCCGCATAGATGAAGATCTTCGACCCAAACCCGCCGCCAACATCCGGCGCGACCACGCGCAACTTGTGCTCGGGCGCAATGCCGATAAAGGCCGACATCACCAGCCGCGCCACATGCGGGTTCTGGCTCGTCACATATAAGGTATAACCGCTGGTCGCATCGTCGTACTCGCCGACGCAGGCGCGTGGCTCCATCGCGTTCGGGATCAGCCGGTTGTTCGTGAGGTCGAGCTTGACCACATGCGCGGCTTTCGCGAACGCGGCCTCGGTCTCCGGCTTGTTGCCAATCTCCCACTGATAGATCGTGTTGCGAGGGGCCTCGGCGTGGAGTTGCGTTGCGGCAGCTTGCGCCTTCGCCGGATCGACGACGGCTGGCAGTTCCTCGTACTCGATCTTCACGAGTTCCGCCGCGTCCTTGGCCTGTCCGTAAGTCTCCGCGATTACGATCGCGATGTGGTCGCCGACGTATCGTACGCGGTCGACCGCAAGGGCAGGGTGTGCCCCTGCCTTCATCGGCGTGCCGTCCTTCGACATGATCATCCAGCCGCATATCAAGCCGCCGAGTTTGTCGGCGGCGAGGTCAGCGCCCGTGAGAACTGCGACCACGCCGTTCGCTGCGCGTGCGGCGCTAACATCGACGCTGCGCAGCTTGGCGTGCGCATGCGGACTGCGAACGAAGTAAGCGTGGGTTTGCCCGTGCCGATTGATGTCGTCCGTGTAGCGGCCCTGACCGGTGATGAAGCGGTGGTCCTCTTTCCGGCGGATCGAGGCGCCGATGATGGGGGCCGTCAAGCGTGCGCCCCCTTCATCTGTTTGGAGGCCGCCTCGATCGCCTTCACGATGTTCTGGTACCCCGTGCAGCGGCAGAGGTTGCCCTCAAGCTCCGCGCGGATCGTCTTTTCGTCCAGGTTCGGGATACGCCGGATCATATCGACCGCCGTCATAATCATGCCCGGCGTACAGAACCCGCATTGGAGACCGTGGTGCTCTTTAAATGCAGCCTGCACCGGGTGCAGCGTGCCGTCCTTCGCGAGGCCTTCGATCGTCGTGACCTGCGCACCGTCGGCTTGAACCGCAAGCATCGTGCACGACTTCACGGCTTTGCCGTTCACATGCACGACGCATGCGCCGCATTGGCTGGTGTCACAGCCGACATGCGTGCCGGTTAGCCGGAGGTTTTCGCGCAAGAAATGAACCAACAGGGTGCGAGTTTCCACCTCGCCGCTGGCGGCCTTGCCGTTCACGGTCATGGCAACGGAGGGCATGCGACGTATCCTTATGTATATAGAGTGAAGCGGCGCGCGCGTTCGCGAACGGGAGGCGTCGGCGTGCAAGGTCCGAACAAAGCGTAGTCGTCTCGCGCTGTCAGGGTCAACAGCGGCGGCTATTGCAGCGCCACAACCAGAACGACCACGATGGCCGCCACGATGATCGCAATAGGCAGCCAAGCCGGGGGTTCCGCAAGCTTAGCGCCGAGATCGCCGTTTGCCGGCGCCGCTGTCGTGATTGGTGCACGGGCGTCGGGCGTTACGGGCGCGGGCATCGCGACCCGTCCACCTGCGAGGTCGGCGAACTTCTCGAAGAACTCGTCCGCCATCTTCTTCGCGGCCCCATCGACCAAGCGCTGACCGAGTTGGGCGAGCTTGCCGCCGATGATGGCTTTGACCGAGTACCGCAGGATGGTCGCGTCGCCGTCTTCGCTTAAGCTGACCTTCGCCTCGCCTTTCGCGAACCCGGCCGCGCCACCGGAACCCTCACCCGTTAACGTGTAGCCCTCGGGCGGATTGAGGTCGGAGAGAACGACTTTGCCGGTGAACCGGGCACTGACCGGTCCGATCTTCGCACGTGCGGAAGCCTGCAACTCCGTGTCGGACAATTTCTTAACGTCTTCGCACCCTGGGATTGCTTGGCGAAGGATTTCCGGATCGTTCAGCGCGGCCCACACGCGCGCACGCGGTGCCGCGATCTTGTATTCGCCGGTCATGTCCATACGAGGTGTTGCTCCAGATCTTGTGATATCTCTTCGTTCTATGCGCGGCGCCGTCAACGGACCTTCGCGAAAATGCGGCAAACTCCCGCTGTTAAGTTGTGTGATGCCGATCACCACCCGCAACAGCAACTTGTCATCCACATTTTTGAGTCGCCTCACAGGAATAAATCGCCGGTTGATTCTCCTGCCGCCTTTGCCAGTGCGAAAAAAAAGTATAGGGTGAATTTCAGCGCACGTCAGTGTGCAGCAGAAGACTAGTGAGGCAAGGAGCGGTTCCAGTGGACACACCAGTATCAATCGCGCCGTCGCCCGAGAGTGGGGCCATTCGGGTCACAGGCACAGTAAAATGGTTTAACCCGCAGACAGGTTATGGGTTCATCGTTTCTGAAGAAGTAAAAGGGGACATCCTTCTTCACAAATCGGTCGTCGAAGCCGCCGGCTATGGCAACGCGACCGTACTCGAAGGAACGACGATCGAATGCGACGTCGTGCATAAGCTTAAAGGATTGCAGGCCAAAAAGGTTCATCGGTTGGATGAGCGCACGGCCAGCGGTACCGCGAGCAGCGGCACGAAAGAAGGCAACGGCGCTGCGCGTCAGCGCCGTGAAATCGTTCTGCCGGAGGCCAAGGGGCCGGCGATCGAATGCTTCGTTAAGTTCTTCTCGCGGCCAAAGGGCTACGGCTTCTTTGTTCCCGTTGTTGGGGGCGACGACGTGTTCGTTCACATGGACGTCCTTCGGCACTGCGGCATTCGGGAGTTGCGCCAGGGCCAGCGTGCCTTGGTCCGTGTGGTCGAAACCGACAAGGGACTGTCGGCGACGGACGTTAACATGTTGCCCGAGGTTATGGCCGCGCCAAGGCCGATCCGGATGATGGCACCAGCCGAGTTCGAGGCGCGGCCGTAATCAGTATCGGCCGAGACGTGAAGCCAAGGGGCGCCGTCAGGGCGCCTCTTTGCGTTTCGGCCGGGTTGCGGGGGCAGTGACCGACGGCTTATCGTACGCGTGATGCACATTCTCATTGGCCTTTCCCTTCTGATCGCCGCGGCGCCCGCCGCCGTGACGTTACCTGCCGCTGCCCAACTGGAACCGCTGACCGTCGAGACGGCGGCGGGCGAGAAGAAAAAGTTCTCGGTCGAGGTGGTGCGCGACGAGAAAGCGCGCAGCCGCGGCCTCATGTTCCGCCACGAGATGGCCGACGATCACGGGATGTTGTTCGACTACGACCCGCCGCAGGCGATTGCGTTCTGGATGAAGAACACTTTCATCTCGCTCGATATCATTTTTGTTGGCGCCGATGGCCGGGTCATATCGATCGCGGAAAAGACGACGCCCCTGAGCCTCGAACGGTTGCCGTCCGGTGGGCCGGCGCGTGGCGTGCTTGAGATCAACGGCGGCCTGAGCGCGAAGCTCGGCATCAAGGTTGGCGACAAGGTCCGTCATCCGATCTTCGAAACGGCGAAATGAAGCCCGACAACGCGCCACCCGACGGCTTCGTCTTGAGCGAAGGCCGCGGCCCCTTCACGACCCATAATGGACCCGTCTATCACCGCGTCGAGAGCGGTATTTTCCGCCAAGGGTTTCGGGTGCTCGCGCACCATTGCAACGGTCATGGGATTGCGCACGGCGGTTGGCTCAGCGCTTTCACGGACGGTGTCTTGGGCGCAGCCGTCTGGCGTGAGACCAAAGCCCCGGCCGTTACTTTGCGCCTCAACGTCGACTTCCTCGACATGGTCCGTCCCGGCGAATGGGTCGAAGGCACAGCCCATGTCACCCGGGCCACCCGCACGCTCGCCTTCGCCAGAGCCGAGCTGGTCTGCGGCGCCCGCAGGGTCTTAACGGCCGAAGGCGTCTTCAAACTGATGAAATCGAGGCCGGGTACAGCCCGAAAATAGCCAAGAACACCAATGCGCTTGCGACGGGCGTCCCAAAGCCCTATGTGACCCACCCTTCGTCGGGGCGTAGAGCAGTCTGGTAGCGCATCTGGTTTGGGACCAG
>CAYXQB010000227.1:0-5559 GCA_964466435.1 uncultured Flavobacteriaceae bacterium | reverse complement strand
TCGGCGCTCGACACGAATTCCATAATGTAGGGATCGGCATCGACATCCGTCGCCGCACCAACAGAATTCTGTTGCTTGCGGAACGCAGGATCGCTGCTGGGCAGATCGTCGAAGAAATACGACACCGGTACGCCGAGGATCGACGAGATGTCGAACAGTCTGCTTGCGCCGATACGGTTGGCGCCTTTTTCGTACTTTTGAACCTGCTGGAACGTCAGGCCCAGCAATTCGCCGAGCTTTTCCTGACTCATACCGATCAGCATCCGGCGAAGGCGGACGCGGCTTCCAACGTGTGCATCAACTGAAGAGGGTTGCTTCTTGGCCAAGGGGGGAACTCCTATACGACTGACAAGACAGCCTGACCGCAGCACAAGACTGCAACCAAGCCCCACGAAACGTCTTTGTCTGTGGCCAACTTTTTTTGCTGGCCTTGCCCCCCGGGGCAATCACGCATGTAGGCACTTCTCTTGAGGCCTAGGACGGCAACTTTTTGGGGACCAAACGGGATGCGGCACGACCCCTCGCGCTTTGCAACCCGATCATCAGGCGGCCCCCAGTAGCCAACCTAGACTTCAATGATTCTCACTAAACGCTACACGGTTGTAATGGTCAACTGTCTTTATGGGCTAGCTCTTGGAAAAAATGAATCCCACCGCCGTTGTAGCGAGCATCATCAGCAAAAAAATTACATCGCCCCACACGGAATAAAGCGTGCGCTGCAGCGGCCGAGGAAGATTCGCGTCAAGGACTCCGGTCCTATCGAGCCCAAGTGAGTGCGTGATTCGCCCATACGGGTCGATGACCGCCGACACACCCGTATTGGCTGCACGAATCACCGCCAGACCTTCTTCCGCCGCGCGAACTTTGGCGATGCCCAGATGCTGATAGGGGCCAGTCCACGGACCGAACCAAGAGTCGTCGGTCATCGTCATCAACCATTCGGGCCGGCGACCCGGCTCGGAAACTTCGCCGGGAAAAATAAGCTCGTAGCAGATCAGCGGGCTGAACGGCGGAACATTCGGAATGGTTAGCGTCCGCACCCCGGAACCCTCCGTGTACCCCTGACCGCCGCCAGTGATTTGCGAAACGCCAAGCGGCTCGAGCAACCAGTAGAGCGGCAGGTACTCGCCGAACGGCACCAGGTGGGCCTTGTCATAGGTCGCCACCACTTGGCCATTGCCGGACACTGCCGCCATGCTGTTGAAAAAGCGGGATTTTTCGCCCCGCTCGATCCGGATTGTGCCGGTGAGGAGCGTTGCACTGTCGGGCAGAACCGTGGCGATCACCTGAAGCGCCTCGGGCGTCTCCAGGAGAGCAAGCGGCGGTGCAGCTTCCGGCCAAACGACAAGCGTCCGAGTCTCAAGCCCCGGCTGTCGCGTGAGATCCACCAGAACGCGCCAGTTCCTTTCGAAGTACTCCCGTTTCCATTTTTCCGTCTGCGGAACATTCGGCTGCACGATGCGCACGGCGATACCGTCGAATGCGGCAGCAGGCGTCGAAGGCAATCGCGCCCATCCAAAGACGAACAGCACAGCAACCACCAGCGCAGGCGCGCCGAGCACCCAACGAGCATCAGCACGCCGCCCCACTGGATCGACAACAGCCCCAGGCGCGAGAAAGACGAGCAAGGTGATGAGGCTGAGCCCGTAGATGCCAACCACCGACGCCAACTGAAACATCGTGTCGGCCCCGGACCATACATAGCCGGGCAGATTCCACGGAAAGCCTGTCAGGATATGGCCGCGCAGCCATTCGGCGGCGGCGATCGCCGACGCGAATGCAAACACCCGCGCCCAGCCCGCCCAGCGCAAACGCGCGACGCCCGCGGCAAGGGCAAAGAACAACGCAAGACCGCCAGGAAAAAGTACCGCCACAAACGGCAGCAGCCACGCGTGCCTGTCGGAATCGACAACGAAGGCAAATCCGATCCAATGCAGCCCGACCAGAAAGTATCCGAACCCGAACGCCCACCCGATCAACGCCGCGGTCAGGCAGGGCCGGCGCGCAGACGCAGTGCCATCGATCAGCCAGACAAGCGCCGGAAACGTAAGCAGCAGAACCGGCCAAAGATAGAACGGTGCGTAGGCGAGCGCGGACAACGCGCCAAGCCCGGCCGCGACCAGCAAGCGGCCTCGCCCAACGCAGGAACGAAACCAAGCTGCAGCACCTTCAGCGTGTCCTAGGAGATCCAGTTTTGCCAGGCGATCGACGACCGACTCAGCCATTCACCGCGGCCATCGGCTTGCGGTCGCCTTCGCTGCCGGACGCGTCAGGTTCGCTCGGCGCGTCGACTTTCGGCTTTGTCACGCGCACGCGCAGCCGCTTAAGCCGGCGTGGATCGGCGTCCAAAACCTCGAACTCGACACCGGCCGGGTGCTTTACGATCTCGCCGCGTTGCGGCACGCGCCCCACGAGCGAGAACACAAGACCCGCCAGCGTGTCGATTTCTTCGGCTTCTTCCTCGTCGACCAATTGAAAGCCTACGACCTTCTCGACTTCTTCAAGGTCGGCTCGCGCGCTGGCATCGAATTCACCGGTCCCCCGCGGCGCGATCATCTTTGTCTCGTCGGTATCGTGCTCGTCCTCGATGTCGCCGACGATCTGCTCCACCAAGTCTTCGATCGTGACCAGGCCATCGGTGCCACCGTATTCGTCGATGACGAGCGCCATGTGCACGCGCGTTGACTGCATCTTCACGAGCAAATTCACAACCGGCATCGACGGCGGCACGAACAACACCGCACGCAAGATATCCTGAATCTTCTTGGGATGCGGCGAACCCTCGGCCTCAGGGATCGCCAGCCCGATCAAGTCCTTGATGTGCACCATGCCGACAGGGTTATCGAGCGTGTCGCGATAGATGGGCAGACGTGAATGCTGCGCATCATGGAAAATCTTCACAAGTTCGGCGATCGCAGTGTCTTCGGCGACTGCAATAATGTCGGCCCGCGGCACCATGATGTCGGCAACTTTGAGCTCGCCGAAATTCAAGATGTTGAGCATCATCGAACGCTCTTCGCGCGCGAGCGGCCGGTTCGCGGCGTCGCTCTCTTCGATGACCTCTTCCAGACTTTCGCGCAGCCGCGTCGCGTCTTGCCGGCCGCCGACAAGCTTCCGCACAGCGCTCACGAATGCTTGCGGCCACGATGAAGGCTTTGGGGTTTCCGGGCTTTGCTCAGCCAATGGCGCGCCCGATGTAGGGTCAGGCACGCGGGTTCTCGATCAAGTAGGGATTGGGGACGCCCATGCGGGCCAACATGGCGATTTCGAGCCCCTCCATCAAGCGAGCTGCTCGAGGCTTATCGTGGTCGTACCCGAGAAGATGCAGGAATCCATGCAAAATCATATGCTTAGCATGGTTAACAAACGGTTTTCCCTGGGTCTTGGCCTCAGCCGCGATGGTTTCGAACGAAAGGGCGATGCCGCCCCCGGGCGGCACCTCGCCGTCCGGAAACGAAAGCACGTTGGTCGGCTTGTTTTTGGCGCGAAACCGAGCGTTCAGATCCTGAAGCGTCGCGTCGTCCGCAAGGACGATCGCAACCTCCCCTCCGGCCTTCGCCTTCAACGCCGGCGACTGAGCGGCCAACGCCAAGAGGCGCCGAATGTCGGCGGTAGCCTTCGGCCAGGCCTTTCGCCAACCAGCCGTCTTGATCTCGATGTGAGGTGGAATTTGGCGCCCCGCCATCACCCGGGCCGCTTGGGGCCGTTGCCCCGCCGCGCATCGAAGGCCGCGTAGGCGCGCACGATGCGCTGCACCAGCGGATGCCGCACGACGTCAGCCTCAGTAAATTCGGCCATTGCGACACCTTCCACCCCAGCCAAGACGTGCTGCGCTTCCGCCAAGCCCGACATCTGACCGGGAGGAAGGTCTGTCTGCGTCGGATCGCCGGTCACCGCCATGCGCGCGCCTTCGCCGAGGCGTGTCAAAAACATCTTCATCTGCTGCGGCGTGCAGTTCTGCGCCTCGTCCAAAATCGCATAACAGTGCGCAAGCGTACGCCCGCGCATAAAGGCAAGCGGCGCCACCTCGATCACGCCCTCTGCGATCCGCCGTTCGATTAGCTCGGCCGGCATCATGTCGTGCAGTGCGTCGTAGAGCGGCCGCAAATACGGATCGACCTTTTCCTTCATGTCACCCGGCAGAAAGCCAAGCCGCTCGCCCGCTTCGACGGCCGGCCGTGACAGGATCAGGCGATCGACTTCGCCGCGCGCAAGCATACTGACGCCGACCGCAACAGCGAGATATGTCTTGCCTGTACCCGCTGGCCCAAGCCCCACGACAAGGTCGTGCTTCAGCAACGCTTCCAGATAGTTCGCCTGCCCTGGCGTTCGCGGCCGGATGACGCGCCGAGGCGTAGAGACGCTCCCGCTACTCGGAACGACCGAGTCGCCGCCAAGCCCCAGGCGGATCGCGCGGTCGACATCTGTCGTCGACACATCGTTGCCTTCGTCAGCATGCGCATAGAGATCGCGCAACACCTGCGCGGCGTGGGCGCGCGCCGCCGGCGCGCCGTGAATCGTGAAGCGATTGCCGCGATGCGATATCTCGACGTCCAGCTTACGCTCGACTTCTGCCATGTGCCGGTTGTGCGCGCCCACGACCCGCGCCAGCGTCGCGTTGTCGCGAAACTCGAGAGCAGTGCCTTGGCTGTCGTCGCGCGGCTTTTTCGAACGTGTGCTCAAGCGACCGCCTCGACCGCTCGCGCGGCATCCCAAACGAGTTCCGCGCTCAAGCTGTGCGACATCGCTTGCACGACGCGAACCCGAGCAATATCGCCGATTTTGAGACCTCGCGCCGCAACATGTACCGATTGCAGATAGGGGCTCCGTCCAATCAGTTGGCCGTCATAGCGCCCTGGCTTTTCGAGCAGAACATCGAACTCCGCGCCGACACAGCGCCGCAAAAAGGCACCTTCCTGCTCACTCAGAAGGGCCTGCAAACGCTCAAGCCGCGCATCCTTCACGTCCTCGGGAATCTGCCTGCGCGCGACGGCTGCCGGCGTGCCCGGTCGCGCGGAATACTTGAACGAATACGACTGCGCAAATCCGATCTCGGCGATAAGGCCCATGGTCGCCTCGAAGTCCGCGTCGCTTTCGCCCGGAAACCCCACGATAAAATCCGATGACAGCGCGATGTCGGGCCTTACCCGCCGAATTCGCGCAACGAGTTCGCGATAATCCTGCGCCGTATGCCCGCGGTTCATCGCCTCAAGCACCTCATCCGATCCCGACTGCACTGGCAGATGCAGATACGGCATGAGCTTCGGCTCATCCGCATGCGCCGCGATCAACGCGTCGTCCATATCGCGCGGATGGCTGGTCATGTAACGCAACCTTGCCAACCCATCGATCCGCGCCAACCTGCGAATGAGCGGCCCGAGCCCCCACGTCTCACCGTCATCGCCGAGTCCATGAAACGCGTTGACGTTCTGACCCAGCAGCGTGATCTCGCGCACGCCCAACTCGACGAGGTGCCGCGCCTCCGCCTCGATTTGCGCGACTGAGCGCGAATACTCCGCCCCGCGCGTGTAAGGCATGACGCAGAACGTACAGAACTTG
>CAYXQB010000226.1:0-5578 GCA_964466435.1 uncultured Flavobacteriaceae bacterium | reverse complement strand
GTCGATCGTTGCTCAGAACGCTATCCAGGACCCTGTCCCCGTCGATGTCGGCCAACTTTGCCGAATACGATCGGCGCGCCGTATCGCCGAGGGAAGACGTAACGGGAAAGCGGCCATGTCCGTCATTCAAAAGGAGGCGGCTGAGCAACGGCCAGTGGCGTCCCTTGGCCAACACAATATCGGGACTGCCGTCGCCGTTCAGATCGCCGACGCTCACATTAGCGGATGTATCGGATGTCGCCTCCAACAACACAGCCCGTTCGAACTGCGGCAACGTCGTGCCGGTCGTAGGTTCTTCTCCCAACGCAACAGAGGTCGTCAGCGCGGCCGCCGCTAACAGACCGATCATCGTCTGCGTTGCCGCGTTCATCTCACCCCACCATCTTCCCCGGGTTCATCACGCCCGCTGGATCGAGCTCCCGCTTCACCGCTTTGAGCACACCGATCCCCATCGCCCCCTTCTCCGCTTCGAGCCAGGGCAGGTGATCTTCGCCCACGCCGTGGTGGTGCGTGATCGTGCCGCCCGCGCATACGATCGCGTCCGACGCGGCGCCCTTGATCACGCGCCACTGGCCGACCGGATCGGCAAGGTCACGCGGCCACACATAGGTGAAATAGAGGCTCGCGCCGTCGTGGTAGGCGTGGCTGATATGCGCAAGCACGATACCGTGCGCGCCTTTTGTGGGCGCGTGTCGGCGCATCGCCTCGTCGAGCGCGCCGCGCACGGTCTTCCAAAGATTGTCGATGTTCGACCACGTCGTCGCGGTCTCGAGCGTGTCGACGCCCAAGCCCCGATCCATCATCGGATCGCGCGAGTAAGGCCCGTGAAACCGCCCTTGATACCAGCGGTTCGCGGGCGACTTGCCGACACCGATGCCACCGCACGCGCGAATGATTTTTCGCGCCGCCGCCGCGCCATAGTCCACGCGATCCTGATCGCCCTCAAAGCCCAAGATCATCGCGCACGGTTTCTCGCCCATGCCCCGCGCCGCGAGATAGCGCGCCTGCAGCTTGTCCTTGAACGTCGGTGCCGCACCGGCCTTGCCGAGCGCTTGGAAGAAATAGGTCTCGTCCGCATCCGAAAGGCGCATTGTCGCGGTCGGCAGCTCCGCCTGCACCATGCGCCGGATCGCCTCCGCGCCGCGCGCGAAGTCGGGGAAGAGATAGGCCGTGTACGCGCTCGCTTCCGGCTTTGCATGAATGCGCACGGTGGCTTCGGTGATCACGCCGAACGCGCCTTCGGAACCCACGAGTAGCGCCCGCAAGTCGGGACCCGCCGCAGACGCAGGCAGGGCAGGGAGCCGCCACAGCCCCTTCGCCGTCGCGACCGTCGCGCCCGCAAACCAATCGCCCGCGCGGCCATAGGCGTTCGACTGCTGCCCCGCACCGGACGCCGCAATCCATCCGCCCAGCGTCGAAAACTCGAACGACTGCGGATGATGCCCGTGCTTGAAGCCTTGGGCGTTCAACGCCGCCTCGAAGTCGACGCCGTAGATCCCAGCCTCCGCCGTCGCGGTCAGCGAGGTTTTGTCGATGGAGCCAAACTTGTTCATCGCGGTGAGATCGAGCGCGATCGTCGCCTCGAACCCCTTCGCCGATCCGGTCAGCCCGCCGACCACGCTCGACCCACCGGCAAACGGCACGACGGCAACGCGCTCGGCGGAAGCCCAGGCGAGCACGCGCACGACCTCGTCCGCCGTCTTCGGATAGACGACCGCATCCGGCGCGTCGACAAGATCGCCCGCGCGCAGCTTCAACAAGTCGAAATAGCTCTTGCCGCGCGTGTGCGCCGCGCGCTCGAACGTGTCGTCCCGCACCTCCGCGATCGCAGCCAGCGCCGCCCGCTTGCTCCCGAGCCGCGTCGCCGGCAGCGTACACTCTTCCAGTTTCTTCGCCGGCGTCTGCGGTAGCGGCCCGGTGCCGAGCGCATCCGCCATCCACCCGAACGCCGCCTCGCGCCCCTCGAGCGGATTGTGCGCCTTCACCCATCCCCACCCGTTCCAACGCGTATCTTTGCGATCAATCGGCATGCAGTTAGCTCCAAATCATCCCAATTCTGTCATGGTCCGCGAAGGCGGACCACCCACGACTTTGAGCGGTGCAAGAATTTCACGCCGAGTCGCCAACGCGCCAAGTTGTATCGCTTAGCGTCTTGGCGTCTTCGCGTGGTAATCTCGCGCGTGCGACAGAAGCGCAAGTCGTGGGTGGTCCGCCTTCGCGGACCATGACAAAAATGGGGACGGGGTAGGTGACAGGGTTAGTTGCGTGCAGGACGCTTCACGCCCGGAACTTCAGCGCTTTCGGCATCACTTCGAACATCGCCGGCAATATCCCCGGCCCTTCGCCGTCGGCTTCGATGTAGACCGGTGCACCAGCCGTCGCCTCGACCGGCGTCGCGATTACCGTCTTCGCACGGAACACCTTCACGTTTGGGTTATTCACGTGCTGGCCCGATTTGATGTCGCTGAGCGACTTCAGCACGTTCCCCTTCGGCGCATCGCACATAATGATTACGTCGAGCAGCCCGTCGTCCGGTGCCGCGTCCGGGGCGACGCGCATGCCGCCGCCAAAGAACTGCCCGTTGCACACTGCGCAGGTCGAGAGCGAGACGACCTCGTCGAACACGTTGTCGACCTTAAGCCGCACGGGTTTGGCCTTATAGCCAAAGAGCGCCGTCATGCTCGCCCACGTATAGATGAACCCGCCCAATACCCGCTTCAGCTTCGAACGGTTCACGCGATCGACCACATGCCCGCTCATCCCGAAGCTCGCGATGTTCGCAAAGTGCCGCGAGCCGGTCTTGCCTTCCGGCGTCACGAACGTGAAGCGCCCGACATCGATCCGCCTAACGCGCCCCTCCGCGATCCGCTCCAGCGACGCGTCGAAACCCGCTTCGATATCGAAGGTCTTGCGGAAGTCGCCGCCGGTGCCGAGGTTGAGCAGCGCGAACTCCGCCTCCGGATTGATCGCCTGCCCGTTCTGGAAGAAGCCGTTGACGACTTCATTGATCGTGCCGTCGCCACCGACCGCAATCACGCGCTCGTATCCGTCGTGCAACGCATGCGTCGTGATCTTCATCGCATCCATTGGCGCGTTCGTGAGCGCAACGGTGATTGGTCCGGCGACCTCGGCAAGCCGTTCGGCGATCGATTGCGCGTCACGCCCCGTCTTGCCGCCTGCCGAACGTGGATTGATGACCGCCAGCGTTTTCATGTGCGCCCCAAAGCCTCGTAGCGCCAGGCGATCGACGCCACCTGGCGCAGCTTCTCTTGTTCGCTCCACCCGAGCATTTGGCTCATCATCTGTGCGACGCCATCGACCGCGGACGGCTCCAGCGGCCCCAGCGTGCCGAGGCCCGTGCGGCGGAACAAAACGTCGTCGAGCGTCAGCGCCATCTCGGATCGTACGGCGAACGCGACTTGCGCGGCAATATCCGGCAACCGCTGTGACACGGTTTTGAGCAACGATTTGTCGTCGTTTGCGAGCGCAAGAACCTCATCTGCGCGCGCGCCATAGTTGCGCGCAAGGTTCTGGGCGATGGACGGCGACGGCGCCGCAAGCTTTTCGACGAACGGTTTGAACCGCCCGGTGGAGCCAGGCAGCGGAACGTCACCCGTGTCGCAAGCCTTCTTCGCACCCAACTTCGCCGCGATTTTATCGACGCACTTCTCCGCATTGTCGCGCGAGGTCGTCCATTTCCCGCCAATCGCCGAGATCAGGTTCGACGGCCCGCCCTCCGCACCATGATCGACGAGCTCCGCGCGCCGGCTGGCGTTGTAGCTGTCTTTCGATCCGCTATCGACCAGCGGCCTGAGGCCCGCATACGCATAGAGCACATGTTCGCGCTCGAGCTTCAGCGTCGGTAGCGCGCCGTTCACATAGGCGAGATAATCCGCAACCTCG
Organism: uncultured Flavobacteriaceae bacterium; assembly: GCA_964466435.1. GTDB lineage: Bacteria > Pseudomonadota > Alphaproteobacteria > Micropepsales > Micropepsaceae > SZUA-430. Next base: position 1,675 of record CAYXQB010000226.1, on the reverse strand, counting down.
CCCTCCGTCACTTTCAACGCATCGGGCTTCTCATTGAAGACGCTGTCCGTCGTTCCGATAATCGTGTGATCGCGCCACGGCAGCACGAAGATGTGCCCGCCTTTGTGACTCACCGCGAGCGCGCGCCCGTTGGTCAACTTGTGCGTGACGATATGAATGCCCTTCGAGCGCATCAGCTTGTGCGAAGCCTCGCCGCCCGAGACCAGCTCCAACAGGCGGTCCGCCCACGGCCCTGCCGCATTCACGAACAGCCGCGCCTTCACGGTTGCTTCCTCACCCGAGATCGCATCGCGCACGCGCAGGGCTTCGACCCCGCCATTACCAAGCTCGAAGGCGACCGCTTCGGCGTAGTTCGCCACGACCGCTCCATGCGCGACGGCATCGATCAAACACTCGAGGCCCAGCCGTTCCGGCGAATACAGCTGGCAATCGGAGTAGAGCAGCGCGCCGGCGAGCCCCTCGCGCGCAATCGCCGGTTCCAGGCGCAGCGCCTCCGCCGCCGAGATTGCCCGATGCCCGGCCATGTGCTGATCCGGATCGTCGAGCCGGTTCCGGTCGAAGGACAGCAGATCGTAGACGGTCAGGCCCGCGCCGACGAACCACGTCTCCGCCGCGCTCTTCACCGGCAGCATGAACTCGAGCGGATAGACCATGTGCGGCGCGATCTTCTCCCAAACGCGCCGCTCCTTCAGCGACTCGCGGATCAGCCCGAACTCGAACGTCTTCAGATAACGCAACCCGCCGTGCACCAGCTTCGACGACCCCGCCGACGTCCCGCACGAAAAATCCCGCTTCTCGACGAGCGCCACCGAGAACCCGCGCCGCGTCGCATCCCGCGCAATGCAGGCCCCGGTAATCCCGCCCCCGATGATGGCGATGTCAAATGTACCGGCAAGCGCCCGAAAGTTTCGCTGCATGACCTGGAGAATGGCTGTGTCCCGCACTCCTTATATACGTGCCATGCCCCTGTCACCCCTCTCCCTTCCTTGAAGGAAGGGTGCGTGCAGCGCTACCCTGCCCGGAACCGCCATTCACCATCCGGACCAGTGCTTATGCCCCGCATCCAGCTCAATGGTATCGAAACCGAAGTCGAACTCTCAGGCCCACTTACCGGCCCGCCTATCGTCATCGTTCAAGGCTTCACCTCGCAGATGACGTCTTGGCCGGACGAGTTCCACGAATCGCTGGCCGGTGCAGGCCTGCGCGTCATTCGCTTCGACAACCGCGACATCGGCCTCGGCCACAAGTACACGGGCGTCATGCCCGATCTGCGCGCCGTGGCCGCCGCAATGAAGGACGGTACGAAGCCGCCCGTCCCATACACGCTGAACGATATGGCCGACGACGTGACGGCCTTGCTCGATGCGCTCGACATCCAAAGCGCGCACATCGCCGGCGCCTCGATGGGCGGCATGATCGCCCAGCTCGTCGCGATCCGGCACCCGGAAAGGACGCGCAGCCTCATTTCTCTGATGTCCACGACGAGCGACCCTTCGCTCCCGCGCTCAGACCCTGCCGCGCAAGAAGCGCTGATGCAAAAGCCGCCGGCCGAAGACAAGGACAGCGTCGCCGACCATGCCACGAAGATGCGCCTCATTATCGCCAGCCCGGCCTATCCCGAAGACCAGGCGAAAGTGCGCGCTCGCTTCGCCATGAACTACGACCGCAGCTACTA
>CAYXQB010000225.1:0-5588 GCA_964466435.1 uncultured Flavobacteriaceae bacterium | reverse complement strand
AAGCGCGTGGCGTAGCGGCCTGTCAGCATCGCCGCGCGCGAGGGTGCGCAGGTCGCGTTGCCGGAGTAGGACTGAGTCAGGTTCGCGCCGGTCTTGGCGATGCCGTCGATGTTGGGCGTCGGCACGGCGCCGTTTGCCACGCCGGTGCCTGAGAGCGTGATGTCGTTGTAGCCGAGGTCGTCGGCGACGATGAGGATGATGTTCGGTGGACGGTCGCCCGCTGCCGGCGTGTCGGGGCCCTTTTCCCAGACGACGTCGCGCGTCGGTTGGATCGGGTCCATGATCGCTTGGCGGATGCCTGGCAGGTAGTACCAGTATTTCTGAAACGCGATGTAGCCGCCCGCGCCGAGCACGGCGACGACGGCGGCGGTTCCGATGGCCCAACGGCGAAGTGACATGGCGTTCGTTTCCTTCAAGCGATGGCGAGTTTGTTGTCGATGCGGATGAGGCGGCGGGCGAGCTGCAGATCGAGCAGGCTTTCGCCGCCTGCTTCCGCGAACAGGGCGCGGGCTTGGGCTTTCTCAGGCGCGCTCGCGGCGGCGTAGGCGTCGAGCGCATGCTGTATCGCCCAGAGCGTATGCGCGGACGAGTATGGCCGCACGGTCGCGTTCTCGAGCGGATATTCGATCGGGCCGAAAGACGGCTGGTCATCGCCCTTGTCGGAGACGAGCGCGCCTGATGGCTTGTCGGCGTGCGCGGCGGCCCATCTCGCGAAGGCTTGCGCCGTCGCCTCGACCTCGCCCGCGTATTCGGCGACGGCTTGCTTCAGGATGGCGCGGAATGTCGGCGGGGCGTTCGCGGCATCGAAGAACGCGGGTGTGCGATCCGGGTATTCGGGCGCTTCGGCTTCGGGCGCGTTCATGCGTTCGACCCAGCGGAACACCAGCGGCGCCTTCTGCTGCATGATGCGAACCGGATAGGGATCGCGGCCGAGATGCGCGTAGAGTGGGCCCATGAGGCCGTAGTCGGCGCGACTCGGTGCGTCGCCCAGAATGTAGGGATAGAGCACGAAATGCGCGTTCAGGAGGGCGAGCAGTTTCAGGTAGCTCGCTTCGATCGCGGGGATCGAGTCGGCGGTGATGCCGAGCGGCGGCAGATAGGCCGACATGCGGCCCGCGATCGCTTCGCCCGCTTGCGGCCAGGCGGCGGGTCCGTTCGCGAAGGCGATGATGCGGCCGAACTCGCCCACGATGAAGGCGCGGTTTTCTTCCGGGAAGTTCCAGCGGTAGTGCATCGCCGCTTTAAGCAGCGAACGTTCGGCGTAGGCTTCGAGGAACAGTTCGACGACGCGCAGCGCGCCCGTGGGCTTGGCAACGTGCGGGAAGCGCGTCTCGCAGACGTCGAGGATTGCGGTCGAATCCTGCACCATCGCGCCGTCGTCGAATTCGACCACGGGGATGCGGCGGTTTTTGACCGCGGGCAGCACCGCGTTGCGGTAGTGCGGGTGCGACTGCGTGCGTTCCGCGAACGGGATCGCGTTCTTGCGGAAGTAGGAGCGTACCTTGCCGGTGTAGAGGGAGCACTGAACGCCGTAGAGCTTGATCATCGCTGACTCATTTACGGAATAGGACGGGAATGCCGGTGCCGGCGAGAAGCTTGTCGACGGTTGCGCGGTCCGTGTCGCCGAGGTCGGCGTAGGCGTTGCGGATCCATTGCAGGCATTTCGCCTGGTACGGGAACGTCTGCTGCTTCCAGGGTTTGCCGTCGATCTCGGTTTCGAACGTCTCTTGGCCGTTCGCGATCGCGGCGGCGTTCGCGATCAGAGCCGGCACATAGACGCGGCCGAATTCTTTGAGCAGAGCGACGATCGTTGCGGGCACGTTCGCCGGATCGAGCCAGTCGCTCTCCGTGGGTTCGAGGCCGGAGAGGTCTTCGGTGACTTCGACCCAGGCGTAGACGCGCGGGGCTTTTCTCATCGTGAGCGCCATCGGCGTCGGGTCGAAGTGGGTCAGCGCGGTGAGCTGGCCGAACATGGCGAAGTCGCTCGCGCCCGGGCGGTTGCCCATCAGATAGGGGTAAAGCTTCAGGTGCGCGTTGAAGAGGTCGAGGAAGCGCTCGTAGCTCGCTTCGATCACGGGCGCAGTCGTGTTGTTGGAGCCGACCACGTAAAGGCGCGAGATCTGGCGGTCCATGATGAACTTCTTGAACTGCGCCATCTCTTCGTCGCTGCCCGAGATGCGCGACCAGCGGGGCAGGATGTCGCCGGCTTTGTCGGCGTCCGCCGCGTAGTGCCAGCGGTAGTGGAACATCGCTTTCGTCAGCCACTCGTCGGCGTAGTCTTCGAGCAGATAGTCGATGAAGGCGGTCACCGGATGCGGCGGTAGGACGGAGCGGCCTTCGAATTCGCGCTCGAGCCTGCGGATCAAAGGCGAGGAGTCGACGACCGCTTCGAGTTCGCCGCTCGCGTTCGGGAGATAGAACGTCGGCAGCAGCTGCGGCTTCGGCTTCGGCAAGTGAGCCGGCGTGTTCATGCCACCGAATTGCAAGAGCTTGTACGGGATGCGCCGGTAGCGCAGCAGCGACACCATCTTGCGGGTGTATGGCGAGCCGGGTGCGCCGTTCAGTGTGAGCGGAGTTGGGATCATTTGTTCACCTGCTGCAATTCTTGTTCGATGACCCAGAGGCGGTCTTGGCCCCAGTGGGCTTCGTTGTTGTTGACGCGAAACGACGGCACGCCCCAAAGGCCGAGGGCGAAGAGTTCTTCGCGGTTCGCTTCGGCGAGTTTGCGCCAGCTTTCGTCTTTGAGGGCGTTGGCGACGAGCGTGCGGTCGAGGCCCGCGCGCTCGGCGAGTTTGTTCAAGCCGGCGTCCGAACCGGCATCGATACCTTCGGCGAAGACGCCCTTCAGGAACGACTCCGCGAAGGCGGAGCCTTTGCCCGCCTGGATCGCCTGGTGCAGCACGGCGAGGCCGCGTTCGGTCGGTTTGCCGACGGGGTCGATGATCGTGCCGAAGGGCATGCCGAGACGCTCAGCTTCGCGTTTGGTGTCGAGTGTGATGTAGAAGCGCTTCGCGCCCGGCACGGGTAGGCCGCGCATCACCATCGGCAACACAAAACGTAGGCGCAGCGTCGCGCCGTAGTGTTCGCAGAGCTTTCGAGCGCGTTCGGCGGCGAGATAGGTGTAGGGGCTGCGGAACGAGAGGAAGTAGTCGACTGTCGCGCCCTTCGCGCTGCCGCGCGCGCCGGCGAGCGTCACTTCCTTCGCCGGTGCGATCGGGGCCGCGTCCTTCTTCTTCACAAGGCGGGCTTCGCGCAGGCGCTCTTCAAGGAAGTGCAGGCGGTCGACGCCCCAGTACCATTCGCCCTCGAAGAAGAACATGCCGCTTAGGTAGTGGCCGAGTTTCTTGCGCAGCGTGTCGCCGCTGTCGGCATCTTTCGGCAGCGCGTCAGGCGCGGGGTACTTGAGGCCATAGGCGCGGGCGAGCAGCGCGGCGTCCCGGCCGGCGAGCTTGATCAGGCGTTCGTACTCCGGCGCCGCGGCTTTGTCGGGCGGCGAGACGATGTGCGAGGCGATCGTGATCTTGTAGGTGTCGCTCAACGCCGGCAGGGGTTGGGCGGCAAGCTGCGAGTACGGGTCGTCCGGCTGGTGGAAGTAGTGCACGACCGCCTTGCCGCCAAACGCACGGCCGAGGCCGTTCCAGCGGCGACGCAGGCTGCGCAAGCCGCGGCTGGTGATGATGGAGGTGATGGTGCGGCTGAGCGTTGCGCGCACGGGGAGACCTTTCCGATATAGTGGCACTCACAATGCCACTATCGTGGCGGCGTCGCAAGGCGGAAATCAGGTGAGGACTTTTCGCATAAGTGTCGGTGCCGCGATCTCGCCGTAGCCGAGCTTGCGGTAGAATGGTGCTGCGTTGCGCGTGTGCAAGGCGATGGATGCGGACCCTTGCGCGCGTGCCCATTGCTCCACCTCGGTCATCAAGGCGCGGCCGATGCCGGCATTGCGGCGCGCGGGATCGACGGCGATCGACTGCACCACCAGTTCGCAGGGCTTCTCCAAGGCGGGGCGCACGAAGGCGTGGGCGACGCCGACGACGGTTCCCTGCTCTTCAAACACCCAGACGCGATGTCCGGCGTTGCCTGCCAGCTTTGCGAACCGTTCGCTGAGGACGGACGGTGTCAGAGATTTGTCGAGTGCGGTCAGCAGCGAAGCCGCAGCCGGTATGTCGGCTGCGGCTAAGAGCCGGACTGTCACTTGAACGTACCCGCGAAAGCGTTCTTTGTGGCGAGCTTGGCCATGTGGTCGATGTCGTGGCCGGGGACCATGATGAGGTTCGGCTCGGCGTCGTGGATGCGCTTCAGCTCGGCGAGTTCGCTCATCACCGCGTCGCGGTCTTCGCCTAAGAACCACCAGGAGACGAGGCGCGCGCGGGTGCGAACCCGTTCGACGCTTTCGAAGCGCCAGGCGATGTCGCCGAGAAATAGATACTCCCGCCCGTCGGCGAGTTGGACGAAGACCATCTGGCTTCCCGGCGTATGTCCCGGTGCCTTGATGAGCACGACGCCCGCGCTGAGCGGGTGGTACTTCTCATACGTGAGAGGTGCGTAGTCTTTCAGCGCACCGTCGGGGAACTTCAGGCCGAACATTTTTTCCGGATGATCCACCTGCTCCTTCGTCAGCTTCACCTGCGGCAGGATCTGGGCGAGGCTGGGGGCGGCCGTGATGCCGCCGATATGGTCCGGGTGCTCGTGCGTGATGACAATGTTGCCTGCGGTGATCATCGCCGTTTGCATGCGTGCGTAGGCGGCGGCATCAAAGGTCGGGTTCTTTTCGGCTTCGGCCTGTACGCCGTCGATGCCCGCGTCGATGACGATCGCGGCCGCGGACGGGAAGTTCACCTGAAACGAATAGACCGGGACGTCGACTTCCTTCCAGGATTCGCCGGCGACCATGGCGGTGAACGGCATCTTGAAGGCGGCGATGCGCTCGACGCGGATTTCGGAGGGCTTGTCGCCTTGCGCCGTGTTGGCGAGGGTGCGCACCTCGTTCATGTCGATGGCGTAGGTGCCGCCCGAAGGGCCACTCCCGTCGACGATCAGCCAGTAATAGGCGGCGGCGCCGATGACGGCGAGCGTCAAGACAATGTAACCGAACCAACGTAGCATCATGGGTCTCCCTAAGCCGGTGCGGGCAGGCTAGACTTGAGCACCGAAACTGACCAGGGATTTCGCATGGACACGGCAGCACATGTCGAACGAATCCGCCGCGACGGCTACACCGTGGTGGAGAATGCGATCGAGCCTGGCTTGATCGACGCGCTCAATGCCGCGCTTTTGCGGCTGGAGCGGGAGCTCGACGCCAAGCCTGCGATGAACGGGTTTGAGGGACACAAGACCGTTCGCATCTACAATCTGCTTGCCTATGGTGGGCCGTTCACTGAGGTGCCGGTGCATGCCCATGTGCTGCCGATCGTGGAGCAAGTGCTCGATCCCGGGTGTCTGATATCGTCGCTGTCGTCGATTGCGATCGATTCCGGCGAGGTGGCGCAACCCATTCACGCCGACGACATGGTGATCCCGCTTGCCAAGCCGCACATTCCCATCGTCTGCAATTCGATGTGGGCGCTCACGGACTTCACCGATGCCAA
>CAYXQB010000224.1:0-5616 GCA_964466435.1 uncultured Flavobacteriaceae bacterium | reverse complement strand
GACCACAAGCTCGGCTACGCACTCTGGGACCAACCGCTCATCGAAGCGCCTCTGGAGCTTGGTTTGCTGTTCGCCGGCTTCGCGCTCTTCATGGCAGCAACCAAGCCGCGCGGCACAATGGGCAGGATCGTCCCCTGGGTCATGATGACCGCGCTCCTGGTTCTTCAGGGCATCAACTGGTTCACACCGCCCGCTCTCGACGCAGCCTCGTTCGCAGGCCTCGGCCTCACCGCCTACCTGAGCCTCGCAGCCCTCGCCCTCTGGCTCGACCGGGTGCGCTCGTGAAGCGCGCTCACACCCGGCTCTTGCGCCCTTCCCAGAACGGCTTGCGCAAGTCGCGCTTCAAGATCTTGCCCGACCCCGTGCGCGGAATCTCCGTCATGTAGGAGATCGAGCGCGGCACCTTGTAACCGGCAAGGTGTTCGCGCGCGTAGGCAGTGATCTGATCCTTCGTCAACGTGACGCCGGGCCTGACGACCACGATCGCGTGCACCGCCTCGCCCCATTCGTCGTCCGGGATGCCGAACACGGCGACGTCGTTGATGTCGGGATGATGCTCAAGCGCTGACTCGATCTCCGCCGGATAGATGTTCACGCCGCCCGAGATGATCATGTCCTTCTTGCGGTCGCAGATATAGTAGAAGCCTTCCTCGTCGAACGTCGCGATGTCGCCGACAGTTTGCCAGCCGTCGCGCCGGTCTGCTTCGAACTTGTCCTGCGCCTTGTGATAGGTCGAGAACATGTTCGCGCTCTTGACGTAAAGCTCGCCCTCCACATTCGGCGCGCTCACCACACTGCCATCCTCCGCGAACAACCGTATCTCGACGCCAGGCGCAGGCCGCCCGCACGATCCCGGCTTCGACAGCTGATGCTCCGGCCGCAAAACCGTGTTCACGCCAAGCTCGGTCGACCCGTACACCTCGAAGAGCGACAGCTTCGGAAACCGCGACAGGTAAAGCTGCTTGAGCGCGTAGGACCAAGGCGCCGCATTCGCCACCATCCGCGCGATCGACGAAACATCGTATTTCTTGAACACCGCCTCCGGAAGTTGGCAGATGCGCCGGATCGGCGTCGGCGCCGCGAACGTCGTGGTCACCTTGTACTTCTGGACGAGACGAAGCCAGTCTTCCTCATCGAACTTGTGCTGCAGCACGGCCGTATTGCCGAGCCGGTGCGCGGTCGTGAGGAACCCGCCCGGCCCCGAGTGATAGAGCGGCCCCGTCGTGATGTAGACGTCGTCCGCGACGTAGCCGATCTCGTTCCAAAGCGCGAGCGATTGCGCCGGATTGCCGAGCGACGACCGCACGGCCCCCTTAGGCTTGCCGGTGGTGCCCGACGTATAGATCATCGTCATCGGCTCGAGCGGCGGCCCGTCAATCACAACCGGCGTGCTCGGCAAGCTGTCGAGCAGCGGCTCGACTCGCTTTTGGCCGGCGGCCGGCGCGCCGTCGAATATCAACGTCTCGCGCACCTTCGGCGTCTCGGGCCTGATCTTCGCAAAGAAGTCCGCAAACTCTGCATCCGCAAAAACGACAACCGCGTCGGAGTTGTCGACGACATAAGTCGCCTCCTCCGGCGTCAGCCGGTAGTTCAACGGCACGCCTACCGCGCCGATCTTCCTGACCGCATTCGACATGGCAACCAGCCAGCACGAGTTCTGCCCACACGACACGATCCGGTCCTTCGGCTTGACGCCCAAATCCAGCAGCAACCGCGCCAGCCGGTTCGCGGTCGCCTCCAGTTCTGCGAACGTCCATTTGACGATGCGCCCACCTGGCCGGTCATCGATCAAGGCGAGTTTGGGGCCCAGGCGCTGGGCGAGGTCGGTCAAAACGTCGGTCATCGTAAGTACTTCTCAGCGTGGCTTCAGATAACCGAGTGTTGCCGTGGCCTCGTCGTGATTGCAAACCGGGACCCCTCTCCGTGGCTCCCAAGACACGAAAAAGGAGTGCCTCCCTCTGGAGTGGTACTTACGAAGCTGATAGCGTTAAATTTGCATCCATGGATTTGTCGCGCCGCGGACACTTCTGGAGTTTCTCGAATGCGCCTCCTTCTGATCGCACTCATGAGTCTTGGGCTGGCTGCGTGTTTCACAAGCGAGAAACCCTTGATAGCAGCACACGAGGCGGAGTTTCCCATAGCGACGCCGACGGAAATCACCGCGCAAATCAGAGGCACCGGGCCCAAGAACTTCCGTCTTGAGCGCCGCGGCGACAGCTATGCACTGATTGACCCAAACGCAAAGAAAGGCGGAAAGACCGTTGAAACTGTGCTGCACTACTTCGTCATGCGCAGCATCGGCAATGATATGTTCATTGCGCAGAAGTACGTGAACGAAAAGGCGGAGTGCCGCCCGTGCTATTACGGATTGGTCCAATTGGTCGGTAAGCGCATCGCCGTCCATGAGTTCGAGCACTTTGGTGCGCGGGTACTGCTGAGTGATGAGGAATTGGCTCGCTTTGGAGTGAGCGCCGATAAGCCAGTCGATTACCAAGTTTCGTCACTCGACAAGACAGCAGCGCTTTTTCGCTATCTATTGGAACGTCCGCGTCCGGATCGTGTCTACACGTTAAGGTGACGGAACCGTGCACTGGTGCTTGCGTAAGAGCCGCCAGTGAGCCTGTACGCCCAACTTCCATCGGCAGTCCAGGCCGCGCGAAACGCAAAGAGCGGGGCGAACGCACCGGCACGGACCTACGAGTATTGAACCAACTCGGCGGCCCGATGGGTCCCGGTCCCGTGCCGGGCTTTTTTGTTGCACGCGCCATGCGCTACGCTGGCTGCGCACAGTCCGGAGCCTTGTGTGACCAAGCTACTCCTTCATCCCGTCTTGAAACCCGACCACGCTAAACTCAAAGAAGCCTACGAAGTCGCCGCCGACGTCATGCGAAGCGTCGGCAACGTCACGATCCGCATCCCGAAGTTCTTTCAGTACGACGGCTCCAGCCTGCCGATGCCCGCCTGGCCGATCTTCGGCACGCCGTTCTCGCCGATGCTGATGGGCGCGTCCGTGTTTCACGACTGGCTCTACCACACGCATCAGGTCGCAAAGAAAACTGCGGACCGGCTGTTCCACCAGATGCTGGTCGAAGACGGCATCGACGAACAGCGTGCCTGGATGATGAAGACGGTGGTCGCCGAGTTCGGCGAACCGTTTTGGCAGAACGACGCTCGCGACAACGCCTACATCGCACGCCTCACGCACCGCATCGCGACGGATGGCCGTGACCCCGCAAACTACGGACTCCCGCCCAAGTCATGAATCGCACCATCGCACTTCTTTGTCTCGCAGCAGTCGGCGCCGCGCCCGCACCCGCCGGCGAAGCCGCGTTCGATGTGACGGCGTACGACGTGCGCATAGCGCCGGACTTCGCAACGCAGACAGTTGCCGGCCAAACGGTAATCCACTTCAAGAGCACCGCACACGGTCTCAAGGCGCTGTCGTTCAGCGCCAACGCGCTCGACGTGACCGCCTCGCTAAGCGGCGAAGACATGGTCGGCGCGGAAGTGCAGGGCGACCGCCGCGTTTTCCACCTGCCGCGCACGATGCGCAAGGGCGAAACCGGCCGCTTGATCGTGAGCTTTAAGGGCAAGGCGCCGAAGGGTCTCGTCTGGACGGCAGACACGGTCTACGCGAACTACTTCACCTGCGACTACATGATCTGCGATCAAGACCGCCCCGGCGACAAGGCGAAGATCGACGTTCGCATCACGCTGCCGCCGGGGATGGAAGTCATCGCGCCAGGACGCCGCATCGCCACATCGATGACGCGCGGCGCACAGACCACGCACTGGCGTTCGCGCCGCCCACTCTCCGGCTACCTCTTTGGGTTTGCGGCCGGAAAGCTTCAACGCATGGACATCACCGACGCGCGGATCAAGCTGCCGGTCCTCGCCGCGACAAGCGACAGCGCGACCGTCGCCCGAATGTTCGCCGATACGCCACGCATGCTCGCGTTCTTCGAAGACAAGGCAGGTGTGCGCCTTCCCGAGCGCGCTTACACGCAAGTCCTGGTCGCCGGTGGCGAGGCGCAGGAGGCGGCGACGCACTCCATCATCGGCCTCGCCAACATCGCGCCCATCTTGGAGAACCCGCACGAAGATTGGGTCATCGCGCACGAACTCGCGCACCAATGGTGGGGCAACGCCGTCACCTGCGCCGACTGGTCGGAACTCTGGCTGAACGAAGGCCTCACCGTCTTCATGGTGGCCGCCTGGAAGGAGCACCGCTGGGGCCGGGCTGACTATGACCGCGAACTCGAACTCGCGAACAAGCGTTGGGCCGCCGCGAAAGCAGAAGCCTTCGACGTACCGCTAAGCTGGCAAGGCAAGTATCCGTCGCTCAAACTGAAGCGCGCGATGGCCTACGCAAAATCGGTCGTATTCTTAGACCTGCTACGCCGCGAACTCGGCGAAGACGCGTTCTGGAAGGGCATCAAGCGCTACACGCGCACGCATTGGGACAAGACCGTCCGCGCGCAGGACTTGCAGCACGCGTTCGAACGCTCATCAAAACGTGACCTCGCGAGCCTGTTTCAAACATGGGTTTACGGAAGGATGTGAGCGCGGTCGCACGACACGGGGCAGGGCGGTGCCATAAATAACGCGTTCGACCTTCTGGAGGTACGAACATGCCCCGTTATGCAGCTGCATCGGCCTATGCCACCGCACTGCGCGCCCGCGGCGCCGAAGTGATCGCCGCCTCACCGACCGGCCGCTATGCAAACCTCGACCAATGGCTGCGCGGCATGGGCGCGGCAGCGACACTGGTTGCGACCGACATCGCAATCCTAACGCTGCCGCCAGGCCCTTGGTCCTACGCGCTCGCGCTCTTGGCCGGCGTGCTCACCTACCTCGTGCTCTCCACCCTCTGCCACGACGCATCGCACCACTCGTTGAGCCGCAACAGGCGCGCGAACGACATCGTCGTCTCTGCGGGCTTCGCGATCACCGGCATCTCCGGCGCACTCTGGGCGCGCCGCCATATCCGTACCCACCACATGTTCCCCAACGTCGCCGGCACCGACATCGACGCCGACAGCACCAGCATGGTCCGCCTTACCCCGCACCACGCCTGGCGCCCTTGGCATCAGTTCCAACCGTACTACGCGCCGTTCCTCTATCTGCTCGTACTCCAGCACTTGGCATTCTACGAAGACGCCTTGCACATGCGCGCCGCCCGCCGCGATGCGCCTCAGCAGTTCAAGACTTGGAACGCGTTGGCTGAGTTTGCGGCCGCAAAGCTCTTGCACATCATGTTTGCGATCGCGCTACCGTTGCTCGTGATCGAAGCCCCGACGCTGAACATTTTGGCCGGCTACGCGCTTTTCACGGCAGCCGCGTCCGGCATGTTCGTCGCCATCAACATCGGCACGCACATCTGCGACGTTGCAGCCTTCGTGGATCCGACCAAAGCCGGTGTCATCGCGCACGATTGGGCCACCCATCAAGCGATGACGGCGGTGGACTGGTCGCCCGAAAGCCGCCTCGCGATCGCCATCACCGGCGGTGCGAACTCCCACGCCGCCCACCACCTCTTCCCCGAAGCCGCTCACTGTCACAACGCCAGCCTCAGCCGTGTTGTCGCCGCTTGCGCGCGCGAATATGGCAAGCCTC
>CAYXQB010000223.1:0-5633 GCA_964466435.1 uncultured Flavobacteriaceae bacterium | reverse complement strand
GGGCGCTCGCGCGTTTTGATCGCGACCGATATCGCGGCGCGCGGTATCGATGTCGACGGCATTACCCACGTGATCAACTACGACCTGCCGCACGTGGCGGAGTCCTATGTGCACCGCATCGGCCGTACGGCTCGCGCGGGCGCGGACGGCGTTGCGATCGCGTTTTGCGACCGTGAAGAGCGGTCGTTGCTTCGCGACATCGAGAAGCTCACGCGCCAGACGATTCCGTCCAGCGAATGGCGGGCACGTCCCGGCGAAGCGCAAGCGGTGGACGCCGCCGCGCGCGAATACGTTAGCGATGATCGTCCGCGGAACGCGCGGCCCAATGGCGAACGTAAGCCACACGGCGAACGCAAACCTCACGGCGAGCGGCGACCGCATGGCGAGCGTAAGCCTCATGGCGAGCGCAAGCCCCACGGCGACCGCAAGCCGCATGGCGAACAGCGTTCGCATGGCAAGCCGCGCCATCCGCAGCAGGCGGACCGGCGCGCTGCCGGTGGTCACGAGGCGCAGCCGCAGGGCGAACGTCCCAAACACGCCGATGCTCAGCGTCCGCAGCATGCGGATCGCCGTGCAGGATCCCCGCATCCGGCGAAGCCGCACGGCGGCGAACGTCCGAAGCACGCCGAGGCTCAACGCCCTCACAAGGGGCCGAAGCCGCATCGCAAGGGTCAAAGCCACAAGGCTGCACAGGCGCATACGGCAGCAGTGGTGCGCGACGGCGGCGGCAACGCCCTGCCCCGCTTCCTGCAGCATCGCGCGCGCTAAGCGATTCATCCCTTAATACTGTTGCGGGGCCTTCGGGCCCCGCTTTAGTTTGCGCTCATGAACAACGAGGGCTTCGATGCGTGAGAACGGGCTGCGGAAACTTTGGGCGAGCGGCAAGGCGGCGACGAATGCGTGGGCGCAACTGCCCGCGTCGTTTGCGACGGAGACGCTCGCACATCAGGGCTGGGACTCGATCACCATCGACGGGCAACACGGCGTGATCGGCTATGCCGACATGGTCGCGATGCTGACCGCGATTGCGACGACGCCCACCGTGCCGCTCGTGCGCGTCGGATGGAACGATCCGGCCGAAGTGATGCGCGCGGCGGATGCCGGCGCGATGGGCGTCATCTGCCCGACCGTGAACGACAGGCAAGAGTGCGAGAAGTTCGTTGGTGCGTTGCGCTACGCGCCGCTCGGCTATCGCAGCCTTGGGCCGAACCGTGCACGGCTTTACGGCGACGATTATCAGGCGAAATCGAACGAGACGCTGCTGGCGATCGTGCAGATCGAAACCGCGGCGGGGCTTGCCAATGTCGAAGCGATCGCGGGCGTGAAGGGACTCGACATGCTCTATATCGGGCCGTCGGACTTGGGGCTTTCGATGGGGCGCGAAGGGCGGATGGATCAAACCGACCCGGTCGTGGTCGCGGCCATAGACAAGATCTTGGCGACGGCGAAGAAGGCGGGGCTGACCGCCGGCATCTACTGCACGTCGGCGGACTACGCGAAGCAGATGTTCAAGAAGGGATTCGACCTGGTGACGTGCACGTCGGACACGGCGCTCTTGCGCGCGGGTGCGGCGCTCAGGCGGGAGTTTGCTTAGGCGCTAAACGAAGTCCCATGTGAGCAACCGATAACCAATGTCGAGTGCGTCCTGCGTGAGCAGGTGGCCGTTTGCCTTCGTCCAGGCACCGGAGGCGAGGTCTTGTGCGAGCTTGTCGAGGCCCGCCTTCGAATCAACCAGCGCAAAGGACGACATCGAGCTGCGCAGCTTTGCGTCGAGGTAGGCTTCGGGCTTTCGCCAGTAGGCGCCGAGGAAGCCGTCGGTGCAGTCGTACGGCACGGGGACCGGCGTGACTGTGCAGGGGCCCAACTCTACCGCCAAGTCGTCGATCTTCGGCATCCATTTGCGGTCCAGTGCGGCTATTGCCGGCACATAGTCGCGCGTGAGCCAGAACGTGTTCGCGTCGGGGTCAAACGTGAAGAGGACGACGCGGCGGCGCGCGATGCGCCGCATCTCGCGCAAGCCCTGGCGCCAGTCCGGCCAGTGATGGATCGTCAGCGAGGCCATCGCGGCATCGGCGGCGGCGCTTTTGATGGGGAGCGCACCGGCGACCGCACGCAGGCAGGGTGCGGCCTCCTTTGGGCGTTGTGCGACCATGCGCTCGGACGGTTCGACGGCGAGGATCGTGCGGCCCGGCGGTTCGTAGGAGCCGGCGCCCGCGCCGATATTGATCACCGTCTCGGCATCGCCCAACGCCTTTGCGATTGCTTCGGCTATGCGCGGATCGGCGCGGCGCAGGTTCGCGTAGCCCGTGCCGATGGTGTCGTAGAGCGGTTGGGTCATACCTGCTTTGTTTCCGCTTGCAGCTTCTTCGGTGCCTGGAGCCGCCACGCGACAGCCACGCGATGCGCCAGTTCGTTGTCTTTGATCTTCGAAAGGCGGATCAAGACGTAGGGCCAGCCCTTGTAGTGGTCGGTTTCGAAGTAGACCTTCGGCGCGTTCTGTATGAGGAACTCCTTCTCCTCCAGCGAACATGCGATGGCGAGGATGTCCGGCTCGCGTACGCGAAGCAGGAACTTGCCCTTCACCTTCATGCTGGGTGTGCCGTAGGAGCTGCCTTCCTCGAGCCCGGGCAACTTCGCTGCCGCGGCCGCCGCTTTCACGCGCTGGAAATCGCGAGTGAGGTCGCTCGGTATCGCCATTGGTTTTGCCGGCTTCTTTTTGGGCGTGGGATTGGCCATGGCTCTTGCTCAATCATGCGCAATCGTTTTCAGTCGGCGGCATCATCCGTCATCGTCATGAGGAATGCCATGTCCGAGCCCGTCATCAAAGTCGAGAAGCATGGTGAGGCCGCATTGGTCACGCTGAACCGGCCCACAGCCATGAATGCGCTGTCGCGCGAGTTGCGTGCGGCGATCGCGGAGACGTTCGACCGGCTGGAGGCCGATCCTGCGACGCGGGTCGTCGTTTTGACGGGTGCGGGCAAGGCGTTTTGTGCGGGGCTCGATCTCAAGGAACTAGGCAGCGGGGCGAGCACCGTTGCGGGCTCGGTCGAGGCGCGCGATCCGGTGACGTCGATGGCGCGGTTCTCCGGCCCCATCATTGGGGCGATCAACGGCGTTGCGATCACGGGCGGGTTCGAGGTCGCGCTTGCGTGCGATGTGCTCATCTGTTCGACGGAGGCGCGGTTCGCCGACACGCATGGGCGCGTCGGCATCATGCCGGGCTGGGGCTTGTCGCAGAAGCTGTCGCGCACGATCGGTATCTACCGCGCGAAGGAGCTGTCGCTGACCGGCAATTTCATGAGTGCGCAGCAGGCTTGCGACTGGGGCATGGCCAATCGCGTCGTGCCGCCGGCCGAGTTGATCCCGCAAAGCCTGAAGCTGGCGCAGGATATGCTTTCGCTCGTGCCGGAGTGTCTCGCGGCCTACAAGAAGATCATCGATGACGGTTATGCGCAGCCTTTCGGCGAGGCTCTGGTGACGGAACGGCGGCTTTCGGCGGCGTCGAACAAGGCCGTGAGTGCCGAAGAAATCGAACGCCGGCGCGAAGCCGTTCGTGCGCGCGGTCAAGCGCAGAAGGCGTGATCCCATGACCAAACCGCTTTGGGCGCTCGACGCCACCGACACCGCGAAGCTGATCCGCAAGAAGCAGATTTCCGCGCGCGAAGCGGTCGATGCGCATCTGGCACGGCTCGATCAAGTGAACTCGAAGATCAACGCGGTCGTGCGCGCGCTGCACGATCAAGCGCGCGCCGAAGCCGACAAGGCCGATCAGGGGATCGCACGCGGCGACGTTTGCGGGCCGCTGCATGGCGTGCCGATCACGACGAAGATCAACACCGATCAGGCCGGGCTTCCGACCGACAACGGCGTGAAGCTGTTCAAGGATTTGATCGCGAAAGAAGACGCACCGCCGATCGGCAGTTTGCGGCGGGCGGGCGCGATCGTGATCGGGCGGACCAACTCGCCAGCGTTCGCGATGCGCGCGATGACGGACAACGCCCTGCACGGGCTGACGCTCAATCCGTGGCGCAAGGACGTGACCTGCGGCGGCTCTTCGGGCGGCGCTGGTGCCAGCCTTGCCGTGGGCATCGGCGCGCTGGCGCAGGGGAACGACATCGGCGGCTCGATCCGCTGGCCGTCGTACTGCAACGGCGTTGTGGGTTTGCGGCCGAGCGTGGGGCGCGTGCCGGCCTACAACGCTACGTCGACTGTACCGCGCGCGTTTGCGGCGCAGTTGATGTCAGTGAACGGGCCGATGGCGCGCTCCGTGCGCGACTTGCGCTGTGCGCTCCGCCTGATGGCGGAGGGCGATCCGCGCGATCCGACATGGGTGCCGGCGCCGCTGGACCAAGGGCCTGTGCGCGCGCCGCTCGACGTGGCGGTGGCGATCGACGACGCCTTGCCCGCCGCGACGAAGGCAGCGATGCGGCGCGCGGCGTCGCACTTGCGCGAGATGGGCTACGAGGTCGACGAGGTGTCGCCGCCCGATATCGACCGGGTTGCCGATCTGTGGTCGGACTTGGCGTTCTCGGAGATCGGCTCGATGCTCAGGCCGTTCGTTCCGGCGACGGGCGATGAGGACATGGGGCGCTTCGTCGAGGCGCTCACCGAGATCAAGGGCACTGCCGATGTCGCGAAGTATCAGGCGGGTCTGCGGGAGCGCGACGCGCTTCTGATCAAGTGGCAGGTGTTTCTCGACAAGTATCCGCTCATCATTCTGCCGGCGTGTGCGGAGCATGCCCTGCCCTTCGATCTCGACAAACAGGGTGTGCCGGCGGTGAAGCGACTGCTCGCGGCGATGAAGTATCAGATCTCTCTGCCGGTGCTGGGCTTTCCCGGACTTGCGCTGCCGATGGGCACGCATGACGGGCTGCCGATCGGCATCCAGATCGTGTCGCGCCGGTTCCGCGAGGATTTGTGCTTGAACGCGGGCGAGCTGATCGAGTTCCGCGAGGCGCCCGTCACGCCGATCGATCCGACGTGGTGATCAGTCGCCGCAAGCCGCCATCGCCTCGCGAAACCCTGCAAGGTCGATCTCATCGGCGAAGAGTGCCCCGCTCTTGCCCTCGACGGTCACGGTGGCGTGCGTCGCTTCGTTGAAGCCGGACACCAAGCTTGTGCCGAGCGTTCCGGTGAGGCGCGCGAGCGTGAACCAATCGCCGGTGACGCCGGGCGATTTGCGGTCGAACGCGATCGCTCTTGGACCCGATTGGGTTTGAAACGTGGTCGTCACGCCCTGCCAGCCGTCGTCGAAGGGCATACAGAGACCTTTGCGGGAGCGGCACGAGAGCCCAAGGAAGGAAAGCTCCGTTCGTGAGGAGATCATGATGCTGAGCGCGGATTTGCCGGACACCCAGCCGACGCTACGCGTCACGCTCTTGCCCGGCGCCATGTCGGCGCAGGCCCAACGCTCGCGGCCGAACTGCTCCAAGAGCGTGTCGCGATCGGGCAAACTCATACAGTAGGCGACCGCCGCCACGACGAGCGCGACGACGGCCGCGGTCTGCCAGCGCATGATCAGTCCATCAGCTTCTGTGTCAGGTAGATGTAGTGCTTCGCCCAGCGGTCGGCGTTCATGGCGGGGTCGGCGTCGTTCGAGTGACCGCCGAACGTGTTCTCATAGTAGATGTAGG